>DATKCX010000094.1:0-18607 GCA_035512975.1 Ilumatobacter sp.
GTGATGCTGGAACGCATCGCTGGGGGCGCATCGGTCGTCATCGGCTCTCGGTACGTCGACGGTGGGGGAGCGCCAGACTGGCCGTACCGCCGCCGGTTCTTGTCGAAATGGGGAAACGCGTACACCCGAACTGTGCTGCGACTCGACCCGCACGACTGCACGTCAGGCTTTCGTGCCTACAGCGCTGCTGCACTGGCGGCCATCGAGCCGCACACCACGTCGGCCGAGGGCTACGCATTTCTCACCGAGCTCGTGAGGCGGTTGAAGCGCCACGACATCGTCGTCGAGGAAACGCCGATCATCTTCCGCCAACGCGTGCGCGGCAAGTCGAAGATGTCGTTGCGGATCATCGTCGAGTCGATGTTCCGGGTGACGCGTTGGGCTGTCGACGACTTGCGTGCACCACGCCCACCACGGGCCTGATCGACAAGGTTGGCTGGATGAAGTGGGCCGGGGTGCAGCAGGTCGGGTTGCCACGAACCACGCGGCGCTGGGCGCTCGCGCTGCTCGCGGCGATGGCCTACCTGCCCGCTCTGATGTCGTCCCCTGGACGCATGCCCGCCGACACGAAGCTGTACCTCTATCTCGACCCGACGCGCTTGACGCGCCTGGCGACGTCGTCGTGGGACCCCAGTCAGTTCGGTGGATGGTTCCCGCATCAGACCACCACGTACTTCTGGCCCTCGGGGCCATGGTTCATGTTCTTCGATGCGCTTCGCGTGCCCGACTGGATCGCCCACCGGTTGTTCATCGGGACCATGTTGTTCGTTGCCGGATGGGGAGTGCTTCGGCTGTGTGAACTGCTGGGCCTGTCGCTCAGCGCTGCGCTGACAGCGGCAGTGATCTACGAGTGGTCGACGTATGTGCTGCCCTATGTGAGCCGCACGTCGTTGATGTTGCTGCCGTGGGCGTCGCTCGGCTGGTTGAGCGTGTTCACGATCCGCCCCATGCGCGAATCAGGTTGGCGCCCGCCCGCCCAGTTCGGGCTCGTGATCTTCACGGTGGCTCACGTCAATCCGACCGCGTTCTTGATGATCGTTCCCGGTCCGGTGATCTGGGTGATCGGCGAGATGGTGTCCCGGCGACTCGACGTGAGGTCGGCGTTGAAGAGTTCGGCGCGGCTGGTCGCGGTGAGCAGTGCTGTGTCGTTGTGGTGGGTCGTGATGCTGGCGGTGCAGGCTCAGTACGGGGCCGACGTGCTGGCATACTCCGAAACGCTCGAGTCGGTCTCGTTCACGGCTACCGCCAACGAGACCGTGCGCGGGCTCGGGTACTGGTTGTTCTACATCCGCGATGCGTTCGCGCCGGCGACTGCATCGTCGGTGGTGTATCAAGAGAACGCCTTGGTGATCATCGCCGGCTACTCGCTCGTGGCGCTGGGAGTGTTCGGCGTTGCCGTGTCGCGCTGGCGTCACCGTTGGTACGCGGCCGCGCTGTTCGGAGCGGGTGCGTTCCTGGCCATCGGGGTTCACCCGTTCGACGAGCCGTCGCCGCTGATGCGCATCGTGCGCGACAGCAGCCTCGGGCTCGCACTGAGAAGCAGCACCAGAGCGCTCCCGCTCATGATCCTGGGCATCGCGTTGGGCGTCGCCATGCTCGCCGATGGGACACGAACCCGCCCACGAATCCGCGTCGGGGTGTTCGCGCTCGCAGGCGTGTTGGTCGTGGTCAATCTGCCCTCGTTCTGGCAAGGCGAGTTGGTCGATGCGGCATTGGAGCGGGATCAAGACGTTCCCCAGGCGTGGACCGACGCCGCCGATGATTTGCGCGTGGACGCCGCTGGCTCCCGAGTGCTCCAGTTCCCTGGCGCTGAGTTCGGGGCGTATCGCTGGGGGTACACGGTCGACCCGCCGTTGCCGTTCCTGTCCGACAAGCCCGTTCTCACGCGCGATCTCCTACCGCTCGGCAGCCCAGGGGTGATGGACCTGCTGTACGCGCTCGACGGCCGCGTACAGACGAGTTCGCTCGAGCCCGAGTCGCTCGCTCCGGTGAGCCGCCTGCTCGGCGCGAACCAGATCTGGCTGAACACCGATCAGGCATTCGAACGGTTTCGAACACCACGTCCCACCGAGCTACTGGCGGCGGTGGGCGAGCCGATGCCCGGCCTCGGTGACATGGTGAGCTACGGCGAACCCCAACCCAGTCTCCCGAGCGTCCCCGTCATCGATGAGTATTCGTTGGCGACAGGTGCCGAGCCAGCCTTGCCTCCGGTGTTGCTACGCGACGTCGACGATCCGGTGCTGCCGATCCGCGCGGCTACCGATGTGGTGGTGCTCGACGGCAGCGGCGACGGGATCGTCGATGCGGCCGCGGCCGGGCTGATCGTGGGGGACGAAGCAGTGTTGCTGGCGGCCGACGCGGTGCAGGCGACCGGGACGCTCGACGCGTTGCCAAGCGCAGACGGTTCCACTCGTTTCATCGTCACCGACTCGCATCGCGACCGAACGGAGCAACGACGCAGTTCTCAGGACTCGGTGGGGATGACTGAATCGGGTGGTGCGGCGAGCGACCTCACCGGGGAAGCCAACGACACGCATCAACCGTTGCCACGTGCCGGTGACGGAAATCCCGATGCCCAGACCATCGCCACGCTCGACGGCGGCCTCGTCGTTCAGGCCAGCAGCTACGGCGAACCGTTCGCCTTGTTGCCCGAGGCGCGTGCCGCAATGGCCGTCGACGGCGACCAGGCAACGGCCTGGCAGGTGGGAACCAACGCCAGCCCGATCGGCGAATCGATCAACGTGTCGAACATTGCCGAAGGTGAGCTGCGCCTCGTGCAAGTGCAGGGTCGGGAACGCCGCAACTGGATCACGTCGGTGGTGGTGACCGCAGGCGATCAGTCGACGACGGTGCCGCTCGACGAACGCTCGCTGGTGGCCCCCGGTCAGTCGATCCCGGTGACGCCTGGCGTGCCGGTGACCGTGCGCATCGACGCCATCGCCGAACGGCCGAACCGTCCAGAGACCGGTGACTATTGGGTGGGCTTCGCCGAGATGGGTCCGGTCGCCCACGAGGTCGTGCGTCCGCCGAAGCTGGTCCTCGATCAGGTCGACGCTGACGACGATGTGTCGTTGGTGTTCCGTCGCGAGCGAGTCGACGCGACCGATCGCTGGCGCAGTGACCCGGAATCGCACCTGTCGCGTCGGTTCGAGCTGCCGGTGGCACTCGACGGCGTGTGGTCGGTTCGGTTGCGACTCAACCCCCGCGCGAACGACGCGGTACTCAACGAACTCAGCGGAGTCATCAGTGGTCCGACGTCGCTCGATCGTCTCATCGGTGTGGCCGAGGCACGCGCCGCTTCGGCGTTCGACGGTCGACTCGACACGGCTTGGACGTCGCCGTTCCACGCGGCGTTGGGCAGCACGCTCACGATCCCGCTCGATGGAGCAACGCCGTTCGAGGCGATGTCGATGGTGCAACCCGTCGACGATCAACACTCGGTGATCACCGAAGTCAGCGTGCAGGTGGGTGACCTCGACCAGGCGATCGAGGTTCCGCCGCCCGACTCCGAAGGACGCAGTCAGGTCGTCCTGCCCAGCGTGAGCGGGGACGAGTTGGTGCTGACGGTCACCGCGATCGATGCTCGCATCACGACCGATCGCCGCTACGGCGACCCGGCCACCCTGCCGGTGTCGTTGTCGGAAATCGAGGGCCTTCCGATCTCGATGGAACTCCGCGACACGACCGACGAGTGTCGTTCGGATCTGTTGTGGGTGGACGATGTGGGCATACCGCTGCGGATCGACGTGCAGGCCTTGTTGCGGGGTGAGTTCGTCGACGCCGAGCTGTGCGGCGACGCGATCACCACGCTGTCGGCCGGATCACATGACGTCATCAGTGCGCGTGGGCTGACCACCGGCATCGACGTCGACCTGGTCAGCTTCTCGAACGGAACGTCCGCTTCGACGCCCGTGGCTGGAGGCGGTGCTCCCGCCGTCAGCGTGAACGGGTCGTCACTCACGTCGGCACAGTTCGAGGTGGAACCATGCCCGGACGGTTGCTGGCTGGTGTTCGGGCAAGGATTCAGCGAAGGCTGGGAGGCCAGCGCCAATGGGGCAGGTCTCGGCCCGCAGATCCCCATCTCGGGCGGATTCAACGGATGGTGGTTGGAACCGTCACCCGACAGCACCTCGGTCAGCGTGGACTTCGCGCCGCAAGGCACAGTGCGGCTCGGGCTCGCGTTCTCATTGCTGTCGGTCGCCGCTTGCCTCGCGGCACTCATATGGGCGAGGGCGCGCCGTCGTGACGACCGAGCGCCCGATTCTCCTGGCCGGCACTCGTACCGCCGGGTCGACGCCGTGGTCCCACTTCCGGTGAACACCGCACTGCTCGTCGCCCCGGTGAGTAGACGCACCGCTGTCATCGCCGCAGCACTGTTGGTCGCGGGGTCGTTGCTGCTGATCGGTGTTGGCGTGTTCTGGCACGCCATCGTCGTGGCGGCGGTGCTGGTGGTGTCGCGCCGCCCGCGAATGGTGGCACTTGGGGGAGTGGCACTGCTCGGGATCCTCGGCTTGAACATCGCCCGCCGTGCGTGGCTCTTCGACCTCAACGCCGGTGCAGGGTGGCCGATTCGGTTCAGCGACCTGCATGAGCTCATGGCATTTGCGATCATCGTGGTAGCGGCCCCCATGGTCATTGACGGCATGACGAGCGATGGCGACGAGATGACACCAGATGGAGTGGTTGGAGTAGACGGGGACGACCTGGTCGCGGGCGAGCAGCAGTGAGCGGCACTCCGACCGCAGCGACCGCGCGGATCGCCAATCTCGACGGCCTCCGCGCGATCAGCATCGCGTTCGTCTTCCTGTTTCACGCCCAGGTTCCCGGGTTTGGGGGCGGCTTCCTGGGGGTGTCGCTGTTCTTCACGCTGTCGGGCTACCTGCTGGGTTTGCGACTCGCTGATCGGCCGCTGGTGCGGCCGACGATTCAACGGTATTGGGTGGGCCGGGTTCGACGATTGGTTCCGTTGGCGTGGGTCGTCGTCGCTGGCGTGGTGGCTGTAGAGGTCGCGACGAACTCGTCGGTCGCGGATGCTCCCCGCAGACTGTGGATGACGGTGATCGGTGCCTCGAACTGGAACCAACTCTGGTCTGACGCGAGTTACGCATCGCTGTTCGCCACGCCAGACGCACTCGTGCACTTCTGGAGTCTGGCGGTCGAGCAACAGGTGTACCTGCTGCTGCCGATCGTGCTGCTCGCCGTGTGGCGGCTCGGTACGTACCAACGGCGGATCGCAGCCATCGTCGGCCTCGCAGTGGTGTCGTGGACGTTGCCGTTCGTCACCGGCTGGTCGGTGGCGCGCACGTACTACGGCACCGACACGCGGGCCGGCGAAATCTTGATCGGCGTGGCGCTCGCGCTGACGCACCTGTGGCATCGTCAGACGGTTCGCCGAACCCACGATCTCCCAACCGGTCGGGCGAACCTCATGGCCGGCGTGGCGATGCTGACGATGCTGTCGTTCGTCGTGTTCGCGACTCCCGCCGGCGACGCGATCCGTCGTGGGCTGCTCCCGGCGCAAGCGATCGTCTCGGTCGCTCTCGTCCACGTTGCGGTTCGTTGCGCCGGGCTGTGGCGGGGAGTGCTGGAACGTCGGCCGGTCGTGTACATCGGCACGTTGAGCTATGCGATCTATCTGGTGCATTGGCCGTTTCTCATCGTGGCCGAGCGCCAAGGATGGCCGCGACCGATGTTGGTGGTGGTCGTGGCGGTTGGTTCGGTTGCGTCGAGCGCGCTGCTCGTCCGGCTGGTCGAAACGCCGTTCCGGAGCGGCAACAACGACCGAGCGCTGCTCGGCGCATTGGCGGCGACACTGCTGATTCTGCCTGCGGCAGCGGCGATCGTGCCCACCAGCACGACCTCTGCGTACCTCAGCCAACTCGAGCGAGACGGCGCAGCGCTCGACTTCGATGCAACGGACGACGAGTCATCGACATCCACAGCGACGTCCCCGCCGCCAGATGACGACGGCGACGTCGCATCGACGGTGTCGACTGACTCAACCGACGTACCGTCGACTTCGCGCGTCGATGCGGAACCGGCCACCCGGGCCGACACGGTGGCGACCACGGTTCCCACATCTTCGCCCGCTTCCACGACACCCGCGATGCCATCTGCCGGGAACACGAGAGTCGGCGTGTTCGGTGACTCGATCGCCCTGTCGATTGCTCTGGTGCTGGCGGACGCCCCGGTGGCCGGCACAGAACTCGTCGCAACTGCAACGATGCTCGGCTGCTCCATCCTTCCCGTCGAGCCCGACGAGCGCTGCGCCGACGCCATGACCGAGTGGGACGCCACCACCGCGAGCACACCGATCGATCTCGCGTTGGCGATGAGCTGTCAGTGGGAACTCATCGAACGGGAGGTCCCCGGCGGTGGGCCGTCGATCGTCGGAGATCCCGTGTTCGACGAGGCGCTCGCGTCAGCGGTCCGCACCAGCGTGCAACGGTTGCTCGACGGCGGCGTCGCCCAGGTGGGCTGGATGAACTGTCCGGCATTCGCTCAGACCGTGGGTTGGCCGCCGGAGCCAGCGTTGCAGGACTCGCGCAACGTCTTCCGAGTGATCCGCTGGAACGAGATCATTTCCAGCGTGATCGCGGAGTTCGGAGATCGCGCCGTCGTGGTGCCCGTCGCCGAATGGATGGTGCCGCACACCGAAGATGTCGTGGTGCGGCCCGATGGCTCTCATTTCGCGTACGAGGAGCCCACCGCGTTTACAGAGGCATTGGGCGACATCTTGCGGCCAGCGATCGACCGCGCCGCCGCGGGCGGTACCTGATGGCGACAGCCTCAGACGGCACAACCCACACCCGAATCGGGGGTCTTGACGGCCTGCGCGGTCTCGCGGTTGCTGCGGTACTGCTGTTTCACGACGACTTGTTGATCGGGGGCTTCCTCGGCGTCGACCTGTTCTTCGCGCTGTCTGGTTTCCTGATCACCGGTCTGTTGCTCGCTGAACACGAACGTGCCGAGCGGGTCGACCTGGTGGCGTTCTGGAAGCGGCGCGCCCGCCGCTTGCTGCCGGCGGCCCTGTCGTTCTTGGTGCTGATCACCCCGCTCATGTACGTGTTCGGCGACGCCGCTCAGGCGGAAGCGGCGCGCGACGGTGTGATCCCTGCGATGTTCTATGTGGCGAACTGGGCCCAGATCGCCGACAGCGCTCAGTACTGGGCGCTGTTCACCGAGCCGTCGCCGTTGACTCACCTGTGGAGCCTCGCGGTGGAGGAACAGTTCTACGTGCTGTGGCCGCTGATCGCGATCGCGTGTCTGCGCGGGGTGCGTGCGCGACGCACGCTCGGGCTCGTCACCGCCGCCGCAGTGCTCGCATCGTTCGTGGCGATGCTCGTGCTGTTCGATCCAGACAGCCCGACGCGGGTGTACATGGGCACCGACACGCGGGCAGCGTCGATTCTGGTGGGAGCAGTCGCGGCAATCGTGGCGGTGGATGTGCGGCTTCGCCGACTCGCCAGCCGGGCACCAATGCCGGTCGCCGTCGGCCAGGTGGTGTTGCTCGGTGGGGTGGTGGCGATGTGGGCCACGATCGACGGATCGTCGAGTGTCGCGCTGTACCGGGGGCTGTTGCTCGCGCACTCGATCGCGTGTGCGGTGCTCGCGGCCTCGATGTCGCTGGGCCACCGCACGCCGGTGATCGCAGCACTCGAGATCTCGCCGCTGCGTTGGATCGGCACCGTCAGTTATGGGCTGTACCTCTGGCACTGGCCGGTGTTCATCATCATCGATCAAGATTCCACCGGCTGGAGTCGGCCGGTTGTCACGGTGGTTCGGTGGTCGGTCTCCTTGGCCATCGCCGCAGTGTCGTATCGCTTCCTCGAGGCCCCGATTCGCTATGGGCGGCGACTGGCCCCCGCACGTGCCGGGTGGTCGGCGCTGGCGGTCGCAGCCGTGCTGGTGGTCGTGAGCGCCGTTGTGACCCCCGAACCGCCTGTGATCGAGTTGTCGATCGAGGCCTCCAGCATCACGCTGCCCAACCAGAGCAGTGCTGACACGCCGGCCGTCACCAGCCCCAGCGCCGACACGCCTGCCGTCGCCACGACTACTCAGAACACTGCTGACACGTCGTCGACCGTTCCGGCCGACACCGTTCCGGCCACCACGGTTCCGGCCACCACGGTGCGGGCTCCCACGACGACCCTGCTGTCCGAGTCGGCTGCGCCTCTGGTGGAATCGGTCGCGTGGCAGGGTGATTCAGTGGCCTTTGATGCGGCCCCCGGCGTCATCGCCGCACTCTCTGCCTCCGGCCCCGCGGTCACTGCACAGACCTTTCTGGGGCTGGGTCTCGTCGACGAGCGTTCGATGGGTTTGTTCGTCGATCCGTTCGCGGCGGAACCGCCCGATGTAGCGGTGTTCATGTTGTCCGGGTGGGACGGCGGTCATGACGATTCCGCACAAGCCGACGCGTTCGATCGGTATGCCGACGCGTGGAGTGACCTTGGCACCGTGTTGGTCGTCCTCGAACCGCCACCGGTCGACCCGTCGCGTCACGAGAACACCACCGACACGATGCTCGGCGTAGCACGCGAGCGAGCAGCTGAGTTTCCCGATGAGGTCGTCGTACTCGACGCCGACGAACTGTGGGGAGATTTCGCCACCGACATCGACGGTGACGGCCAGCCAGAACGCAAACCAGACGGCGTTCACGTGTGCCCAACGGGTGCAGCGTTGCTCGGCTACTGGCTGAGCAACGAGCTCGCACAGCGATTTTCGGGCATCGTGCCAGCAGATCCGTCGGTGTGGGTGGTCGGGGCGTGGGTGAATGACGCGCGCTACGACGAGCCGCCGGGGGCGTGCCGCTAGCCGATTGCGGCTGAAATCATCCGGGCCAAACGCGCCCGCCCCGCCTCGGTGAGTTCTCCGTCGGGGCCGCGTACTGCCACGTCGCCCTGGCAGCTGTCCCACCATTCACAGGGCATCGAGGTGGTGGTGCCGGTTCCGAGCAATACCTCGGCGTCGATGACCGTGGCGTGGTGGGACGTCGGAGCCGTGGCACCCCCCAACGGCACGACGACCACTTCCACAGCATCGCTCCAACGGCCGATGGCTGCGGCAACGGCGTCACCTGCACACGTGCCGTTGGCTTCCGGTGCCAGCACCACCACGTCGACTCCAGCCGTTGATGGTTCGACGTCGGCAAGTTCGCACCAGGTGGAACCTGCGCCGGCCCATTGCACACCGCGGCCGCGATCGCGCAGCTCGAACGACAACGTGTCGATGCTGGACTCGATCGACCCGCCGCCCCACACGGCCACGTCGCCGTGGTTGCCCGAGAACACCGGCAGTACGTACCATGTCGCCGCCGCAAGGATGCCGAACCCGGTGATCGTCATCGCAACTCGTGACGACAGGTCTCCCAGAGCAGTCGTGACCACGGCAGTAACCTACCCCCTGACCATGCCCGACCCGACTATGCCCGACACAGCCACACCTTCCGCCGAGTCCCCGGTCCGTGCCGTGGATGCTCGGGTTGTTCACGCGTGTGTCGTCATCGCGTTGTTGGGGGCTGCGTGTGCTTCGGGTTCGTTGGTCGCTCGCTCGAGCGTTGCGCCCTCGTGGCTCACCGAAACGCTCGCGGCCACATGCATCGGACAGCTCACGTTGCTCGCGTGCGTGGGTTGGTTGTGGGCGAGCGGCCGATCGCAGACGGCCGTCGGAGTCGTGTGCGGCACCGCCGTGATCGCCGTGGTCTGGGCGACCGTGCTGCTCCAGGGCGGACTCGATCCCACCGGACTCGGACTGATCGGGGCATCGGGCACACCGGTCGCTGTCAGCGCTGCAGTGTCAGTGCTGGCCGTTCTCGGGGGCTTCTTGGCCCGCAGGACCGCCGGTGCGGCGAGGCTTGGCGGCTCGTTGCCAAGGAGCGCTGTGTGGGGAGTCGCTGCTGTCGTCACCGGTGCCGCGTTGCTGCTGGGTCGCCTCGACCCCTGGGTTGCCGCAGCCGCTTCCGTCCTCGCAGCCACCGCCATCATGATCGCCGGCGAGACCAGCTCCGACCGAGAGCGCGACGTCCGTGGCCATCCGAGCACGGCCACTTTGTTCATGGTTGGTGCGGCCGTCGGCGTCGTCGGAACCGCACCAGCGACGCTTGCGTTCATCGGGGACCACTCGCCTGACCGGCTGTCGATCGTCGCCGGTTCGATGCAACTTGCCGGGCCGATCTTCGTCATCTGGACGTGGGTTGCGCTCTTGGGGGCGTGTGTAGGTGTGGTCGGGGCAGCCATGTTGGCGACGATCCGCCAACGGTCCTTGCGCGCCGTGAGCAACGCCGGAGCACTCGTCGTCATCGGCGCACTCACGATGCTCAGCCGAACGGCCACCACGATCAACCTGGTGAATGATCGCCGCGACGGTGGCGACCAGTTCTTCTACCATGTCACCGCAAACCTGCTCGCCCAAGGGCGGGGATTTCTCAACCCGGTCGCCTGGGCGCAAGACGGCCAGGCCATCCCCAGTGCACTGCATGGCCCCGCGTTCCCCATCGTGCTGTCGCTGTGGTCTCGACTGGGCGGCACGACCTACTTCGATCACCAGCTCGTGAGCGTGCTGCTCGGCATTCCGCAGGTGGTGTTCGGGGTGATGTTGGCCCACCACGTGGCCGGTCGGCGTGCGGCCATCGTCGCCGCTGTGCTACTGCTCGCGTATCCGAACATATGGGTGACCGACGGCTCAATGTGGGTCGAAGGAATGATGGCGGGTATCACCACCGCAGCCACTTGGCTGATGTATCGCTGGCACACCTCACCACGGATCGGCATCGTTGCGTGGGCTGGAGCGCTGATCGGAGCTGCTGCCCTGACACGCGGTGAGGCAGTGCTGATGACAGTGTTGCTGGTGTTGCCGCTGGTCGCCACGAGTGAACTCACTCGGAAGAAGCAATTCCGTCATCTCGCCGTATGTGCTACAGCGTTCATCGCGGTAATTGCTCCCTGGACGATCTACAACGCGACTCGCTTCGACCTGCTCGTTCCGTTGTCTACGAACAGCAACGAAGTGATCTATTACGCCAACTGTCCCGACTCGTACTACGGGCCGAGAATCGGCTTCTGGTCCTTTGCGTGTCAAGAGCGCTATCGAGCTGAGTTCGGCGATCCGCCCGGAGACGAATCGGTACGAAACCAGGCGTACCGCGACATCGGTCTCGAATACGCCCGAGACAACGCGTCCCAAGTTCCCAAAGTCATCGTGGCCAGAGTCGGTCGCCAATGGGAGCTGTTCCGGCCACTCCAGAATGCGGACTTCGGCTTTGTGGAGGGGCGTCCACGCGACATACTGCGAGCCGGCTTGGGCATGTACTACGTCATGATGGCGCTGGCCGTTGCGGGCACCGTGGCGCTTCGGCGCCGCAAGGTGCCGGTGTGGCCGCTGTGGTCCCACGCCGTCATGGTCACGTTCACGGCGGTGTACGCCTACGGCAACCTCCGTTTCCGCGCCCCGTTCGAGCCGATCCTCTGCGTGATGGCAGCGGTCGGCATCGTGGCGCTGTTCGATCGATACCGCCCGCAAGTACTGGAGTCTGATGTTCCCGAGACGTGACGAACTGGCGAGCTTTCATCGTCGTCGTATCGCCATTCCTGTCGGGCCGTCGGACCTGGTGCTCGACATCGGCAGCGGCGACAAGCCGCATTGGCGCGCCGACGTGTTGGTCGACAAGTTTCCCGACGGCGAACACGCGGTGCAACGTGCCGGCGGTGCCGAAGCGCGCACGCCGCGGGCGTTGTTCGACGCCGACGCAGGAGACCTGCCGTTCGCCGACAAGGTGTTCGACTACGTCATCTGTTCACACGTGTTGGAACACGTGCTCGACCCGGCCGCCGCGATGCGCGAGATGATGCGGGTGGGCAAAGCGGGGTACATCGAGGTGCCCCACGTCGGCAGCGCACGGCTGCTCGATTTTCCGAGCCACTTGTGGTGGTGCCGCCTCGACGACGGGGTGCTGCGGTTCGAGGCCAAGTCGTCGACCGTGTTCGATGCCGACCTCCACACCTGGGCCACCACCGAGCCGGTGGCGAGCGATCTCGCCGCGCTCCTCGACCGACACCTGACGTCGCGCCTCGTGTGCATGCCGTGGACCGGCTCTTTCGAATACGACGTGGTCGGCACGCCCAGCGCCGAATTGCTCGCCGAGGTGGAGCGCGCCGGAGAGCAGCACCATTTGGCCGATTCGGCCGCTGTGCGGGCCGTGACACAAGTGTTGACGTTTCGCCGGCGAAGGGGCCCCGAGCGAACGATCCGCATGAGCCAGATCCTGAAGCCAGAGCACGTGGTCGACGGCGACCCGTATCTCGAAGCCCGGCGGTACCACGTCTCGTGAACGATCAGGATGAGGTCACACCGTTCGTGTTCGGTGGCGCGCCGTTCCGCCGCCCGACCGTCACCTCGTCGGCGGCATGGGCTGCCGTGCTGCTCGCTCTGGTGCTCCCGGCGCGCGGGCTGTTTCGGTACGCCGGTTCGCTCATGGAAGAGGGCTTCATGCTCGTCTTCCCGCGACTCGTCCGACAAGGCAAGGTGCCCAACGTCGACTTCCTGCATCTGTACGGCCCCGGAGCACTCGACGTGCTCGCCGCGTGGCTGTGGCTGTTCGACGAGTCACTCGCGTCGGAGCGGGCGTTCGGTTTCGGACAGATCATCGTGGCGGTGATCGCGATCACCGTCGCGATGCGCCCGTGGGGTTGGCAGGCCGCACTGCCGGCAGGTGGAACGATGACCGTGCTGATGATCACGCCCACCGGGTTCTCGGCGTTGGCCTGGCCCGGTGCGCTGGCATTGTCGCTGGTGAGCCTGTTGTTCGGCGTGCGGGCGCTCCACGTGGAGGGTCGGCAGCGGCGCGTGATCACGATCGTCGCCGGCGTGCTGGCCGGATTTGCGCTCACCTTTCGACCCGACCTGGTGCTCGCGCTCGGCATGGCCTGGGGTGTGCTGCTGTGGCAGCGGGTGAAGCTGACCGACGCCTTGATCGGTGCGATGATCGGTGCCATCCCGATGTGGGTTCATCTGGCCGTAGCAGGAATCGGACCATCGTGGCAGGGAATGGTGGCCGAGCCGGTGTTCGACCTGCGCCCTGGCCGCCGGCTGCCCGTGCCGCCCACCTGGGGTGAACTCGACGGGGCGCTGCAGGCGTTGTCTGAGAACCCCGTGGAATCGCCGTGGTGGGGCCTTCCGTCCCTCGGCGCGTCGCAGCAGCTGTTCTTCTGGTTCTTCGCGCTCATGATCACTGCGATTGGCTCGGTGGTGTTCGGTGTCTGGAGATGGCGACGAGACGGTGCCACGCAGCGCATCGTGTGGTACACGGTGTTGGCGCTGTTCGGCCTCGGCCTCATCGGCCAAGCGGTGCAGCGCCCCGACAGCACGCATCTCGCGTGGGGTTCATCGGTTGCGTTCTCGATGCTGGCGGCAACCTTCGTCGAGGTGCGCTCGATGATTCGAACGACCCACACCATCGACGCCCTCGAGCGCGCGCCACAGCGTGTCGGCTGGATGGTCGCACCGACGGCCGTCGTCTTGGCCGTGCTGCTGTTCGCCTGCCCGTTCTTCACGTTCCGGCCGTACCTGTACCTCAGCCGCGTGTCGGTCGGAAACCTGCCGTCGCCGGGACTCCCGGTGCGAAACGGTGATCTCCACTTCTACTTGTTGAACCCGGAAGTGCAACTCGCAGCGCAGCAAGCGGTGGATCTGGTGGATGCGCAAGCCGAGCCCGGCGAACGACTGCTGGTGGGGCTCGCCGACATGCGTCGCACCGTGTACAGCGACGTCATCTTCTATTACCTGCTGCCACAGTTGGAACCGGCCACTCAGTTCATCGAGATGGACCCGGGCATCGCCGATGCGCCGGGTTCGTCCCTGGCTGCCGACGTGGCCAGCGCCGACTGGCTGATCCTCACCAACTTCTGGACGGGATGGTACGAACCGAACGCCTCCACCGAAGAGGGGTCATCTGCGCCGAATCAGGCCGTTGCCGACGGGTTCTGCCAAGTCGGCAACTTCAGCAACGGCCTCGTGATGGTCTTCGAGCAGTGTGCCGATCCCGACGGCGTCGACCCAGCGACGATCGGCGTCGGCCCCGAACGCCGCCAGTCGATGCTGGACGAAAAGACCCGCCGCGGCGGCTAGATCAGGGGATCGCGCCGTACACGCCGTAGAGGCCGGTGAGGGTGGCAAGGCCGGCACCGCACGACACGAGGGCGAGCGCCCAGGCGTCGTCGTGGCGACGGGGATTGTGTTCGCGGTGATGCTCGAACCACCATGCGGCACCGATCAGCAAGGGGAACGCAGTGAACAGGAAGCGGGGGCGAGCGGTCACCGTGGCGGGCAGGAGCATCATCGCCAAAACCATCGCAGAGTACGCAGCCATGGGGCGGGGCAACTTGGCCTTCCACGCAAACCACACGAGCAGCACGGTGGCGGCGACACTGATGGCGGTGATGGAGTCGGTGGGTGAGGTGAGCGGGTTGGCGAACGCTCCGAAGGTTCGTGAGAGCGCCGTGTACCCGAAGCTCGCGCCTTCGCCCCAGGCTTCGGATTGCACGCGGAACCACACGAACGTCTCGTCGGCCTTCACGCCGACGTACAGCTGGAAGGCGATGAACCCGAGCGGAGCCAAGAGCACTGCGGTGAATGCGCGCCAGTCCTTGTCTTGTCGCCAGGCGTACCACGCAGCCACCAGGCAGGCGAGCACGATCGCCACCCCATTGGGTCGACTCGCGGTGCACAGTGCCGCAAAGACGCCCGCAGCGCTCCACTCCTTGTAGTGCAGCATCAGCAGCGTTGCCGCGGCGAGGGCGATCATGATGGCCTCGCTGTAAGCGAACGAAAAGACGAAGCTGCCGGGAAACAGCGCCATCAGCACCGCCGAGGTACGCCCAACCCGCTCCCCGTAGACCTCGCTGGCGAGGATTCCCACGGTGACGACGGCGATGAACCCGACGATCAGGTTCAGCAGGAGCACCGCAAACGTGTCGCCGCCAGGAATCACCCGCTCGAAGTAGCGGCCGATGATCGGGAACATCGGGAAGAACGCGGCTCGTGCTTCCTCCTGGAAGTAGGTGATGTTCTGCGGCACGTGCTCCGGGTAGCCGTTCCGAACGACGTCGAGATACCAGCGGCCGTCCCAACTCGTGAACACGTTGATCATCGGCTTGAGCGCCGAACCGGCGGTGTCCGCTCCGTGGACGTCGGGGACACCACCCGTTTCAGCAGCGATGCTGGCGTCGACGCGCAGTTCGGCGGCCACCACCGCAGCGCCGGCGGCGACGCAGAGCCGCGACACGATGTAGCTGGGCAGCGCATACAGCGCCATCTGCGACCAAGCCGACGCCCGGACGCGATCGAGCAGGGAGGTTGTGGGCGCGCCGTCGACGGGGGTCATGCGGCGACGATGGTAGTCGTCAAGAAGGGGTCTGACCCCTTCTTGACATCACCAGCGGGCCATTGGCAGGATTCGTTGGCGCGGGCCGTACGACGGTGCCTTTCCGGCTGTGGTGATGAGATGCGACAGCACCCGGCCGCGCTGACCGCTGTACGGCTCGAGCAGTTCGAGCATGCGGGCGTCATCGGCTCGCGGTTCGCCGGCCAGTGCGTACGCGACGATGTTCGGGAAGTGGTAGTCGCCAACCGGTACTGCATCGGCGTCGCCGTACACCGGGCCGAGCACCGAACCCACCGTCCACGGGCCGACGCCGCGCAGCAGCGGCAGCTTCGTGCCGGCTTCGCCTGCCGACCATGACCACATCTTGTCAGCGTGCCGAGCGCATTCGATCAGCGTCGACGCCCG
Organism: Ilumatobacter sp.; assembly: GCA_035512975.1. Classification (GTDB taxonomy): domain Bacteria; phylum Actinomycetota; class Acidimicrobiia; order Acidimicrobiales; family Ilumatobacteraceae; genus Ilumatobacter. The sequence continues at coordinate 15,782 of DATKCX010000094.1, forward strand.
GTGACCTTCGATGCCAAGCGGATGGAACCACCACAACGGCTGACGCCTCAGCACCTCCGGTGCGGGCGGCAGCACGAGGTCGGCCACCACCTCGGCTGGACCCGGGGGAGCGGCACCCAGCGCCCGGCACAGCGCGGCCCACTGGTTCAGCGCCTCGCCTGCGGTGATGCGCTGAGCGATCACGGTGGGGAGTAGCTGGTGGTAGAGCCCGAACGAGGCTCCGAGCCGCGTGGTGCGGCGGGCGCGCAAGGCGCGCTCAACCGCGGGATGCGCCCCGGTGAACTCGATCGGCTGGTCATGGGTGCCGGTGAGCGCGTCCACGCGGGTGAGCAACCAGTCGGCTCCCGGCCCCCACGCTTCGGCCAGCAACCCGCAGTCGACCACGTCGGCCGGGTCGACAGACCATCGCAACCGCAGCGTGGCCGGCCCCGCAGGCGTGAGCGTTGCCCGCACGAACTCGCTATCGGTGACACGTGTGGTCGGGTCGCCAAGACCGGCGCGGTGCGCAGCGAGGGTGCGCCGAAGCGAGCGCGGAGCCGCGACGGAAACCCAGGGCAGCGGCATCACCGCACGCTACCGGCCGACGGAGACCGGAGTGACCTGGGGGTGGTGACAGGCGATGAAGTGATCGTCGCCGATTTCACGCATGATCGGTTCGTCGGTACGGCACACCTCGGTGACAAAGGTGCACCGAGTGTGGAATCGACAGCCCGACGGGGGATTCACCGGCGATGGCAGGTCGCCATCGATGTCTGGGACGGTGAGCTCGTAGAGCGGGTCGGGCACGGGAATCGACTCGAGGAGCACCTTCGTGTACGGGTGCGCGGCGTGCTCATACAGCGTGTCGCTGGGCGCTACCTCGCACATCTTGCCGAGATACATCACGGCCACTCGATCGCTGATGTTCTTCACGACGGCGAGGTCGTGCGCGATGAAGATCAACGTCAATCCGTACTGCGCCTTCAGGTCTTCGAGCAGATTGAGTACCTGCGCCTGCACGCTGACGTCGAGCGCCGAGACCGGTTCGTCACAGATGATCAGGGTGGGGTCGAGCACCAGCGCGCGAGCGATGGAGATGCGCTGGCATTGGCCACCCGAGAACTGGTGCGGACGGCTTTCGGCCGCTCGGGCCGGGTCGATTCCCACCCGTTCCAGCGCCGCATCGACCATGGCACCTCGCTCGTCGGCCGAACCACGCTTCCAGATGTCGAGCGGGTCGCGCACGCTGTCGCTCACACGACGACGCGGATTCAGCGACGAGATCGGGTCCTGGAAGATCATTTGGATCCGCGTGCGTGCTTCGCGGACCTGGCTGGACGACATGGTCGCCAGATCGTTGCCTTCGAACACCACCGAGCCAGACGTGGGCGGAGTGATCTGCATCACGGCACGGCCGGTGGTGGATTTGCCGCACCCCGATTCACCGACGATGCCGAGCGTCTCGCCGCGCAGCACGTCGAAACTGATGCCAGCGACCGCGCTCACTGTCGCCTTACGACCGATCGGGAACTCGACGACGAGGTCGGTGACGCGCAAGACGGCATCGCCGTCTCGAAGATGGGCGGTTCCGGTTCCAGCCATCAGCGCACACCTTCCGCGGCGGCACGAGCAGCCGTTGCGACGGCGCGGGTTTCGATTTCCAACTGCTCGACCACTTGTGCGTCTCGTTCCTCGAACTCTGGCGAACCGACCGGATACCAGCAGGCGTACACATGGTCAGCGGTCTCGGCGGGGACCAAGGGCGGCTCGTCGGTGCGGCACCGGTCACGCGCGTACGCGCAACGCGGCGCGAATCGACAACCTGCCGGCGGGTGCACCAGATCGGGCGGCCGGCCGGGGATGGTGAGCAACCGTGTGTGGCTGGGATCTTCGATCCGCGGGATGCTGCGCATCAGCGACATCGTGTACGGCATCTTCATGTTGGCAAACAACTTCTTGGTGGGTGCCTTTTCGACGAGGCGTCCGCCGTACATCACCGCGATCTCGTCGGTGTGACCGGCAACCACGCCCAGGTCGTGCGTGACCAAGATGACCGACATGTTGCGTTCTCGACGCTGTTCCCCGATGAGTTCGAGGATCTGGGCTTGCACCGTGACGTCGAGCGCCGTCGTGGGCTCGTCGGCGAACAGCAACGTGGGGCCACACGCCATGGCGATCGCGATCATCACACGTTGGCGCATGCCACCCGACAGTTCGTGCGGGTACTGGTTGAGCCGTTTCGCCGGTTCCGGAATGCGCACTTCGTTCATCAGCCGTTCGGCGGTCTCCGCAGCCGCCTGCCTGCTGAGACCGAGATGCAGTTGCAGCGGTTCGGCGATCTGGCGGCCGACCTTCATCAGCGGGTTCAGCGAGGTCATCGGGTTCTGGAACACCATCGACATCTCGCGACCCCAGATGTGCCGAAGTTGCTTCGCGTCGAGACCCAGCACTTCCTGCCCGGCGAACTTCACCGAGCCCGACAGCACGGCATTGGATGGGAGCAGGCCCATGATCGTGCGACTGAGCACCGTCTTTCCCGAACCGGATTCGCCCACCACTCCCAATGCCTTGCCCCGGTCGAGATCGAACGTCACACCGTCGACGGCGCGCACCATGCCGCGCTCGGTTCGGAAGTGGGTCTTGAGATCGACGACCTCGAGGAGCGGCTCGGAACCGGTGCGGCCTTCGGTTTGCAGACGCACGGTCACAGTGCCGCCTCCTTCACGTCGAAGTGTGTTCGGAGTTTGTCACCCGCAAAGTTGAGCGAGACCACCGTGAGGAACAGCAGGGCGATCGGAGCGAGCGACATCCACGGTGCCCTTTCGAGGTCGCGGCTGCCGGAACCGT
>DATKCX010000095.1:0-7913 GCA_035512975.1 Ilumatobacter sp.
GTTCGACCGATCTGTTGACGTTCGATCCGGTCTACTCAGAAGTCTGCTGCGATCGCTTCCTGCGCGCTACGTCGATCGGTGAGTTCGCAGGGTCGATCTTGATTGGTGGGACCGGTAAGTTACTGCGGGTCGACCAGATCGTGGTCACCCCTGACTCGGTGATCGTCGAAACGGTTGACGATCGCAGTCCTGGCGAGCCGCAGTTCCGTGGCCGGTTGTGTGGATGTGCGGGTCGGGGGGCGCGTGTTGTTCTGGCGGACCAGCTATTTGAACTCGCCGGGGAGGGTCCTGGTGGCGGTGAAGGTTCCGGATTGGGCACCCGGTACGGACTTGGTTCCCCAGATCGAACCGTCGGGGCCGCGAGCGATCGTGAAGCCGAAGAACTGTTCGTGGACGACTTCGAGGGTGTTGCGATCGAGGACTACTCCACTCGTCCAGATGTAATCCGGCGCGAGTGCGATCCCTTCCGGTCGGGCGCTGAGCGACACGGTGTCGACGATGGCACCCATGGTCGGGTCGACCACGGTGAGTTGGCCGGTCCAACCGCCGCCGGTGTCGGCACCCACGAACACATCGCTCTCATCCGCCACGAGACGCACCAGGTAGCCGTTGTTGGCAACCGGTATCGCCAGGTCGTGGATGATCTCCCCAGTCACTCCGTCGAAACCGATGAGTCGCGTCGCAGGGCGTAGTTGTTCGATGGCCCACACCAGCCCGTTCGACACGGCGAGGTCCATCCACCGACCATCCGGTAGGTCAAGCATGGTGATCGTCCCATCGGGATCGATGCGTTGGACCTCCCCTTGAAGGCCGGCGGTCCACACCGTGGTGCCGTCAGACGTGATGCCGTGAGCCCGCGCGCCGCCCGTGATCGGAGTGGCCTCGTTGGTAGCTGGGTCGATGCGGATCGCAGGCTCGGCCGCGACGTACACCGCATCGTTCGACGCGGTGAGGCGGTTGCTGCGATCGCCCGCCTCGATCGTGGCCAGTACGGCACCGGTGATTGCATCGATCCGAGTGATCAAACCGCGGGCGGAGTCGGTGATCCAGATCGAACCGAACGCAGAGATCGCGTGATAGGCAAACGAACCCTCGCCGAACACGGTCTGTATCACCTTCGGCTCGCCCGCCCAGGTAGCGGCGGCGTCGGCGAAGTCGGCAGAAGGTTGAAGAACGGCGAACTGACCGATGCTGAACACCACGACGCTGCCGTCGTCGAAGCCCACTTGGAAGTCGGTGAAGTGAGCGCCGGGAGTCAGATGCTGGTTGGTGAGGCGCACGGTGAGCTGCAAACTCGTTTGCGTGAAGTCGTTGACGGGATCGGGTGACAGACAACCGTCGACGATGCACGACACGTCGATAGCCAGTTGGCCGTCGGTCGTCGTCGGCGATAGCTGCTCGATCACGCTGCTGCGACCCTCGGGGGAGAACCCGAGTTGCACCTCATAGCTCAACACCACCTCACCAACGCCGTCAGCGCCTTGGGTGAATTCTGGTGCCGACACGACGTTCACCTCGCGCACTTGGACCGTGGTGTCGTCACTGCTGACGCCGTACGGCACCACGTGGAGTGGGCTGGGGATGGTCGACAGGTCGACCGTGGTGACTGGGCTGGCGGTGCTGATGGTGGTTTCGACCGGGGCGGCACTATCGACCGGGCTGGACGTGGCGGGCAGGGTGCTGTCGATCGTGTCGGCGGTCGACGCGGTTTCCGCAGAACTGCCGGGCGCGGTCGCAATCGGGCTCTGGTCGTCGGCGCGATCGGTCACTGCGAAGACCCCGCCGACACCGATCAGCACCAGCGCGACAGCTGCGGTGCTCAACATCCAGCGCCGTTTCGGCGTTGGAGGAGCCGCGTGCACTGGTCGTGGCAGCGGGTGGTGCGATGCGGCGAGGGCATGCATCGCAGATGCCACCCTGTCCTCGAACTCAACGGTGTAGGTGTCGGTTTCGATGCTCACGACAGCTCCTTGTTCAATTTCGCCAGTGTTCTGTGCAGCAGCGACTTCACGGTGCCAACCGGAAGGTCGAGTTCGGCGGCGATGTCATCGACCTTCAGGTCCGCGTAGTACCTCAGTACCACGACCTCGCGCTCACGCTCTGGCAGCGCTGCGAGCACTCGGCGCACCGCGATCGCATCGGCGTCGAGCTCGTTCGGCGGTGCCACATCAGCCCGTGACCGCTCTGCCACCTGGCGATGCCGAATCCACGAACGTGCACCATTCACCACCGCCACGCGGGCGTACGCACGAGGTTGCTCGATGGTGGCCCACAACCGAGACACGCCCTCGAGCGCGTCTTGGGCGATCTCGTCGGCGGCACTGGCCGAACCGGTGAGCAGGAATGCCAGGCGCGACAACGACACGAAGCGATCCGCGAAGAACTCCTCGAAGTCCTTCGCCACAACGTCATCGACGATTTCCGACACCATCAACAACAATGACGCACGACCGGTACGAAACGTTGCAGCGACGCCGCCCGATCAGCCGGGTGGTACACACCGATCTGAATGGTCAGCCGGTGACGCTGCATTAGTTCACCTGTGACTAAAGTGGCTCGATGCCGCGGCACCACCGATATTTGGCCCCGCTGGCAGCGGTCGGCCTGGTTCTCACGTCGTGTGGTTCTGACGATCTTGCTATCCCAACGTCTGGGTCTGACGTCGCCGGCGACGTGACGGTGTTCGCCGCTGCGTCGCTCACCGCTGCGTTCACCGAGATCGGAGCTGTGTTCGAAGCGGAGTACCCCGAGGCCGCTGTGGTGCTGAACTTCGCCGGTTCGTCTGATCTCGTCGCGCAGATTCTCCAATCCGCTCCGGCTGACGTGTTCGCATCGGCTGATACCAGCAACATGGACAGACTCGTCAGTGCGTCGGGGCACGCCACCGAGCCCAGCATGTTCGCCACGAATGTCGCCGAAATCATCGTGCAGCCCGGCAACCCGCTGGGCATCACCGGGGTCGTGGATCTGGCGAACGATGATCTGATCGTGGTCCAGTGTGCGCCCGAGGTGCCGTGTGGCAGGTACGCAGCCGAGATCTACGCGAACGCTGGAGTCGCCGTCATCCCGAAGTCGTACGAAGAGAACGTCAATGCTGTCGTCACGAAGGTGAGGCTGGGCGAGGCCGACGCTGGCATCGTCTACGCCACCGACGTCATCGGTGCAGGCGACGCCGCGCAAGGCGTAGCCATCCCGGCCGACGCGAACGTGATCGCCGAGTATCCGATCGCCGCGGTTGCCGACGCCGCGAACCTCGTTGGCGCGCAGGCGTTCGTCGACTTCGTGCTCGCTGCGGAGAGTCAATCAATCCTTGCTGCTCATGGATTCCGCACACCGTGAGCAGGCGATGAGCAAACGATGAGCAAACGGCGCGGCGGCGGCGAGTCACTCCCGGTCCCAGTACTTGCGCTCGCCGTTGTGGCGATCGCATTCTTTGCGCTACCGCTGATCGGGCTGCTGTGGCGCGCGCCGTGGTCGAACGCTTGGACCTACCTCACCGACGACGACGCGCTCACAGCGCTCCGACTCTCGATGGTGTGCTCATTGTGGGCGACTGGTCTGTCGGTGGTGTTCGGCGTGCCGCTCGCCTGGCTGCTCGCACGGGGAACCTTCCCCGGCCGAGAAGCGGTCCGCGCTCTGTGCACGCTGTCAATGGTGCTACCGCCGGTGGTGGGTGGCGTCGCGTTGTTTTTCGCCTTGGGCCGGCGAGGCATCGTCGGGCAGTACCTCGATCAGTGGTTCGGCATCACGCTGCCGTTCACCACGGCTGGCGTGGTGGTGGCCCAGACCTTCGTTGCCATGCCGTTCCTGGTGATCACGGTGGAAGCCGCGCTGCGTCAGCTCGACACGCGATTCGAGGACGCAGCGCGAACGCTGGGAGCATCACGCTGGTACATCTTCCGGAGAGTGACCCTGCCCAGCATTCGGCCCGCACTCGGTGCCGGTGCCGTGTTGGCCTGGGCGCGGGCGCTCGGCGAGTTCGGTGCAACGATCACGTTCGCCGGCAACTTTCCGGGCACCACTCAGACCATGCCGCTGGCGGTCTACCTCTCCCTCGAGACGAATCCCGAGGAGGCGATCGTCCTTTCCCTGTTGCTGATCGTGATCTCGTTCGGCGTGCTGGTGGGCTTGCGCGGGCGATGGATGGGCCGGGCAGAAGCGAACATGGCAACGGTGGTGCCGTGACGCTGTCGGCGCAGATTGGGCTGCAACTCGGCGCGCTCGACCTGCAGGTCGACTTCGAGGTGCAGCCTGGTGAGCTGTTGGCCCTGCTCGGGCCGAACGGTGCCGGCAAGAGCACGGTGCTGCGATGCCTGGCTGGGCTCGCTCCGATCGACAGCGGAGAAATCCGCATCGACGGCACAATCGTCGACAACCCCGTCACCGACACGTTGGTCGAGCCCGAAGATCGGTCGGTCGGGTTCGTGTTCCAGAACTATCTGCTGTTCGAACATCTGAGCGTGCTGGAAAACGTCGCGTTCGGGCTGCGCGCCCGCCGGACACCGAAAGTGTCCAAGGCCAAGGCGAGGAGCGTCGCCAACGACTGGCTCGGCCGAGTCGGTCTCGCCGACTACGCCCACCAACGGCCGGGCACGCTGTCGGGTGGGCAGGCGCAGCGTGCGGCGCTCGCTCGGTGCCTCGCAACGAACCCGCGTCTGTTGCTCCTCGACGAACCGCTGGCCGCGCTCGATGCGGGCACCCGCGCCACGGTGCGCCGCGACTTGCGCAGGTTTCTCGAGACGTTCGACGGCATGCGAGTGCTGGTCACTCACGACCCGGTGGACGCGTACGCGCTGGCCGACCGGGTGGCGATCCTCGATGCCGGTCGCATCGTTCAAATCGGCACGCTTGCCGAAGTCACCGCCCATCCGCGCTCGCGCTACGTCGCCGATCTGGTGGGCGTCAACCTTGTTGCAGGAACCGTTGCCGGTGGAGTGTTGTCAACAGCATCCGGTGCAACCGTCGTGATTGCCGATGCTCCAGACGGGCCGTCGTTCGCAATGATTCGTCCGCATTCGGTTGCGTTGGCGCGGGTGCCAGCCGACGGATCGAGTACCCGAAATGCCTGGCGTGGGGTGATTGTCGACATCGACCGGCTGGGCGATCGCGTGCGAGTGGGCATGGCCGGCCAACTCCCGCTCACGGCCGAGATCACCACCGGCGCGCTCGACGCGCTCGCCTTGCAACCAGGAGAGGACATCGTCGCCTCCGTCAAGGCCACCGACATCGAGGTATACCCCTCGTGAGCGCGCGGTCGGAAACGTTGGGCGGGTCGCGATGGTGAGCGTGGGTCGATCGGGTAACGAGTTGCTTCTCGGAGAGTGGGCGTGCCTCGGCATTCTGTACGCGGCACCAGCACACGGTTTCGCCATCGCCGCTCGGCTCAAGCCCGACGGCGATGTCGGCCGAGTGTGGTCGTTGTCGCGGGCGCTCACCTACCGGTCGATCGACCAACTCGTCCAGCGCGGCTACGTGCAGCCCATCGGCGAGGAGCCGGGCATCGCCGGAGGCAATCGTACGATCATGGCCGCCACACGGTCGGGCCGAGCGCAACTGCGCAAGTGGTTGGGTGCACCGGTGCCGCATTTGCGTGACCTCCGCAGCGAATTGCTTCTCAAGTTGGTCATCGCCGACATCTGCGGGATCGACGTCGCGGCGATGCTGACAAGACAGCGCGGCCACGTCGAACAACTCGCCGAGGCGATCGCCGCAGACCTTCACTCGCACCCCGGTGACGTGGTGGCCTTGTGGCGCAGCGAGTCGTCGTTCGCCGCATTGCGGTTCGTCGACCGCCTCACCGGAGAATCTGTGTGAGTCGTTCGCGTCGCTGATCCCTTGCAATAATTGCCAGAACGGGTGCCAGAACGGGGTGTCGATGCGCGACAGGAACGGTTATGAGACGTACGTCTCACATACGATGTGGTCGTCATGAGTTCTTCTCCGAGCGTGCCCAACGACGTCCGTCCGACAGCACGTCGCGTGGTCCTGGTCGATGATGACGACGTGCTGCGCGAGTTGCTCGATACGGCGCTCACGCGCAGCGGTTTCGAGCCCCAGGTCTTCGCGTCGGGACGCGAGCTCCTCCAACATCTCGAATCGGTAGCCAGCGAGTCACAGATGCCCGAAGCGGTCGTCGTCGACTATTTCATGCCCGATCTCACCGGCCTCGACGTGCTGCGCGAGTTGACCGCGGCTGGTCGCAACATCCCGACGATCGTCATGTCTGGCAGTGAGGAACACGACACGGTGCTCCTGGCAGCGGGAGCTCGAGCGGTGCTGCACAAACCGTTCCGTGTGGTCGACTTGTGCGATGTGGTGACTCAGGCCATCAACGACAGCTGAGGCTCACCGCAGTTCGATCGGGCAAGAAGCCTCAAGGCATGGGGGTCGCGGCCCGATAACCGAGTTGTGACAATGCTCGACGCGACGCCGCTTTCCGCCCCGCCAACCCGCGGCATGCCGCGCAACAACATGCTCCTCATGTTGGCGCTTGGGTTGCTCGGCGCTGTCGGCGTTTTCAGTCTGTTCAACCCGTTCGATCGCGCCTGGGCGGAACCGCCAATGTTCGCGGCGCTCGGCGCCGCGTCATCGCTGTTGATGATGGCGGCGGCAATGTGGGCGATCGTGCTTGCCGATCGGCGCGACGTCGCCGAACTCGGCTTGATCGGAAACGGCTTGCTGTCGATGGCAGTGTTGTCGGCCGCCCAGGCTGCTGTGACTCCCGACGCGCTGTTCGATCGCAACGAAGCATTCGGCGTAGCTGGTCTCCTCGTGGTCCCCGTCGTCGCGGCCTCTTCGTTGCCGGTGCTGTTCGCCGGAACCCGCTTCGGTCGCTGGGGCGCTCGCAACTGGCGTGACTGGTCGTTGCTGAGCACGCTCGGTGCGTTCGTCGTAGCGTTCGGGTTGGCCGGGCTGCCGAACATTTGGTCGACGCCCAGTGCGCAAGGCCCGTTGTCGGTCGCAATCGGTGTCCTGGCCCTCGTCGCGATGATGTTGATCGCGATCCGTTTCTACCACCTGCACACGACGGCAAGCTCGAACGAGTTCGTCGTGATGTGGGCCGCTGCCGCCGGGCTGGGAATATCGGCGTTGGCTCCGATGGCCGACGTGTACGGCCTGGGATTCTGGGGCCTCCGCGTCGTTGGCCTTGTCGCCGCCGTTTCGATGTCGCTGGCGTGCGCCGCCGTCGCCCGGCGCACCGGTCGCACGCAGGACGCCTTCGCGCCGGTGCGGGGCGTCGATCCGTTCCTGTCACTCGACCTCATGGCCAGCCCGGTGGTGCGTCGGCACCTGACTTCGGAGGGCAACGACGTCGAATTCGCCAACACTGCCGACTTGGCGTTGAAGGTTGCCGATCGCATGGGCTTGTCGATCGCCCAGCGCCGCAACCTGGGCCTCGCAGCCGTGATGCACGACGTCGGCAAGTCACTCGTCCCGTCAGAGATTCTCAGCAAGCCGGGCTCGCTGTCTGATCACGAGTTCCGCGTCGTCCAGGAGCATGCGGCCAACGGTGCCCAGATCCTGGCGACCGACGCGCTACTCGCGCCCTGTGCACATATCGTCCGAGCTCATCACGAGCGGGTCGACGGCAACGGCTACCCGGATCGGTTGTCCGGTCAGGGCATTCCGGTGGAAGCTCGAATCATCGCGGTGTGTGATTCGTTCGACGCCATCACCCACGACCGCGAGTACCGCAGGGGTTTGCCGGTCGGCCTGGCCCTCGCGATCCTGCGTTCGAACGCAGGTCAGCAGTGGGATGCAGAGGTCGTTCGATATTTGATGCTGGTCGTCGCCGACAGCGATCTCGCTGGTCCGGCTATCGACGCCGAGATGGAAGTGCCCAACGATCTGGCGGAATTGCTGGTTCAGGTCGACTGCGAGATCTAAACCCGAGTGTCCGATGCCGACACCGA
>DATKCX010000096.1:0-2633 GCA_035512975.1 Ilumatobacter sp.
CGCGGCCAAGACCGCGACGTCGCGACGGCGATTCCGGCCATGCTCGCAGGCACCGTCGCGATCTACATGTGTGGTGTCACGTGGCGGGCCTACGACCTGAACATCCCCATCGCCAACGGCGAAACCAATGCGATTGAGTACGGCCTCACGCCGTTCCTCATCGGCGACGTGATCAAGCTGCTCGCCGCCGGTCTGCTCACCCCGCTCGCATGGCGTGGTGTCAGCCGTTTCATGCGGTGAAGCGTTTGAAATAGCGCTCCAGCCGGACTGATACAGAGCAGACTGAGCGCATGCTCGGAAAGTTCGGTTCGTTCAGACACGTCGCAGTAGGAACGGTCATCGCTGCAGCGGGCGTGCTGGGTGCCACCGGTCTCATCGGTGGTGGTCACCACGATGAAGTCATCGACCACTGGCAGGTGGTGATCTCGCCGGCCGGCGGCGACGCCGTGCGAGTTCGGGAGGTGTTCGACCAAGACTTCGGCTCGAATGACCGCCATGGTCCGGAACGCACGATTCCCCACGACTTCGGCGAACCTGTCGACGTCTCGGCGTCGTCACCCGACGCACCCGACGATCTCGACGTCGATGACATGGGCTTCGAGACCCGCATTCGTGTCGGCGACCCCGACGTGGAGGTCAGCGGTCAGCACCGCTACGTCATCGAGTACATGCTGCCTGAGGTGGAGCTCGACGACGGCGTCTTCCGGATCGATGCGATCAGCGACAAGTACCGGATCGACATGCGAGAAGCGGAAGTGATTCTCAACGGCTTCGATTTGAGCGATACCGAGTGCTTCACCGGGCCGTTTGGATCCACCGATGAATGCGAACTCGTCCAGATGAGCGACCGGCAGTATCGAGTGGTGGTGGCACCACTCGAATCGGAAACTCCGATCACCGTTGGCGGTGTGATCAACGGCCGCGGTGAAACAGCGGCCGTCCCGTTGCCTCCTTTGCCGGAACGCCGCGGCGGCACGAACAGTGGCCTGATCGGCCTCGGGCTCGCCGGTCTCAGCGCGGCAACCGTAGTTCCCATCTATGTGCGTTCGAAGCGCAAAGGCCGCAACGAGGTGTTCGCCGGGGGAGCTGCTGATGCCGCCTTTGGCGAGCTGCCCGCTCCCGGCACCACCTTGCCGGCTCGATCCTCCGCCGACGCCGGCCGGGCCACCGTGCTCGTCGCCGACGACGAACTGGCTGACCTGGCGACGATCGAGTTCGTGCCGCCACCGGGCATTCAACCGTGGGAGGCGGCCGTGCTGTTGAGCGAGCGGATCGACGCCAGCACCACCCAGGCGTACTTCTCGGGCCTCGTCGGCAGAGAAGTGCTGGCTGTCGAGAAATCCGATGGCAATCTGGCGATCTCCAGCGGGCCGAAGCGATCGACGGCGTCGCCTGAGGAAGCGTCGGTGGTCGACTCGATTCTCGTGCTCGATGACCCCTACATCACGGGGAAGTACGACCCAGCGTTCGCTGCGGCATGGTCGTCGATTTCGGCGAAGCAGCGGGAACGCATCGCGGCGAGTGGCTGGTGGAAACACGGCGGTCCAGGCGCTTCCTTGTCGCGCGGCGGAGCTGCCGGTTGCGGTGGCTTCACGGGGATCTTCGTGATTGCCATCGTCGGGGTGACGACCATGGGTGGCTCGGTCGGCTCGGCATTCGGTTTGCTCCGCCGGTTGCCGGTCGCGATCATCGCGGTGCTGGCGTTGTCGGCTCTGGTTGCGTTCGGGGCGTACAGCGCCATGCTTCCGGCACGCAGTGCCCAAGGGTCGGCGCTCGCGCTGCGCACCGAATCGTTCCGGCGGTTCCTCCATGCGAGCGAAGGTCAGCATGTGGAGTGGGCGTGGAACAACAACCTGCTTCGCGAATACAGCGCCTGGGCCGTAGCGCTCGGTGAGGCCGAGGCTTGGTCCAGAGCGCTCGAGCGGGCCAACGTTCCCGAACCAGCCCGCCTGTCGGCGACTCCGTTGATCGTGTACAGCTCCATGTCGTCGATCAACAGCTCGCACACCGCTCCATCCACGAGCAGTAGCAGCAGCGGTGGCGGGAGCGGTGGGGGATTCTCCGGTGGCGGCGGAGGTGGTGGTGGAGGCGGTTCATGGTGACCCGGCTCGCGCCAGCCGCGCAACCTTCGGCCACGTGAACGCCGACGACATCATCGGGTCGCCTGATAGAGATGCCACATGAAGTTCGACATGCAACTCGGCGTCGTGATCCCTCACCACGAACTCGGTACCGACCCGGGTGCGATCCGAGCGTTCGCGCAGGGCGCTGAGGAACTCGGTGCGACACACCTCTTGATCTACGACCATGTGTTGGGTGCGCCGCGTGATCGGCCGGGTGGCTTCGACGGCCCGTACGACTCCGACACGGCGTTTCACGAGCCAATGGTGTTGTTCGGTTTCCTGGCTGCGTGCACGACCACGGTGGAACTCGTCACCGGCATTCTGATCGTGCCGCAGCGTCAGGCGGTGCTCGCTGCAAAGCAGGCGGCCGAGGTGGCGATCTTGTCGAACAATCGGCTGGTGCTCGGCGTGGGTGTGGGCGTGAACCGGGTGGAGTTCGACGCGTTGAACGAAGACTTCACCACCCGCGGTCGACGCCAGGCGGAACAGGTGGAACTGATGAAACGGCTG
>DATKCX010000097.1:0-5379 GCA_035512975.1 Ilumatobacter sp.
CTCACCGGGTTGAAAGTTCAACGGCCCGGCCTTCACCCAGATGCGGGCACCGTTCTGGGCGTTGCCGATGAGGGGCATCATCGGCAGCATCAGCGCGAGCGCACCGCCGAAGAACAAGGTCCACTTGTAGCGGGCGAGGTCTCCCGCGCGCTGCACGAACAACAGGGTCGCCACGAACGCCACAACCGCGATGAGGCTCCACAACGCCTGCAGGCCGGCGAGGCGATCGTCGAGCCGGGTGATCATCACGAACCCGAGGCCGTGCAGCAGCACCACGACGGGGAGCAACGTGGGGTCGGCGCCGCGTGCCAGCAGGCGAACCGCGATGTGTGCCAGCGCGATCAGTGCCAGCAGCAACGCCAGGAACGGTCCCATCCGTGCGGGAATCTGGGCGTTGGCACCGAGCGATGCGAGCGTGTACGCAACGCCGGTGATGGCAGCAGCCATGACGATCAGCGCCAACTCGGCCGATCGCCGGCGCTTCACCACGGCGGCCGGAACGGGAAATGCCCCGACCGACATCAGCCCTCCGTGGTGGTCGTTGCGGACGTGGTGCCGGGTGACAGGCCAGTGGAGGCGCGCACCGTGGTGGATGTTGCCGGCGTGGAACTCGTCGTGGTCGCAACCGTCGTTGGGGTCGGATCGGAGTCGTCTGGTTCTAACGGGCTGAGACGTTCCGCCACGAATCGCTCCGCGCTGGCGAGAGAACTGAACTCCTGCTCGTCTTCGACCAGCAGGATCGATTCGGGTTCGAGTTCATCGCGGGTGAACTCGCCTTTGGTTTCTTCCGTGGGGTTGAACCACAGCACCGTTTCCTTGCGGCCCTGGTACACCACCACTTCGTCGGCGTCGTTGAACGCCACGAAATAGCCGCCGCGGGCCCACGCCGCGAGCAGCGCGAATCCGAGCACGATCACCGCGGCGACACCCACGGTGAGCAGGAACCGCACGAGCGTCCCGCCGCGCCGTCGCTTGATGGGTGCCTCCGCTGGGTGCTCGACCGTCTCGATGGTGACGTCGGCTGGCGGGGTTGGCCGGGGCATGGTGGCGTCTGTTTCGGCCACGAGGGCTGCCAGGTCGGCAGCGATTGCCGCGTCCGCGGCCGCATCGGTTTCCGGCTCGGTGGCCGAGTCGTCGGTGAATTCGGCGTCGGTCGGCGCGTCGGGCGGATCGGAGACGATCTCGCCTTCACCGGTGTTGTCGAATTCGTCCTCACGCCAGACCGGGATGATGTCGAACTCTTGGGTGGGGTCTGGTGGGTCGTCGCCGTCGAGCACGTCGACGATGACGACGGTGATGTTGTCGCGACCGCCCGCTTCGTTGGCGGCGTCGATGAGCGCTTGTGCGGCCGCGTCGGGGTCGTCGGGGTGGGCGAGCAGGATCGACTCGATGACGTCGTCGCCCACCTCGTCGACGAGCCCATCGCTACACAAGAGGAACCGGTCGTTGCGGATGATCGGCATGGTCCACGAGTCGACTCGGACTGCCGGCTCGATGCCGAGTGCTCGCGTGACGATGTTGCGGCGCGGGTGGAAGCGTGCCTCGTCGCGGCTGATCGCACCTTCGGCGACGAGTTCCTGCACGAAGCTGTGGTCGATGGTGACCTGGCGCAGCCGCTGATGGCGCACCACGTACGTACGCGAGTCGCCGACGTTGGCGACGCCGAACACTTCGCCGTCGTGCGGATCGTTCACCACAGCGATCGCGGTGATCGTGGTGCCCATGCCCGCCTGATCGGCGCGCACGATCGAGCCGTCGTAGATCTCGCTGTTGGCGTCGTTCACCGCGGCCACGAGCGTGTCGAGGGTGGCGGTCGCCGGGTCGACATCTGCGCTCAGACGGTTCACCGCGATCTCGCTGGCGATCTCGCCGGCGAGGTGACCGCCCATACCGTCGGCCACGACGAACACTCCACCAGACGCGTGGAGGTTGTCTTCGTTCTGGGCCCGTAGTTGGCCCACATGAGTGGCGCTACCCCAGCGCAGATTCGCCATCACTGAGCCTCGAGCACCGTGTAGCCCAGTTGCACGCGGTCGCCGATACTCAACGTTCGCCGTGACGACAGGCGGGCACCGTTGAGGTAGGTGCCGTTCTTCGAGCCAAGGTCTTCCACCACGACGGAGCCTTCGATCGGGGTGATGCGTGCGTGGTGCGACGAGATGAAGGCGTCGTCGGTGATGACGATGATGTTGTCGGCGTCGCGACCGATGCCGATGCCGGACGACGCGGTGCCGATGGCGAACGTGGTGCCGGCGCGTGCCTTCGGTTCGAGGACGACCAGCCTGGCCGGCACGCCGCTGCGACCCTTGTTCGGCTTGGGTTGGCGTCGGCCCGCCGCGCTCGACGGGCCAGCGCCGCCTGGAAGCGGCGATGCGCTCGGCGTGTAGTCGGGCGCTTGGCGAGTGTTTGCGGCGGGTTGGCGAACCTCGCTCCACACGGCCCACAACACGCGAGCGAAAAACAGGTACAGCAGTGCCAAGAGCACGAGCTTGAGAATGTCGAGTACCTGGTCGGTCATGGCGGTGAGATTTCGCTGGGGGTTGTACCGGCGGGGTACAGGCTAGGACGCCTCGAAGCGGAGTGTGATCGGGCCGATCGTGATGGTGTCACCGTCGGCGAGGCGGTGGTCGGCCACGAGTCGCTCGCCGTTCACGTTGGTGCCGTTGGTGGAACCGAGGTCGCTGATGACGAATCCGCTACCCGACCGTTTGATCTGCGCGTGGTGGCGGCTGACGTTGCCGTCGCTGATCATTACCCGGCAGTCACCGAGACGACCGACCAGGTTCGTGCCATCGAGCAACTCCACGCGACTTCCCGACGGCATGACGATGGTGCCTGGTCGTTTGCCGGATTCGCTCTGTTTGATTTGAGAGGTGATGCCGAAGCGGCCCACCTTGAGCGAGTTGTCGACCCGCAACGCCACGGTAACGGGGCCCATGAAGTGGTAGCCCTCTTCTCGTGCGTACTCGCGGCACGCCTCGACCAGCTCGGTTCGCAGCGTGCTTTCGATGTCGGCAAACCCGGTGAGATCTTGGGCAGACAGCAGTACCACGAAGTCGTTGGGGGCGACGCGATCGCCCTTCACATCGACGGTTCGATGGTCGTCCATCTCGCGGATGAGTCGCCGACCGAGTTCGATCGGACGGATGGAGTTGTGCGAACGGCGAAACACACCCTCGACCATACGCTCCAGACGCCGCTCAATTCCTTGCATGCCCATCGTCAGCGGAAGG
The DNA here is from genome assembly GCA_035512975.1 of Ilumatobacter sp. GTDB lineage: Bacteria > Actinomycetota > Acidimicrobiia > Acidimicrobiales > Ilumatobacteraceae > Ilumatobacter. The sequence goes on from DATKCX010000097.1 coordinate 3,234, forward strand.
ATATCGCCCGAACCGGTCACCGCTGAGGCAGCCCGTCGGAACCACCTCGCCACGCAGAACGGGTTGGTGCGGAGCGGTACAGTTGCGAAACGAATTCGAGGGAGGGTCGTGCTGGCACGGTTGGACACCACATGCAACGGTCGCTGCAGCACCGCGATCCGATGACCTCACCACGGGTCGCCTACTGCGTGTTGCCGAGCGGTAGCCGGGTGGCCTACGCGGAGACCGGCGAGGGACCCCCACGGCCTTGCAATTCGGTTGAGGGAAGTCGGGCTGAACTGCGAGGCTGACGCGGTGGATGGCGCTGGGGTGACGGATCGCGTGGCAAGACAGTTGGCCGCGCGGCCCGAACGGGTGGCGGCCGTCTGTCTACTGGGCGGAATCGGTGCCCTGTTCTGGGCGGCGTCGGCCAGCACGGTGTGGCCGGTGTTGGTCGGAGCGGTGATTGGGATCGTGGCCATTTCGGCGTCGTTGCTGTGGGTGAACGATGAGTTCGGCAAGCTCCTGGGCGACACGCCGCCACGCTCCATGAAGATTGCGTTCATCTGCCTGGTGCTCGTTGGCCTTGGGATGATCTGGGTCGCCGTCCATTGGAACTCGGAGGTCTTTGGAATTGTCGCCACGCTCATCGTTGCGCTCGCGGTGATGGGTTGGCACACGGTGTGGCGCACGCAAGGCCCTGGCGAAGGGCCGGCAGCATCTGCGTTCGTGCGTCCGGTGGCGCTGATCGTGGTGGGCGTACTCGTCGCGGTGTTCCTCGGCAGCGTGACTCCGGTTGCCTGGCTGGGCCTGGTCCTTGCGTTCTACGGGGTCGTTGACCTGAAGCAGACCTCGGTGTCACTTGTCGATCTTGGCCGGGTTGGCGTCCAGGCTGCCGTGTGGTGGGGAATCGGCAGCACCATTGGTGGAGTGATCGCCGTGTACGTCGGGGCCCGCTGGTCGATCCAGTTATCGCTGTTGTTCGGCGTGATGGTCATGTTCGCCGGACTGTCTGTGGTGGGGCTGGCACTGGTGCAGATTCCCTGTTCGCGGTCTCAGGGGTGGCGGATTGCCGCGGTGGGCGCTGCTCTGTTGGCGGTGGGCGCAGCGGTCGCAATGACGGTGTTGCGGTCGGCGGGCGCAGCGGCGGTGTTGTTCGCGTTCGTCGTGGTGCTGAGTTCGTGGTTCGTGTGGCGAGGCGAAGGGATCATCCTCGTGGTGTTGATCGGGTTCATTGCGGTGTGGGGGATGACCGACCCAGCCACTGCTGAACCGCTCGACCCACATCCCGACTCTGACATGCGGATACTTGCGATCGGCGACTCCTTCATCTCCGGCGAGGGCGCAGATCGCTACTTCCCGGGCACGAACCAGGTGGGCGACGAACGCAACGAGTGCCGCAGGGCGGCGACAGCGCACCCGTACCTGGTGGCGTCGGACCTCGAGGCCAGCCTGACGTTCGTTGCGTGTTCGGGAGCGAAGGCCGCAGACCTCACCAGGTGCGGCCAGATGGCGAAAGGTGACGAGCGCTGCAAGGACGAGTGGACCGACGACGACCGTGCCGCCGCTGATTCTGTCGCCGGGTTGCTGCCTCAACTCGCCAACTTCACGCCCGCGGAGTTCGAGCAGTTCGACGTGGTGCTGCTGAGTATCGGCGGCAACGACGTCGGGTTCTCCACGATCGTGCAAGCGTGCCTGTTGCCGCGCTCGTGCGACGAGCGGCGCACGCTGTGGTTGAACAACGTGGAAGCACTCGGGGAGACACTCATCAACACATACCAGGCGGTGATCGCTAAGGTGCCCGATACTCCGGTGATCGTGATTCCGTACCCGCTCGTTGTGGATGCGCACACGTGCGGCTTGGGGCTCGATGCGTCGGAGCATGCGTTCGTCCGAGACTTCACCACGGCACTCAACGAACAGATCGCCATCTCGGCCGCCGCCGTTCCGGGAGTGCAGGTGTATGAGGAGGGGGCGGAGGCGATGGCCGGTCACCGGTTGTGCAAGGACGGCTCGACGCGCGATCACAAGTCGGGGATCAATCACATCGATCTCGATCCGGCCGGCGGGTCGCTGGCGCGGTACCTGCCGTCGGCCTGGATTCACGGGAGCATGCATCCCAATCCGCACGGGCACCGCTTGATCGCCCGTGGTGATGCAAGCGACC
>DATKCX010000098.1:0-3003 GCA_035512975.1 Ilumatobacter sp.
TCCACCTCCCATGGACGACGCAAACACGCCGCCACCCGCCCCGACCGCGGCGATGCCGACACAGCCGAGCGGAGACCCATTCGCGGCACCTGCCCCGGGCTCGGCACCGCTCTTCCCGCCAACGGTGCCCCTGGCGTCCGACGGGCCGCCGAACGAGTCGTTCCTCACCCGCAAGGTGGCCAAGCTGCCAGTGATCGGGTGGATCGCTCTCGCAGCAGTTGCGATCGTCGCCGTGATCGGGGCGGTTGTGCTGGGCGGAGACGACGATGACGGCGACGACACCCTCGCGATCAACATCGCAATCCCCACCACCACGATCGCCCCGGCCATCACCACCACCACGACCACCACACTGCCGCCCGCAACGACCGTGGAGGCCACTCCGGAGACGACGACTGCCACCACGGAGGTCCCCGAAACCACGGTGCCGGCCAGCGGTGACGGTGCCACGCCCGACACGGCGATACTGCTCGGCGACCCGGCGACCGCGCAGTTCACCTACGACTCGCCCTACGCCGACGTGTCGTGGTCGGGATCGGTCGTGGCGATCAGCGAAGGAACCGCATACGAGCCGACCGACGGCATCTGCCTCATCGTGTACGCCACCCTCATACCGACCGCGGTCGAGGGTTTCGTGTCGTACGGGTACGACTCGCCGCCCATGAACCTCATCATCGACGGCGAGGAACAGGAAGAGGCGTACGGAGCGTGCGAGTACGAAGAGATCGAGGCGGCGGGTTGGACCGGCGTGTTCGAAGCATCTGGCACCATCGGCACCGAGTTCCCGGTGTACACCGAGTTCCAGGTTCCCGAATCCACCGATCTCAATGATCTGCTGCTCGTCGTCGGCGCGGCCGACGCCACCCGCACCTACTTCCGAGGGCCGGTCAGCCCCGCGCCGCAAGCCGAACTGAAGCCCGGCGCGCCATTGGGTGTCGCGACGGCACCGATGGCCGATGGTACGGCGTACGTCTACGAGAACCCCTTCGATTCGTCTTCTTGGAGTGTCACGTTGGATGGTCTGGTCGACCAGCAGGTCGACTCGTTCACCGACGACCGAGGGGTGTGTTACGGCGTCGTCGGAGTCGCCACTCCGGTCACGATCACCGGTCTCTTGTCGAGCGGATACGACGCACCAGAGATCGGCATCGTGGCCGACGGTCGATACTTCGGGGGTGCGTTCAGTCAATGCGAGGACGCGAACGGCGTGCTGGCGGGCCGCGACGACCTGTACGAGGCCGCTGTCACCGCAGGTACGCAGTACCCGTACTACAGCCAGATCTTCGTGCCGGAGCGCTTCGCCGGCAGCATCGAGGCGGTACTGGTCGGCGACGCCGGGTTCGGCGGCACCGCGTATGCGTTTGCTCCCACGGTGGTCAGCCCCCCGCCGGTGACCCCCGTTCCCGGAAATCCGGTGGGCGGCGAGCAGTTGCCGGTCGGCACGGTCGTGAATCTCGGTGACGACGGGTTGGGCAGCGCATGGGATGTAGTGGTGCGCGGGCTGATCGAGTCGCCGCCCACGCCGGAAGGTCGTTGTCTCGCCATCATCGGTATTGCCACGCCAACGATCTCCGACGAGCCGACAGCACCGGGTTACACCATCCCGACCATGTCGATCGTCGTCGACGGCCGCGAGGTGAGCGAGACGTTCGGTTTGTGCGACCTCTCAGCGATCGAGGCCGCCGGCTACGGCGACTACTTCAACGCTGATGTCGCGGTCGGAACTCCGTACGCCTTCTACGTGTCGACGCTGGTCCCGGCAGCGAACACCGCCGCGCCGGAAGTGGTGTTGGTCGGTGACGGAACGTTCGCGGTGCCGCCTCTGGTGGTGGCCACGATCCTGCCCGAGATCCCGCCGTTGTGAGCTTCGCAACCTCTCCGGCCCTCGAGGCTCCGATGTCACCCGAAGCAGCGTTGGGTCGAGTGATCCATTGCCTCGATCGAGCGCTCGCCTCGCCCTACAAAACGAAGGCGTTCGTACGGGCGCTCGAGGTGGTGCGTTCCACCGACCCGGTCGAACTCGCCGAGCGCGCCCGCGACAACCGACTCGGTGACCTCGAGGGCATCGGAGAGGCGACCGCTTCGGTGATTGCAGAAGCGCTTGCAGGAGTCGTTCCCAGCTACCTCGCCAAGATCGAGGCGGAATCCCAGGTGTCGATCACCCCCGACGGCGAACGGTACCGCGCTGCGCTCCGGGGCGACTGCCACATGCATTCCACCTGGAGCGATGGCGGGGCCCTCATCGAAGAGATGGCAGGCACTGCGATCGCGCTCGGCCATGACTACATGGTGCTCACCGATCACTCCGCTCGGCTCACGGTGGCACACGGGCTCGACGAGGTGCGGCTGGCACGCCAACTCGACGACATCTCCCAGATCAACGCCGACATCGCCGCCGCGGGCATCGACTTTCGCATCCTCACCGGCATGGAGGTCGACATTCTCGAAGACGGGTTGCTCGACCTCAGCGACTCCATGTTGTCGCAGCTCGACGTGGTGGTGGCGAGCGTTCATTCGAAGTTGCGAATGGACTCCAAGGCGATGACCCAGCGGATGGTGATGGCCGTCGCCAACCCGCACGTCGACATCTTGGGACACTGCACCGGTCGCAAGATCGGCAAACGGCCCGAGTCCACCTTCGACGCCGACTACGTGTTCGCAGCGTGCGCACAGTTCGGAACGGCAGTCGAGATCAACTGTCGGCCCGAACGCCTCGACCCGCCTCGCGAGCTGATCGACCTCGCCGTCGAGTACGGATGTTGGTTCTCGATCGACTCCGACGCCCATGCCACCGGCCAACTCGAGTGGCAACCTCACGGCTGTGACCGGGCCGCGGAACGCGACGTGCCCCTCGACCGCATCGTCAACACATGGAGCGCCCCCGAGCTCCTCGACTGGGCTGCTGCGTAATGGTCCGCAAGTTCCGGCGGTCGAACGGTGAGCGATCGGTTGGACCTGAGGCTCAGCGGTCGTAGGATCACGTCCCTATGTCGAAGAAGACCA
>DATKCX010000099.1:0-3750 GCA_035512975.1 Ilumatobacter sp.
ACCCGCCACGCCCTACTTCGGGTACGAACCCGAAGACCCCCACGAAGTCGAACGCCTCAACCACATCATCAAACAACGAGTCGCCGCCCTCACAGCCGCCTGACCGCCGGGCTCAAAGCAACGCGAAGCAACGCACGCGACCGGGCCCTCTCCGACCTCACCGGTGTCGGCGCAGACATGTGGCTTGCGATGAGCGCCAAGTCCGGCGAGCCTTGAGCCGATGACGCACTCGCCGATGCCCGCGCGAATCGATACCGAGCGGCTGATCTTGACGCCGGAGGAACCGAGCGACGCGGAGTGGTTCACGGAGTTGCTGAACGCTCGGGGAACGGGCACGTTCACCGTTGCGGACGCGCTCCAGCGGATCGACGCCATGACGGAGACGATCGAGACCACGGGTATCGGGGCGCTGGTGCTCCGTGAGCGACCCGATGGCGAAGCCTTGGGATACGTCGCGATCGTCGTTGGGCGTTGCTCGCTCGATGAGCCTGAGCTGGCGTATGAGCTGCTGCCCAGCGCTCATGGGTACGGGTACGCGACCGAGGCTGCTCGCGCGCTGCTCGACGCTGCGTTCGACACAGGTCGGAATCGAATCTGGGCGACCATCGGGTCATGGAACGCACCGTCGCTTCGGGTGGCGGAGAAGCTGGGCTTCCGTCTCGACCACCGTACAACGGAGGTCGAGCAGGATGTGATGTGGATGGTCTGTGATCGCTGATCAGCGCGTCGTGGGCAACCGCTGACGGAAGTGGTGCTCGTGTTGAAGTGGGGATCGTGACGCGGTTTGGCAGCGCGGTAATCGGGTAGTCGATTGCCATGCCCAAGTCCCCAGCGCGCAAGCGTACGACTCCCAAGACCAAGGCCTCAACCGGCAAGGCCACTTCCAAAACGGGATCCTTGAAGAAGACGGCTGGCGGAGCGGGCGCGCCCGGTGATCACGCCGGAAATGCCGGCGAGTTGCATCAGGTGGCGTCGGGCGGCCGCGCCCGACTCACCACCCAGCAGGGCATTCCAGTTTCGGACGATCAGAATTCGCTCAGAGTCGGCCAACGTGGCCCGACCACACTCGACGACTTCGTCATGCGCGAGAAGATCTTCCATTTCGACCACGAGCGCATCCCCGAGCGTGTCGTCCACGCCCGCGGGTACGGAGCCCACGGCTTCTTCGAGACGTATGAACCGCTGACCGACCTCACGTCGGCGGACTTGTTACAGCGAGCCGGCGAGCAGACTCCTGCGTTCGTGCGGTTCTCCACCGTTGCAGGCAGCAAAGGTTCGTTCGACCTGGCCCGAGACGTCCGCGGCTTCGCCGTGAAGCTCTATACGCAAGAAGGCAACTGGGACATCGTCGGCAACAACATCCCGGTCTTCTTCATCCAGGACGCCATCAAGTTCCCCGATCTGGTGCACTCGGTGAAGGAAGAGCCGGACCGCGGCTTCCCCCAGGCGCAGTCGGCACACGACAACTTCTGGGACTTCGCGTCGCTGATGCCGGAAACCACCCACATGCTCATGTGGCAGATGTCCGACCGGGCCATCCCACGGTCGTTCCGATTCATGCAGGGCTTCGGCGTGCACACGTTCCGCCTCGTCAACGCCGCCGGCAAGGCGACCTTCGTCAAGTTCCACTGGACTCCCAAGTTGGGCATGCAATCGGTGTTGTGGAACGAGGCAGTGAAGATCAACGGAGCCGACCCCGACTTCCATCGCCGTGACTTGTGGGACTCGATTCAGGCGGGAGACTTCCCAGAGTGGGAGCTCGGCATCCAAGCGTTCGACGACGAGTTCGCCGACCAGTTCGACTTCGACGTGCTCGACGCCACGAAACTGATTCCGGAAGAGTTGGTGCCCGTGCGCCCGATCGGTCGCCTCGTGTTGAACCGAGTGGTCGACAACTTCTTTGCCGAGACCGAACAGGTGGCTTTCTGCACAGCGAATGTCGTGCCGGGAGTGGACTTCACGAACGATCCGCTGTTGCAGGGTCGCAACTTCTCGTACCTCGACACGCAGCTCAAGCGTCTCGGCGGGCCGAACTTCACGCACTTGCCGGTGAACGCTCCCAAGTGTCCCGTGGCCCACTTCCAGCAAGACGGTCACATGGCGATGCAGAACCCGATAGGACGCGTCAACTACGAGCCGAACTCGCGCACCGGCACCATGTCGGGGCCGCGAGAAGACCCCGATGGTGGCTTCCAGACAACCATCCGGCCCGAGTCGGGCGACACCCGCCGCGTGCGATCGGAGACGTTCGCCGATCACTACAGCCAAGCACGCCAGTTCTTCCTCAGCCAGACTGCGGTTGAGCAAGGCCACATCGTCGACTCGTTCGTGTTCGAACTGTCGAAGGTCGAGGAACCGGCGATTCGTGAGCGAATGGTCGCCAACTTGCGCAACGTCCACGAACCGATGGCCGCGGCCATCGCACAAGGCCTTGGTCTCGCTGCGGTACCCACCGCGACCCAAGCAGCAAGCAATCCAGTCGACCTGCCGGTGTCGCCGCCGCTGAGCATTCTGAGCAACCCGCCGGGAACGTTCGCCGGCCGCAAGCTCGGCGTGCTGGTGACCGACGACACCGATGCCGCGGTCCTCGCGTCACTCAAGGCGGCGGTGAAGGCAGCTGGCGCGACGATGGAACTGATCGCGCCGACGATCGGCGGCATCACCGCCTCCGACGGAAAGGTGCACCCTGCCAAGCAGAAGATCGACGGTGGACCATCGGTGTTGTACGACGCGATCGCTGTCATCCCGTCGGCCAACGGAGCAGCGTGGCTGGCTCAGCACGCCCCGGCGCTCGACTTCGTTCGAGATGCACACGCACACTGCAAGTTCGTCGCTCGCACGGAATCTTCTGACGCGCTGTTCGACGCGGCCGGCCTGTCTGACCAGTTCGACGACGGCTACCTGCCGCTGACGAAGAAGCGTGGCAGCGCCGACAGCTTCCTCGCCACGTGCGCCGCGCTGCGCTTCTGGGAACGTGAACCAGCAACCCGTTGGTCCATTCCGATCGGGTAAGGCCGAGAGCTGATTTCGACAGCTGAGCCCGGAGCGCGACAACATCGAAAAGGTGTGGCGGCCGACCACCCTGGGTAGGCCTCCCGCATGAGCATTATCCGACATGACGATGGATCCTTGACTGTGCCGGTCGCGGCTGGAAGACACGACGCCGACAATGCAGACGACACGCAAGTCTCAGGCGACGCACCGGAGACAGGCGAGCCCGGTTCGATGGTCATTCACCCCGGCCAGCCGGGCTACGTCGAAGCGCTCGCCGAGTGGGACCACGAGCAGAATCCCGATCGCGGCGACGCCGTGTCAACCGCTTCCGGTCGCGAACAGGCGATGGCCGTCGTGCATGCGGTGGCGGAGGATCCCGATCACGTCGCCGACGCGGTCGATGCGCTCGATGACCCGGCCGCTGGCGGCGAAGCGTTGCGACACGTGCTGGTCGGCGGCACGCCGTCGGTGAAGGCATTCGCGGATGAAGTTGCCGAAGCCGAGGGTGGTGAGGTGCTGGCACCCCACACCGCAACCGGCATCATCGGCGAGGTGCTCGCCGAGATCGACGGCAGACAGGCGTGATTCAGCCGGTCGTGTGACCAGTTGTCGCTTGCTCGTGGACCGCGAGATTCGGATCTATGAACAACCGACGCAGGTGTCGGCCCATGGAATGACTTCCAGGCGGCCGACTGCGATCTGCTTCCCGCACACTTCGCACGCACCGAATCGGCCCTCGTCGAGACGGGTGCGAGC
>DATKCX010000100.1:0-3636 GCA_035512975.1 Ilumatobacter sp.
TGAGCTCACCGAGGTCGACCACGACGCGCGGCGCACGTCGCTGCAAGACGCGTTGGCGGATCTTCCCGGAGTCGTGTCGGTGGAGATCGACGGCCAGGTTGCGCAAGTCGACGGACTCGCAGCGGAGGGACTCGGGAACGATGACGGCGTCGTCGATACAGACGCCACCGACCGAGTGATCTCCCCCGCCAGGTAGCCCGACTTCTGGTGGGTAGCGCCTCGTGCCGCTAGGTTCGAAGCACCATGGGTGCCACGAACCGGGGTCGGACCACGCCTCGCAACACAACTCGAAGCAACGGCCCGGCCCCTACGGCTGGGCCGTCTGCGCGTCACGGTGCACCTGTTGATTCGGTGGTCGAACTGGCTGGCGACAGAGCGGTCGACGCATCGATCGTCGAGCGACTCGATCGGGCCGATCTGCGCTACACCACGAGTCGACGCGCCATCGTGAGTGCGCTGCGCTCTGCTGGCGGACCGGTCACGCTCCCCGAGCTGCTCGACCTCGTTCCCGATCTGGCCACGAGTTCGGCCTATCGAAATCTGTCATTGCTCGAAGGTGCTGGCGTGGTGCGGCGGTTGGTCACCGGCGATGATCATTCGCGGTACGAGCTGGCAGAGTCGCTCACCGAGCATCACCACCATCTGATCTGTCAACAATGTGGGCTGGTTCGCGATGTCACGTTGGCCGACCCGATCGAGTCGGCGCTCGACGAGGCGTTCGATGACGTCGCGGCGCGTGAGGGCTTCACGCTCAGCAGCCACGCCATCGACATCTACGGCCTCTGCCCAGACTGCGGCTGACCGTCGCGGCTGCCCGATTGCGTCTGCCCGTTTGGCTCGTCGCGATCGCGTGCTGAGTGATCGTGCGTTTCTGGATGGGTGTCGTGATCGTGACTGTGGCCCTGCTCGTGACTGTGGCCGTGGTGATCGTGGTGAGCACCATCGTCGAGCGCCACGGCGACACCGTCGAGGTCGAGAATCCGCCCGTAGTAGGCCTCACGCAGGTTGCTGGGCGTGAGTACGTCGCTCGGGGCACCAGATGCGATGACACACCCGTCGAGCAGCACGACATGGTCTGCCTCGGCTGCCTCGCCCAGGTCATGGGTGGCGACGATGACGGTTCGCCCTGCGTCGCGTTCGCCGTCGATGACCCGCCGAATCGCAGCGATGGACGCGATGTCGAGACCTGCCACCGGTTCGTCGAGAAGCAGAATGTCGGCTCCCTGCGCCAACCCTTGGGCGATGAGCACTCGTTGGCGTTGGCCGCCCGACATGGCCGACACATGTCGGTTGGCGAGGTCGGTGATCTCGAGCCGTTCCATGGCGTCGTCGATGCGGCGTTTCTCTTCGCGACCGATTCGCCGAAACGGGCCTACCGACGGGGCAACTCCGAGCGCCACGATTTCGCGGGCCGTGACCGGCAGGTGCGGCGACATGTGTTGGCTCTGCAACACGTACGCGAGGCCGGCGCGAGTGTTCTGCGTTGCCCGGGCCAGCCGTGTGATCGTGCCGGCTGACGGTGTGATCAACCCGGCGATGAGGTGCAGCAACGTGGATTTCCCCGACCCGTTCGGCCCGACCAAGCACGTCGTCCCGCTGCGAATCGTCAACTCCTCGGCGCGCAGCGCGGTGCATCCGCCACGCCGCGCTTCGACGTCGCGAAATTCGATCACGGGGGTTGTCAGGTCGATACCGATGACCTTAGGTTAGCCGAATGAGAAAGATTCTCACTCTCGCATCTTCGGTCGCTCTCGCGCTCGCTGCCAGCGCATGCGGGGGTGACGAACCAGCCGATTCTGCCGGCGATGTGGCAGGCGTCCCCAAGGTCGTGGTCACCACGAACATCCTCGGTGATGTCGTCGTTGCCACCTTCGGCGACCTCATCGACGTCGAGGTGATCATGCCGGCCGGTGCCGACCCACATGAGTTCGCGGCGTCTGCCAAGCAGGCCACCGCGATGGAAGGTGCCGACCTGCTCATCGTCAACGGTGCTGGTTTCGAAGCGGGACTTGACGGGGTGATCGACTCGGTGATCGACGGGGGCACGCCGTCGTTCTCGTTCGCCGATCATGTGGAACTGCTCGAAGGCGAAGATCACGACGACGAGGATCACGACGAGGATCACGATGATGAGGATCACGAGGGCGAGACTGAAGCTGAGCATGCAGCCCACGCCGACCACGGTGCCGACGACCCGCACCTGTGGACCGATCCGCTGCGCATCGCTGACGCCGTGACAGCGCTTTCCTCGGTGATCGGGGAACTCCCCGGAGTCGACCCCGCGGTTGCCGCGAATCGAGCCGCCGCGTACGTCGCGCAGCTGACCGACCTCGTGGCCGAGGTCAAAGAACTCCTGGCACCGATCCCACCGGACGACCGTGTGATCGTGACCAATCACGAGGTGTTCGGCTACTTCGCCGACCGGTTCGACTTCGTGGTGGCAGGCGCAGTGGTGCCCTCACTCACCACCAACGCCGAGTCGTCGGCCAAAGCACTCGAAGACCTCGCAGATCTCCTCCGAACTCAGTCGGTGCCGGTGATCTTTGCCGAGACCACGCAGTCCACGCAGTTGGCTGAGGCTCTGGCCGCCGAAGTCGGCGGCGATGTCACCATCGTCGAACTGTTCACCGAGAGCCTCGGCGACGCGGGTTCCGGTGCCGACACGTATCTTGGGCTGATGCGCACCGATGCCCAACTGATTGCCGACGCGCTGTTGGCCGACGCTGTGAGTGGCGGCTCGTGATCGAATGATCCAATTCTTCACCGACGCGTTCGGTTCCGGTATCACCCAGCGGGCGCTGATCGGTGGCTTGCTCGCCGCCACGATCACGTCGCTCATCGGCACCTGGGTGGTCGTTCGCGGACTGGCCTTTCTGGGTGATGCGTTGGCTCACGGCGTGCTTCCCGGCATCGCCTTGGCGGTCATCTGGGGGTTCAACCTCACGCTCGGTGCGTTGGCGAGCGCGTTGGTGATGGTGCTCGGCGTCAACTTGGTACACCGCACCACCCGCTTGTCCGACGACACCGGCATCGGGCTGCTGTTCGTCGGCATGCTGGCACTCGGCGTCGTCATCATCAGCCGCAACGACACGTACGCGGGAGATCTCACCGGCTTCTTGTTCGGCGACGTGCTCGGAGTGAGCAACAGCGACCTGTGGCTGGGTGTCGGCGTGCTCGTCGTCACCGTGATCGCACTCGTGCTCGGCCACCGCTCGTTCCTCGCGCTGTCGGTCAGCGCAGAAAAGGCGGCGGCGTTGGGGCTCCGGCCCGGGTTGGCGCATGCCGCCATGCTGGTGCTGCTGGCGCTGTCGGTGGTGTCGAGCTTCCAGGTGGTCGGCACATTGTTGGTCTTCGGCTTCTTGGTGGCACCGCCGGCCACTGCTGTGCTCGTCGTTCGTCGCCTGCCGCGCACGATGCTGGTAGCCGCGGTTTCAGGGTGGTTGTCGGTGGTACTCGGGTTGTCGATCAGCTACCACGCCGAAACCGCCGCGTCCGCCACGGTTGCCGGCATCGCCGTTGCGCAGTTCTTCGTGGTGCTCGCGATCGTGGAGATTCGTGAATTCGTCGCCCGGTCGCGACCAACTCGAGTACCGGTACCGAGCTGATGTCACTCACCACGCCGCGTGGGCCGCTGGG
>DATKCX010000101.1:0-31864 GCA_035512975.1 Ilumatobacter sp.
CGCTCCACGATCGACGGCACGTCATCGGGTGCCACCACCACGTCGGCCTCCTGCGGGCCTTGGCCGTCTGGTGAGCATGCAACGACGACGACGATGGGGAGTGAACCGGGCGACGCAATGCGTTGTGGCGGGCCTGAGACCGCGATGGCCTCCCAGCGGTCAGGCCCGGCGAGATAGCCGTCGGCGTACGCCGACGAGATGAACGTGTTGTAGTCCAGCGGCGACATCTCGAGGTACTTGATGTCGCGACACTAGGGGAGTGTGTGTCGGCGCTCCCGATGGAGGTGGCAGCCCGGCCGCAACGGCGTGTCGCCAGCACTGCTGCGACCCGTCCGCTGACGCTCGGTCGCGACACGCACGCCATCATCGACGAGTTCGACCTCGGTGAGTAGGGAACTCCGCGGCGTTCGCTAGCGGGCGGCTTTGGCGGCGCGTTTGGCGAGCCGCTTGGCGGTGCGGCCGATCGGCTCGAGCTGGCGGTGATCGAGGTGGCCGATCTCTTCGCCGTTGTCGAACAGGATTCGGTAGCGCTGCCAGTTGAAACCGTTGGCCAACATGACCCGACCCTCGGTTCCCACGGGAACGCCAGTGACCTCAGCGGTGGTGCGAACTCGATCGCCGATCTTCAGATCGATTTGGTCGGCGTGGGGCTTCGCGAGCGCGTGCGGCTTCCAGATCTCCATCGGCGCCGAGTCTAGGCAGTCGAGCCCCCGAGACGAACAACCGTCACCGCCGAGGCGGACTCAGCCGGGTGATTGGCCGGGTATGGGTTTCGGGCCGCGCCGATAGAGTTGGCGACCTGTGAAATCTTCTGTTGAACCCCTCGAGGGGAACAAAGTCAAGCTCTACGTCGAGGTTGACGAGGCCGAGTTCGACCGTGACATCGATCGTGCGTTCAAGGTGATTGCCCGGGAAGTGAATCTTCCGGGCTTCCGCAACGGCAAGGCACCGCGGCGGCTGCTCGAAGCTCGTATCGGCCTCGGCCCAGCCCGCGAGCAGGCGCTTCGCGATTCGATCCCGCAGTACCTCGGGAAGGCTGTTCGCGAGCACGACGTCGATCTCGTCGACACCCCGTCGATCGAGATCACCGGCGGCGAGACCGACGGCATCGTCGAGTTCGAAGCCGAGTGCCTCGTGCGCCCCGAGATCGTTGTTCCCGGCTACAACGGGTTGCAGATCGAGCTCGATTCACCGCTGCCCACGGAAGAAGAAATCGACGAGGCGCAGGCCACCGAGCTGCGCCAGAGCGGTTCGCTCGCCGATGCCGATCGTCCAGCGGTCACCGGTGACTTCCTCACCCTCGACCTCTCGGCCACACGCGACGGCGAAGAGGTCGTTGGCCTCAACACCGAAGATTGGTCGTACGAGCTGGGCCAAGGTTGGGTCGCCGAAGACTTCGACTCGCACCTCGAAGGTGCCAGCGCCGGCGACGTGCTCACCTTCACCACCACGCCCAAGGGCACCGAGGAAGCGGCCGACTTCACCGTCACCGTGAAGTCGGTGCAGGCGCTCCAGTTGCCCGAACTCACCGACGAGTGGGTGGCCGACAACACTGGCGAGTTCGAGTCGATCGAGCATTGGCGTGCAGACATCGCCGACCAGCTGCAGGCCGGCAAGCTCAACCAGGTCCGGCGCACCGTCGGCGGCAAGCTCGCCAACGCCTTGGCCGAACTGGTCGACGCCGAACTGCCCGAGCCGATGGTGCAGGCCGAAGTGCAGAACCAGTTCCAGCAGATGGCCCGCCAGTTGCAGAGCCAAGGCATCGACATGAACGCGTTTCTCTCGGCCACCGGTCAAGACCCGCAGGAGATGTTCCAGAACTTCCGGCCCCAGGCCGAGCAGGCCGTGAAGACCGACCTTGCACTGCGGGCCGTCGCCAAAGCCGAAGGCCTCGAGGTCAGTGACAACGACGTCGAGATGGAATACGCCCGCATGGCCATGCAGTTCGGCCAGAAGGCGAAAGAGATCCGCCGGGTCTACGAGACCAACGACGCTGTGCCCGAACTGCTGTCGCAGATTCGCAAGCAGAAGGCAATGGACTGGTTGCTGCATAACGTCGACATGGTCGACACGGCCGGCAACCCGATCGACCGTGACCTCGTACTCGGCCACAGCGACCATGACCATGACCATGACGACCATGACCATGACCACGATCATGACGATGACGAAGCCGACGACACGGAGGAAGCCAAGTGAATCTCACCGCCCAGAACTACATGGTGCCCAGCGTCGTCGAGACCACCAGCCGTGGCGAGCGCTACTCCGACCTCTACAGCCGTTTGCTGAAAGACAACATCATCTTTCTGCAGACCCCCATCGACGACACCATCGCGTCGCTGATCTGCGCCCAGTTGATCCACCTCGAGTCTGAGAACCCCGAGAAGGACATCAACATCTACATCAACAGCCCCGGTGGCGACATCACCGCCCTGTTCGCGATCTACGACACGATGCAGTTCGTTCGCAACGACATCGCCACCATCTGCCTCGGCCAAGCCGCTTCGGCGGCGGCGGTTCTGCTGGCAGCAGGAACCAAAGGCAAGCGTTTGGCGTTGCCGCACAGCCGTGTGCTGTTGCACCAGCCGCACGGCCAGGTTGGCTACGGCCAGGTGACCGACCTCGAACTGGCCGCGAAGGAAATCCTGCGCATGCGTGACCTGCTCGACATCATCCTCGCCAAGCACACCGGTCAGCCGCTCGAGAAGATCCACGCCGACACCGATCGCGACTTCGTCATCGAAGCCGACGAAGCTGTCGAATACGGCATCATCGACCTCGTGATCAGCTCGCGCGACAGCGTCGACACCACAGCGGCCATCCGCTAGCCAGCGCTCGGGCACTACTAACGTCCACGGGTCGACTAACGTCGGCTGCCGCGGGCGAAGTGCCCGACCCGGGGGTGCGCATCGCCCCAACCACCATCACGAGATACGCGAAGGGAGCGATCACATGGCCAAGTTCGGCGACACCGGCGAGCTGTTGAAGTGCTCGTTCTGTGGCAAATCGCAGAAGCAAGTCAAGAAGTTGATCGCCGGTCCTGGCGTGTACATCTGCGATGAGTGCATCGATCTGTGCAACGAAATCATCGAAGAAGAACTCGCCGACCCCGGTGAACTCACCTTTGACCAGTTGCCCAACCCGCGCGAAATCCGTGAGTTCCTCGACGACTACGTCGTCGGGCAAGACGAGGCCAAGAAGATCCTCTCGGTCGCCGTCTACAACCACTACAAGCGCATCCAGTACCAACAGTCCAACGGCATTGGTCGGCGCGGCGACGTCGAGCTGCAGAAGTCGAACATCCTCATGCTGGGACCCACCGGCTGCGGTAAGACTCACCTGGCGCAAACGCTCGCGCGCATGCTCAACGTGCCGTTCGCGGTGGCCGACGCCACCGCGCTCACCGAGGCGGGCTACGTCGGCGAAGACGTCGAGAACATCCTGCTCAAGCTCATTCAGGCCGCCGATTTCGACACCAAGCGCGCCGAAACGGGCATTGTGTACATCGACGAGATCGACAAGATCGCACGCAAGAGCGAGAACCCTTCGATCACGCGGGACGTGTCGGGCGAAGGTGTCCAGCAGGCGTTGCTGAAGATCCTCGAAGGCACGCAAGCATCAGTGCCCCCGCAGGGCGGTCGCAAGCACCCCCACCAAGAGTTCATCACCGTCGACACCACCAACGTGTTGTTCATCCTCGGCGGGGCGTTCGCTGGCCTCGAGCAGATCATCGAGCGGCGCATCGGTCAGCAGGGGGTCGGGTTCCATGGCACCGTCCGCAACAAGCGTGACTCCGACCCGGGCGAACTGTTCTCGAAGGTGCTTCCCGAAGACCTCGTGAAGTTCGGGATGATTCCCGAGTTCATCGGTCGCCTGCCCATGATCGGCGTGGTGCGTTCGCTCGATCGAGACGCACTCATCCAGATTCTCACCGAACCCAAGAACGCCCTGGTCAAGCAGTACCAGAAGGTGTTCGAGTTCGAAGACGTCGAGCTCGAGTTCACCGAAGACGGCCTCACCGCCATTGCCGATCTGGCCGTTCTGCGCTCCACGGGTGCTCGCGGGTTGCGGGCGATTCTCGAAGAGGTCCTGCTGCCGTCCATGTACGACCTGCCGGGTCGTACCGACATCGGCAAAGTCGTCATCAATGAAGAGACGGTTCGCGACAAGGCCCTGCCCACCCTGGTGCCGCGCAAGTCGAGCCCGAACCGGCAACGCCGCGCCGCGAGCTGAGCCCGACCTTCCGTCGCGTTCGCTGATTGACTCCAACGAGTGAACTTCGACGACGCGCTCGCGTATCTGAACGACCACGCTTCGTACGACACCACGGGTCGTATCGAGAACCCGTCGATCGATGTGATCGCCGCATTGTGTGGTGCCATGGGCGACCCGCAGCATGCACAGCCGGTCATCCACGTCACTGGCACCAACGGCAAGGGTTCCACGGTCCAGATGATCACGCGATTGCTGATGGCTCAAGGACTTGTGGTGGGCTCGCTCACCAGTCCGCACCTGGAGCGGATCAACGAGCGGGTTCGTCGTAACGGCGAACCCATCTCCGATGAAGAGTTCGCCGAGATGATCGCCGCCATTGCCGATCTCGAAGCGATCGTCGGTGTGCGTCCGTCGTATTTCGAGGCAGTCACGGCTGCCGCATTCCGTTGGTTTGCCGACGTCGCCGTCGACGTGGTAGTCGTCGAGGTGGGCATGCTTGGCCGCTGGGACGCAACCAACGTCGTCGACGCCCAAGTCGCCGTGGTGACCAACATCGGGCTCGACCACACCGAGTTCGCGGGGCCGACCTTGGCCCACATCGCGTCGGAGAAGGCAGGCATCATCAAGCCTGGCAGCGCCGCCATCATCGGCGAACTCGACGCTGCGCTCGTCGAGATCTTTCGAAGCGAAGGCGGTGCCTCCACGCTGGTTCGTGACCTCGACTTCGAAGTGGTCGACAACGCGCTTGCCATCGGCGGTCGCTCGCTCGACATCCGCACGCCGACCACGTTGTATTCCGACTTGTTCTTACCGTTGCACGGTGCGCATCAAGGCGAAAACGCGTCGGTCGCGCTGGTTGCCGTCGAGACGTTCTTTGCGGCACCGTTGGCCGAAGACGTGGTGCAAGAAGGCTTCGCCAACGTCGAAATGCCCGGTCGTTTCGAGGTGCTCGGAGTACAACCGCTCACGATCATCGACTCTGCCCACAACCCGCCTGGCGCTGACGTGTGTGCCGAAGTGTTCTTCGGCGATTTCGATCCGGACGGCCGCCGCATCCTCGTCGTCGGCACGCTCCGTGACCCAGTTGCAATGCTGGCGGCGTTGCGAGCCGATGAGTTCGACGTGCTGCACGTGTGCACCGCACCGACCCCGCGCGGTGTGCCGGCCATCGACGTCGCACGCGCCGCGAGAGACATGGGTTGCCACGAAGTGAACGTCCACGACACCGTCGAACAGGCATGCCGGGCAGCGCTGCGCAATGCCGACGCCGATGACGCGATCCTCGCCACCGGCAGCATCTACGTCGCCGGTGCCGCACGCTCCGCCCTCCGCGACCTGAGGCCGTAGCACATTTACGCCGATAGCCTTGTCAGCCATGTCTGATCGCACTCTGGTCCTTCTCAAACCCGACGCTGTCGAGCGCAAACTCGTCGGTTCCATCATCGGTCGCTTCGAAGCGAAGAACCTCGACGTGGTCGCGATGGAGCTGCGCACCCTCGACGGTGACACCCTCGCACGGCACTACGAAGAGCACGTGGGCAAGGGCTTCTACGCCGACCTCGTGGAGTTCATGGGGCGCGGCCCAGTCGTCGCCATGGTCATCGAAGGTCCAGAAGACACGTGGGAAGTCGTCCGCAAGATGATGGGTGCCACGAATCCTCGCACCGCAGAGCCCGGTACGGTCCGTGGCGATCTCGGCATCCTGTTCACCGAAAACCTGGTCCACGGCAGCGACTCGCTGGCCAGCGCGCAGCGCGAGATCGGCATCTTCTTCCCGAATCTGTAGCATCGTCGTGAGGGCTGACGTTCAGCCTTGCCCGACGACTGATAGCAATGCACCGACGGCACCCGGAGGGAGGTCGATATGGCACGAAGTAACCCGCTGAGCTTGGGACGCGACCTAGCGATCGACCTCGGCACCGCAAACACGCTGATCTACGCTCGCGGCCTTGGCATCGTCCTCGACGAACCCTCGGTCGTTGCTGTCAACATCAACGACGGTCGCCCCGTCGCAGTTGGCGTCGAGGCGAAGCGCATGATGGGTCGCACCCCCAACCACATCAAGGCCATTCGACCCTTGAAAGACGGCGTCATCGCCGACTTCGAAGTGTGCGAGAAGATGTTGCGCTACTTCATCCAGAAGGTGCACGCGTCGAAATGGTCCAAGCCGCGCATGATCATCTGTGTGCCGTCTGGTATCACCGGTGTCGAGCAGCGTGCCGTGCAGGACGCCGCGGAGTACGCAGGTGCTCGCAAGCCCGTGCACATCATCGAAGAACCGATGGCTGCGGCCATTGGTGCCGACCTTCCCGTACACGAGCCGAGCGGCAACATGATCGTCGACATCGGCGGTGGCACCACCGAAGTCGCGGTCATCAGCCTCGGTGGCATCGTCACTGCCCAATCAGTCCGCGTTGCCGGCGATGAACTCGACGACGCGATCATGCAGTACGTGAAGAAAGAGTTCTCGCTGGCCATCGGCGACCGCACGGCCGAAGAAATCAAGATTCAGATGGGTTCGGCGTGGCCGATGGAAGAGGAGCTCACCGCCGACATCCGTGGCCGTGACCTCGTGTCGGGCTTGCCGCGCACCATCCAGTTCACCACCGAGCACGTGCGCGAAGCCCTCGCCGAGCCGGTCAGTGCCATCATTGACGCCGTGAAGACGACGCTTGACAAGACCCCACCTGAGCTGGCTGCCGACATCATGGAAGACGGCATCACGCTCACGGGTGGCGGCGCACTGCTGGGCGGGCTCGACCTTCGCCTGGCGCACGAAACGGGAATGCCGGTCCGAGTCGCCAATGAGCCGCTGTACAGCGTGGTCATCGGGTCGGGCCGAGCCCTCGAGAACATCGACGCCATGCGCGGTCTGATGTCTCTCGGCGGCGACGACTGATCTCGCGAGCCCATGGCTATTTACAACGCCGGCAGGCGCCGAACAATGTTGATCCTGTTACTCACCTCGATCATGCTGATCACGATCGATCTTCGCGGCAACGCCTTGCTCGACGGTGCCCGCTCGGGTTTCGACTACGCCTTCCGGCCGTTCGAGATCGCCGCTGAGGTGGTGACGAAGCCGGTCGAGCGCGTGTGGAGCGGCGTCACCGAGGTCGACGATCTGAAGCGCGAGAACGAGATCCTGCGAGAGCAGCTCGACCAGCAGCGCGCCGACCAGATCGCCAACCAGAACGCACTCGCCGAGAACCAAGAACTCCGGGCGCTGCTGAACCTCGACTCACTGGCCGACCTCGACAAGGTGCCGTGCAGCTCGATTGGCGTGAGCGGATCGAACGACCTGCAGGTCGTGGAGGTCGACTGCGGCACCACCGACGGAGTGCGGACCGGCATGCCGGTGATCAATCAGGCTGGACTGGTCGGCAAGATCACTCGGGCGTATCCGGAAACGAGCGTGGTCATGTTGGTCACCGACCTGAGCTACCACGTGGAAGTCAAGGTCGTGTCCGAGGAGGCAGCTGAAGAAGAAGAGCCGCCGCCGTCCACGTCGCCGACCGGTTTCCCGCTCGACTCATTGCCCGACATCGCCGACGACCTGTCGTCGACCACCACCACGACGACGACCACCACGCCGCCGTTCTTCGTCAGCAGCACGACCACATCGACCACATCGCCGATCACCACGACAACACCGGCGTTGCCCGGAGTGGTACCCGGTTCGGGTGTCGTGCCAGGAGACATCACCGGCACGCCCACGTCGTCAACGTCGTCAACGAGCACGACCACCACGACGACGCTCAAGCCAGTCACCCGCGAGACCGGTGTCCTCGACGGCTACGGCGAAGGCTCGCTGCCCCGTGTTCGGCTGATCGACAGCTCACTCCAGTTCGGCGAAGCGAAGGTGGGCGACCAGGTACTCACCACCGGTGGGCGCACCAGTCAGGCGCCGCCCAACATCCCGGTGGGCGTAGTCGCCAACATCATCGAGGTTCCAGGTGTCGCCGGGAACCAACTCGAGGTGCAACCGAGCGCCGACATCGGCCGGCTGAACTTCTTGATGGTGCTGCTGTACCAGCCATCGACCGAGCTCGGCGGTGGTTGATGTTCGCTGCTTTGTGGCACAGCTCGCTACCTCGCGTCGTGCCACTGGGCATGATTCTGTTGGCAATTCAAAAGACGCTGTTCGTCAACCTGCAACCATTTGGCGTCATCGTGCAGGTCGTCTTGGCGTTTGCGGCCTCTGCCGGAGTTGTGGGCGGGCCAGAACGTGGCGCGATCGCAGGGTTTGTCTTGGGACTGATCTTCGATCTGTCGTCAGGCAGCCCGCTGGGATCGACGTCGATCGCGATGGGGATGGCCGGCTATCTGGCAGGCTGGCTCGACGTGATCCGCATCGACACCACGTGGTGGCTTGCGGCCATCTTCGTCGGCGGAGCGTCGGCAGTGGGGGAGTTCCTCGTTCCCACGATCCGACGTTTCGTGGGCGAGGAGAATGCGTTCACGCCCGATCTGGCCACCGTGGTTCCTGTCGTCGCGGTGAGCGCGTCGATACTCAGTCTGGTGCTCGTACCACTGGCCCGCTGGGCACTGCAGATCGAACCACCCGTGTGGAAGGCACCCCGCGAATGAGCTGCAGTACACGGGTGATCTCCTGATGCGTGCGCTCCTGCTGTCATCAAACTGTCATATTGTGCGAGACTTGCGCCATGGCGATTGATCGGCGCGCGACCCGCCTCGGCCTGCTCGGGCTGGTCGGCGTCATCCTGTTTTCGCTGCTCGGTGTTCGACTGTGGTTCCTGCAGACCGTACGAGCCGACGAGCTGCAAGAACGCGCCGACATCTCATCGACACGTCTCGTTCGCATTCCACCCGAGCGCGGCCGAATCTTCGACAGTGAAGGCCGCGTGCTCGCCGGCAACAAGCGGGTGCTCACCGTCGCCGTCGACTATCAGTTGCTCCGCCGTCAAACGCAACGCACCGAGATCTTCACGCGACTGTCTGGCTGGGTCCAGGTACCCGTCGAGGACCTCGAGGCCCGCTACGACCTGCTGGCCGACAGCCCGTTCTTGCCGTTTCCCATCAAGCGGGGTATCGACGAACCCACGGCCATCGCGATCCTCGAGCGTGTCGAGGACTTTCCCGGAGTCAAGGTGCTCACCGAGTGGGAACGGGTATATCCATACGCGCCGCACGCTTCGCACATCATCGGCTACATGGGGGCCATCACCGAGGCGCAAGTCGATGATCGGCAGGCTGAGGGCTATCTGCTCAGCGAACGGGTCGGCCAATTCGGCGTCGAGCGGTACTTCGAGCGTGAACTCCACGGCGAGTGGGGCTACCAGAGAATCGAAGTCGATGCGGCGGAACGGCCGATCCGGGTGATCGAAGACGTGCCGCCGATCAACGGTCTCGACATCCAACTCACCATCGACCTCGAACAACAGCAGTTCGTCGAGCAACAGTTGGAAACCACGCTGAAGGCCAGACGCACGGTCACGGTGCTCAACCCGAACACCTACAAAGACGCGATCGATCGTGTCGAACGACTCGACATCACCTCGCCCGAGCGCGTGGCGTACAAGGCTCCCGCCGGTGCCGCGCTGATCATGAACTACCAAACGGGTGAGGTTGCGGCGATGGCGAGCTATCCGTCGTTCGACAACCGCTGGTTCGAGGCGGGCTTGTCGAAAACCAAGTTCCAGGAGATCTTTCCGTCGAAGAACCCCGACGGCACCGATATCGACCCCGACCAGTCGATTCTGGTCAACCGCGCGATCCAGGGTCGATACAACCTCGGCTCCACCTTCAAGGCGTTCACCGCGTTCTCTGCGTTGAGCACCGGGCTCATCGACCGAAACGAGATCTTCAACGACACGGGCACGTACGAACTTCACAGCGTGCAAGCCGATCGATGTAACTCCGGG
Organism: Ilumatobacter sp.; assembly: GCA_035512975.1. Lineage (GTDB taxonomy): Bacteria > Actinomycetota > Acidimicrobiia > Acidimicrobiales > Ilumatobacteraceae > Ilumatobacter. The sequence continues at coordinate 10,098 of DATKCX010000101.1, forward strand.
CTCGTGCGCTGCATCTACAAGAACGCAACATGCCCGAACGGCCGACCCTGCGTCTATGGCGCGGTCACGGTCGAAGATGCGCTCGCCGTGTCGTCTGATGCGTTCTTCTATCGCATTGGCGAGGACATCTTCGTCAACAACGACTTCCAACCAGTGCTCCAAGAACAGGTCGAGCAGTTCTCGTTCGGTGCCGACACAGGTATCGAGCTGCCGTTCGAGTTCGACGGCACCGTCCCCGACGCTGCGCTGAAACGCGAGTACGCCGACCTCGGCATCATCAGCGACGACGAGGGTCGGAGCTACTACGTCGGCGACAACGTGCAGCTGTCGATCGGGCAGGGCTTGTTGTCGGCCACCCCGCTCCAGCTCGCCACCGGTTACGGGACGCTGGCGAACGGCGGCCTGGTGTTGCAGCCGACCATCCTGAAGGCGATCTGGAATCCGGGGGTGCCTGATGGCGAGCCCGGGTACGCCGATTTCACACGCGGAACCCTGCACACAGAAGAGAGCGGCCCGATCATCGTTCGCACCATTCCGATGACCGCCGAGATCCGCGATCCCATTGTGCAGGGATTGCGCCGGGTGATCACCGGCCCGGGTGCAAATGGCCGATCGACCACCGGCGAAGAGGTCTTCGACGACTACCCGGCCGAGGCGATTCAAATAGCGGGAAAGACAGGGACCGCGCAGGGTGCCAACAACTATCCGTGGAACGACTCATCGGTGTTCGCGGCGTTCAGCGTCGACGGACAAGACGCAACCACCCCCGATCTGGAGAACCCGTACGTGGTGGTGTCGTTCCTCGAAAAGGCTGGCTACGGCTCTCAGGCATCCGCTCCGCTGACCAAGTGCACCTTTCTCATGCTGTCTGGAGCCATCGTTCCAGACCCGATCGCTCCCTCCGCACCGCTCGATCTGAACCAAACCGTTGCTGCGCCGTCGCAATCTGAACTCGACGTCAATCAGCCGCACGGGCCAGACGGCTGTTGGACCCACGAGTTCTTGCCGAGCAGCGTGCTCACCGACGAGCGCTCGGTCGAGTGAGCCGACGCACCAATGGCATTTCCGTTCCTCGACCGTAAGGCCGATAGCGGCCTCGGCAACATTCGGTCGAGCCCGGGCGACCCCAGCCGCAACGTCGACTGGGTGCTGCTCACGCTGCAAGGCGTGTTGACCGTCGCCGGCTGCTTCGTGATCTTCTCGGCATCGCGATTCCAAATCGCGGCCGACCCGTACGCGTTCGTCACCCGTCAGGTCGTGTTCGCCATCGTTGGCGTCATCGTGATGGTCGCCGTGATGTCGGTCGACTACGAGTGGATGAAGGAGCGCGCCGCATTCCTGTACGGGTCCACCGTGGTGCTGTTGGTGTTGCTGCTCATGCTTGGCTTCGCAAGCGGCCAAGATCGGATTTCGTTCGACGCCGGACCATTCAACGTACAGCCTGCCGAACTGGCGAAGTTCACGGTGTTGCTGGCGTTGTGCGCGTACCTCGCCGACGATCGCAACGACGAGGTCACCTACGCCCGCTTCCTCGGCGGACTCATCATGGTCGGCGTTCCGGCCGTGCTGATCATCCTGCAGCCAGACCTTGGCTCGGCATCGGTTCTGGTCACGATCGCCATGGGCGTGCTCTTGGTTGCCGGTGCCAAGCCGAAGTACATCGCGCTGATCAGCGCGTTGTCGTTCACCACGGTCGCGACCGCATTCTTCGGCGGGTTCGTCAACAACTATCAGAAAGAACGGCTTCGGGTATTCCTCGACCAAGAGACCACGGATCCGCTGCTCGAAGATGCCGTCTACCAAGTGCGCAACGCGATCCGAGCAACAGGAACGGGTGGCGTTTGGGGCAAAGGATGGCTACAAGGCCCCCTGACCAACCAGCAACGCGTACCCGTGCAATGGGCCGACTTCCCGTTCTCGGCGGTCGGCGAACAGTTCGGGCTCGTCGGCTGCGCAGTGCTGCTCGGGCTCTTCGCGCTCACGCTCGCCCGAATCGTTCGCATCGCCACACTGTCACGCGACCGATTGGGGACGTACCTGTGCGCCGGGGTGTTCACGATGCTGTTGTGGCAGGTGTTCCAGAACGTCGGCATGACGCTCGGCATCATGCCGGTGACGGGACTGCCGATGCCGTTCATCTCGTACGGCGGATCGAGCCTGATCACGTACTTCGCCATGTTCGGCATCATCCAGTCCGTCCACATGCGCCGCATGCGCTGACTTTGCCCGGCCAGTTTCGCCGATGCCGGCGTTCCGTCTCGCCGCTCACAGCCGAAAGGCTGCTCGGGCTCGCCGCGCCTTGGCCTCGACGAAACTGACTCGGGCAAAGAGGCAACTTTTGAACGTAGGTGCCATTGCTAAGGGCTGGGCGGCTGCTCGGGTTCGTGCCGCCTTGCACTCGAACAAGCCGATCACCGCTCAGAACAAAATTGGGCAACGTCGCCCTCCCGCGCCTTGCGCTCCCCACATCCAATCCCGCCTCAGAACAGGATTGAGTTGTTCGACAGACTTGGTGAAGGGTCCCGGCTCGGGGTGTCCGGGGTGGGGGTTGTTGTTCGGGGTAGGCTTGCTCTCGACATGTCTACCCTTTGGCCGCGGATTGAACCGCTCCTGGCCCGGGTGCAGAAACCAGCTCGGTACATCGGCTGCGAGGACGGCGCTGTAACCCCCCGCCACGACAAGCTCGGTGGGAAGGCTGTGGCGTGGCTCTTTGCATACCCCGACACGTACGAGATCGGACTGCCCAACCAGGGGCTCCAGATCCTCTACGAGATCCTGAACGAACGCGACGACGCCGTCGCCGAACGCACGTACGCGCCTTGGAGCGATCTCGATGCCGAGCTTCGTGCGTCAGGCGTGCCGCTGTTCTCGGTCGACACCCACCGCGCCGCGGGCGACTTCGACGTCTTGGCGTTCAATCTGTCGTCTGAACTGGTGTTCACCAACGTGCTGAACATGATCGACCTCGCGGGCTGCCCGGTGCGGGCGGCCGACCGTGCCGACGGCGATCTGGTCGTCATCGTCGGTGGGCACGCCGCATTCAATCCCGAGCCGCTCGCCGACTTCATCGACGCGGCAGTGCTCGGCGAAGGCGAAGAAGTGGTCGCAGACATCAATGCGGTGTTCTTGGAATGGAAGCTCGGTGGACGCACCGATCGGGAGAACTTCCTGCGCCGCTTGTCGCGCGTGCCTGGCGTCTACGTGCCGTCGATGTACGACGTGACGTATCTCGAACCGCTGCCGGGGGAAACCATTGGCGCCCTCGCAGCGGTGACCCCTCGTTATCCAGACGTTCCGGCCACTGTCGACAAACGCACCGTGGCCGACCTGGGCGAGTGGCCGTATCCGAAGCGGCCATTGGTGCCACTGACCGAAGTGGTGCACGATCGCCTGAGCGTGGAAGTCTTCCGCGGGTGCACCCGCGGCTGTCGATTCTGTCAGGCAGGCATGATCACTCGGCCGGTGCGCGAGCGGCCAGCCGAACAAGTTCGCACCATGATCCGAGAGGGCTTGCAGCGCACCGGGTACGACGAGGTCAGCCTCACGTCGCTGTCCACAGCTGACTTCTCTGATATCGAGCCTGTGGTGCGCGGCGTACTCGAAGATTCCCGCGATGCGCCTGGTTCGTGCGACACGCTCACCATCAATTTGCCTTCGCTGCGGGTCGACGCGTTCACGGTCGGTCTGGCCGGCGAAGTGAACAACGGGCGTCGCAGCGGCCTCACGTTTGCGCCAGAGGGCGGATCGTGGCGCCTGCGCAAAGTCATCAACAAACTCATCACCGAAGAAGATCTCTACGGTGCGGTCGACTCGGCGTTCAGTCAAGGGTGGAACCGGATCAAGCTGTACTTCCTCACCGGTCTCCCCACGGAAACCGACGAGGACACGCTGGGAATTGCCGAACTCGCTCGCAACTGTGTGGAGATCGGCAAACGCCACACCAATCGAGCTGCGGTCACGATCAGCCTGGGTGGCTTCGTGCCGAAACCGCACACACCGTTCCAATGGTTTGGGCAAACCACCGAGGTCGAGCTCCGCCGCCGCATCATCCTGCTCCGCGAGGCCGTCAAGCCCATGCGCGGCGTCAACCTCAAATGGCACGACTGGGACGCCACCGCGGCAGAAGGTATTTCCAGCCGAGGCGATCGGCGCATCGGGGCCGTCATCGAGCGCGTCTGGCGCGACGGCGGGCTGTTTCAGGAGTGGGGCGAGTATTTCGGCCTCGACCGCTGGCGTCGGGCGCTCGAAGCCGAAGGGCTATCGCTCGAGTGGTATGTGTTCCGTCACCGCACCGAAGACGAAGTGCTGCCATGGGATCACCTCACCGCCGGTCTCCACAAAGACTTCTTGTGGAACGACTGGCAAGACGCCCTCGCCGAGTCGGGGGTGGAGGATTGCCGCTGGACACCGTGTTACGACTGCGGGGTCTGCACCGGGTACGGCATCGAGCATGTGGTCGCTTCGCCGATCGCGCCGGCAGGAGGCAGTCAAGGCACGGGTCAAGACCTGTCGCGTGGCGGCGAGGTGCCGGTGACGTTGCTGGCGACGCCAAAGCGTCGAGAACCAGTCGGAGCAATCACGTGAAGCTCCGGCTTCGGTCGAGCAAGCTCGGCAAGGTTCGATTCACCAGCCATCGTGACGCGGCTCGAATGTGGGAGCGTGCCATGCGTCGCGCCAACCTTCCGGTCGCCACCAGCGAAGGGTTCACCCCTCGCCCCAAGATCAGCTTCGGTCTCGCCCTCCCCACAGGCGGCGAATCGATAGCCGAATACGTCGATATCGACCTGCAGCCTGACGTGAACGCTGCAGACGTCGATCTTGACAGCCTTCCAGGACGCCTCAGCGAGGCGTTGCCGTTCGGATTCGACGTACTCGTCGCAGCCGAGCGACCAACTGGCAAGGTTTCCCTCCAAGAGGCGGTCACGTCGTGCACGTGGCATCTCTGGAGCCCCCACCTCGGGGCCGACGATTATCGGCGTGCCGAGCAGCTTCTCGAGGCCCATGAACTGATCCTCGAACGCGAGCGGAAAGGAAAGCGCAGCGCCGACGACGTCCGACCGATGCTCATCGGTCTGCGCTGTGGCGACGATTCAGTCAGCCACCCGATGCTCACCACCGACATCCCAGGTTCGGCTCTCGATGAGATGGGCTCGACCCACCTCATCGCCGATCTGGTCACCGTCGGGCGCGCACTGCGTCCGAACGAACTTGCCGAACTGGCATTCCCGAACCACGATGCACGCGACGTTCGGGCGTTACGAACCCACCAATGGATTGACGACGGCGGTCACCGCCGCGAAGTGCTCACTTTGCCTTCGCCGCAACTCGCCGTCGCTGCCAGAGCCCACGGGGTGCTGGCATGAGAAGGGACCACCCACATGGACGACAACAACACGGGCCTCAGCCCAGATGCCGACGAAAGCGCATCGGTAACGCCACCGCAGCCTGACCAACACCCAGTCGCGGAACAGCTCGGCGAGGCTGGGTCGGCGGACACAGCAGAATCCTCAGAGGCTGGAATCGATTCGGTCGACGGCACCCCGGTGGCCGGCCAGGCGCGGAAACGACGCCGCGGTTCGCGCGGTGGGCAAGGACGTAAACGACCGGTCGGAGCCGGTTCGCCAAGCCTGGCAACCGACGATGACGGCGATGACGGCGACGATGAAGATGACGCTCCGGGCCTCGCCGATCGTGATGATCAGGATGACGCCCCCGAACCGCCGGTGCCTGCGACTGACGCCGCGTCGGAACAGCCCGAGGAACTACCTGAGTCGATTCGTGAGGGCCGAGTCAGTGACCCCGAGGCGGCGGAGCGTGCGCTGGTGCGGCGACCTCAAATCGGCGACACTCGATCTGCGCCGCCGCGTCCATCCACGCCCCCACCAGGTCCGGCCGCGGCAATGAACGCCACCGACGAGGCCGACACCAGTGGCAAGTCGCCGCGCGGACGCCGCCGTGGCAAGGGCGGCGGGGGATCGGCACCCAAGACCGACCGCGCCGAACGTGATGACTCGGGCACCACGGAACGACCGGCCAGGAACGAGGGCAAGACTGACGCCAAGACCGATGGCAGAGGCGACAGCAAGTCGAAGCGTCGCCGCGGCGCGAAACAACGCAGCGGTAAAGCCGATCAGGCCGAACTCGACCTGATCGAGTTGCGCAGCGGGCGCGAGCGCAATGGGAAGCCGATCGGGCGTTACTTCATGTGCGTTCAGGTCCGACCCGGCGTTGCCCAGGTCGCAGTACTCGAGGGTCGAAATCTCATCGAGCATTACGTCAGCCGACCGTCCGACGACGTGGCGCAAATTCACGGCAACGTGTACCTGGGCAGGGTGCAGAACGTGTTGCCAGGCATGGAGGCGGCGTTTGTCGATATCGCCACTCCCAAGAATGCGGTGCTGTACCGAGGCGACGTGCAGTACGACGCCGAAGACATCGAAACGCGTGGCAAGAACGCTCGCATCGAAGACATTCTGCGTGCCCGTCAGATGATCATGTGCCAGGTCACCAAGAACCCGATCGGAGCGAAGGGTGCCCGCCTCACGCAGGAGATTTCGCTGCCAGGGCGTTTCGTGGTGCTCATTCCGAACTCGAAGACGTATGGCATCTCGAAGCGGCTCACCGATGAGACTCGCAAGCGGCTGCGGAACATTCTCGATCGCGTCAAGCCCGACGAGCACGGCCTCATTGTTCGCACCGCCGCAGAACACGCCACCGAGGCCGATCTCGAAGCCGACATGCGACTCCTGCTTCGCCAGTGGGATGAGATCGAACGCAAGGCAGCCAAGGCTGCAAAACCGGGCTTGTTGTACCGCGAGCCGGAACTGGCCGTTCGCGTGATCCGCGAGGAGTTCAACCCCGACTACCGGGGCGTCATGATCGACGATCGCGACCTCTTCGATGAGGTGTATGCCTACGTCAAAGCGTTCAACCCTGAACTCGCCGACCGCATCGAGTTCTACGACACCGAGGCAGAGGGATTGTCGCTGTTCGAGCGATTCCACGTGCACGAGCAGGTCCACAAGGCGCTCGATCGAAAGGTGTGGTTGCCATCCGGTGGTTCGCTGATCATCGAACACACCGAAGCGCTGACCGTCATCGACGTCAACACGGGCAAGAACGTCGGCAAGTCGAACCTTGAAGAGACCGTGTTCTACAACAACATGGAGGCCGCGGACGAGATCGCCAAACAGCTGCGACTCCGCGACATCGGCGGCATCATCGTGATCGACTTCATCGACATGGAAATCAAAGAGAACCGTGCCAAGGTGGTGTCATCGTTCCGTGACGCGTTGGCTCGCGACAAGACTCGTACGCAGGTGTTCGACATCTCCGAACTCGGGTTGGTCGAGATGACCCGCAAGCGCATCGGCGAGGGTTTGCTCACCGAGTTCAGCACATCCTGCCCCGAGTGCGACGGCCGCGGCGTGCAGGTCGACTTCGCAATGCTCGATTGACCCCAGAAGTCGAGCAGAAGTGAGCCCAGAAGTCGTCATGGTCGTGGTTGGGAGCGCCTTCCGAGGTCGCTAGCATCTCTTGGGCTATGTACGCAGTAATCGCCTCTGGCGGCAAACAGGAACGTGTGACCGAGGGTCAGCAGGTCGCGCTCGAGCTGCTCGACGGCGATCAGGGCAGCGAAGTCTCGCTCACCCCTGTGTTGCTCGTCGACGGCGAAGAAATTCTCGCAGGTGCTTCGGCGCTCGCTGGTGTGTCGATCACCGGCAAGATCGTCGGTGCCACCAAGGGCGACAAGATCAACGGGTTCACGTACAAGAGTAAGAAGAACCAGCGCAAGCGCTACGGACACCGTCAGAACTACACGCTGGTCGAGATCACCTCGATCAAGAAGAAGTAAGGAGCGACGCCATGTCGAAGACCAAAGGTGGCGGCTCAACTCGCAACGGCCGCGACTCCAATTCTCAGCGTCTCGGGGTCAAGGAGTTCGACGGTGAGAAGATCACCGCCGGAACCATCCTGATTCGTCAGCGTGGCACCAAGGTGCACCCTGGCAAGAACGTCGGTCGCGGCGGAGACGACACGTTGTTCGCTCTCGTCGACGGTTCGGTGAAGTTCGGCGAGCGCAAGGGGCGCAAGATCGTCGACGTCAATCCCGTCACCGTCTGACCATCGTCAGCGAAAACTGAAGTCGAGAACGGCGAGGCTTTCGAGCCTCGCCGTTTCGCGTCCCGGCTCACCTGCGAGGGTGTTGGCTGCCTGGGTGTTGGCTGCCTGGGTGTTGGGTGTGTGGGTCCCGGCGGGGAACGAGTCGAGTTGCTGCGATGAGCACCACGCCGATCAGCAGCACGAAGTCGCCTACCCGGAGCAACTGACGAGCACTCGCTGACCCGGTCCTGGGCAGGGTCGGAGGTGTCGGGAGCCGTGTTGTCGTGGATGGCGCGTCCGTCGATGCCGGCGGTGTCGTGGTGGGTGGCGTGGTCGCCGCGGTCGTGGTCGTGCTGGTGGTCGTGCTGGTGGTCGCGGTCGTGGAGGAGGTCGTGGTCGCGACGACGGGCGGTGGGGTCGTCGTCGTTGTCGTGCTGCTGGTGGTCGTGCTGGTACTCGTCGGCGCGGCGATCTCGATCGTCTGGAGCTCGTCGGTCAGATCGGCATGTTCGGCGACGAGCTGATCGCCGACCCACAGCCGTTCGACGATCACGTATCGACCAGCAGGCAATGCCGGGATGTCGAACTCGACGTCGTGTGTCTCGCTCGCCGACACAGCCGTGAACTCCACGTATGCCGTCGCCCGCAGTGCGCCGTCGCGTGGTGTCACCGGTTCCCCCTCCTCGACCCCGACATCTGACGGCAAGCCACCGGGCGGAACCAGCTCGCCGGTGATGACATACAGCGTGCCGGGTATCAACCCATCGAGCGTGACGACATCGATCGCCCGCCCGCCGGCGGCACCCAACAATCGATCGCCGTCGATCGGATCATGCGCCGACGTGCGAATCACGGGAGCGACGACATCGTTCGTGTACACGACGGGAAAGGCCGGTCGTTGCGTCGGGTCCACGGAGATCGCCTCGTCGTACTCATCGACGAGGTCGACCGTGACGGCAATCGCAACGCATCCACCGTCGACGAGCAGCGTTGCCCAGTCAGGCACGGCACGTTCACAGACGGTGTAGTCGCCCACAGCGAGTTCGACCGGCTGCGACACGCCGTCGGCTCCTGTGACGAGCCGTGTGGTCAAACCGTCGCTCAGACGCGTCACGTCGAACTCGAAGCCAGACCGGTCGGGCGGACCTGTCCCGTCGATCGACAATCGTTTGTGGACCAGCACGGGAATGGTTCGCGGAGCGTCGGTCATCACCAGCACGGTCGGCGCATCAGCGTGCCAACTCAGTGTCGGCACTGTCTGATCCGGAGCCGTGATGAGCAAACCTGGAGGTGCGCTCACCTCGTGCAGCGTGTACGGCCCGCCATGATTGCTCGGGTCCACCGGAGCGAATCGCGCCTCGCCGTCCGTTCCGGTGATGAAGCGCTCGATCTCGGCACCGTTGCCGTCGAGGAGTGCGAAGACCGCCCCTCCCACACCGATGGTGGGGTCGGTCGACCGTTTCACCACCAACAGGTGCCCCGGTTCTGCCGGAACACTCCAATCGGCTGTGACCGTGACGTCGGTGGCCGTCACCAGCCGCTGCACGTCTCCCTCGCCGTCCCATTCTCGATGCACACCGGGTGACGTGGCGGTCGCCACCAGCGAACCACCGGACGACATCGCTGGTACAGCAGGCGTCACCAAACCGTCGGTGTCGGTGACGAGGTCGATCGATGATGTCGTCGACCCGGTGTGGTCGCGAATCTCCACGTTGATCGTTTGCCCGCTGATCGGACCCGAAGGGCCGGTCAGCCGAAACCGTCCCTCCGAGCCGGTGATCGCCCACGGTCCGACGAGCTGCTTCGCGGCGTCGTACAGCTCGACGACTCTCCGTTCCGCTTGGTCGAGTTCCACGCCTTCGGCCCGCAGTCCAACGAGGTGCGACAGGCTGTACGGGGCCAGCGAATCCCACCGTTCCGGAACAACGGGGCTGATGGGCGTGAAGCCGTTGTGACCGTCGGCCCATACCGGCACGCCGATGTTGCGCCGAGCGTCGCTGAAGTACCAAGCCAATGCGGCCGCAGCGATGCCGGTGTCGGCATCGACCGACGGCATGCGCGAGAGCAACCAGATCAGTGCATCGAGCTCGGGAGACGCGATCCGGTTGTCGACGGGGGAGTACGCGTCAGCCTCGGTGGAGTGATGTTCGTTTGCCTCCACACACAGGGCGACGTGGCCCGCCCCCGAGTCGTTGAGCCGAAACGTTCCCATGCCGGACGTGCCGTACCCGTTGATCGACACATCGAGATACCCCGACTCGTATGAAGCGGTGATCGTCGCGCTGTGCGCACGACTCCACATGGTTGTTGCAGCGAGTACGGCCACCCCTACCGCAGCAATGGTGGCAATGGTGGTGGCGAAGCCCTGACGAGCAAAGATCGTGCGCATGAAGCGCTGGGGACACGGGTCCACACAGTCCGGTCGAGCGCGGGCAGAGGTGCCCTGCTCCCCGTCGAACCCGAGGGCTGGTCAGCTGCCGATTCCTTGGGGGAGTTCGTCTTCGTTCCAGCCGAGATGAGTGATCGCCTGACGGCACGCGAATCTGTCGGTCATGCCGCTGACATAGGTGACCGCAGTGCGAAGTGCTTCAGGCGAACCGGCGTCGCTGCGCGGTGTGTCGGGAACGAGTTGCGGTCTCGCTGCGTACGTCTCGACCAACGCCCGCAACAGCTTGATCACTGCGTCGCCTTGGGCGCGACTCTCGGGCCGCAAGTAGACGCGCTCATAGTTGAACCGGCGAAACTCGGCAAGCGCCTCAGCGACGGGTTCGACCATTCCGATCCTGCCGGTCGTGGCAGTCGCTTCGATCATGGCCCGAACGAACGTGCCGAGCTGTGCGCTTCGTGTGCTGCCAGCGCGACTGCTGACCATGGGCGGCAACATGTCGGCCGAGACCACTCCGCTGGCGACGGCGTCTTCGAAGTCGTGACACACGTAGGCGATGCGATCGGCCCACGAGACCACTTCGCCTTCTGGCGTTGCCGGAGCTGGCCTGCTCCAGGAGTGGTTGCGGACCCCGTCGATCGTTTCGACGCAGAGGTTGAGCGGCACGAGGGTGACATCTGCACCCCAGAGCGCATGGTCATAGCCTTCGGCGACGTACGGCGTCAGAGCGTCTTCGCTCGCATGGCCGCCAGGGCCGTGGCCGCAGTCGTGCCCGAGAGCGATCGCTTCGGTGAGTGTGACGTTGAGGCCGATCGCCTGAGCGACCGACCGTGCCACCTGTGCGACTTCGAGCGCGTGGGTGAGCCGTGTGCGTTGGTGGTCGTCTGGGAACACGAACACCTGCGTCTTGCCGGCCAGCCGGCGGAACGCCGACGCATGCAGGATGCGGTCTCGGTCACGCTCGAAGCAGGTCCGGTACGGGTCGGGCTCTTCGTCGATCGCGCGTTCGCCGGAGCCCGACGACTTCGTGGCCAACGGTGCAAGCCGCGCGTGCTCGAGTTCCTCGCGGCGGCACCGGTCGAATGTTTCCGCCGTTCCCGGACCAGCCCATGAATCCGCGTGGGCGAGGGCGATGCCATCGGCGGAATGACCACGCATGGTCGACGCCCAGCGTTCCGCACGCTCGGCCATACCTTCGTCGGGTTCCCGGCGTCCTGAATCCTCACGCAGTCCCGCAGTCATCCCCAGAGCGTACGGGGTGAGTACGGCCAGCCGGAACAGATCGTTCGGTAGGCTCGCGCCCATGTCGCAGTTCGTCGACGAGTGTCAACTGAATGTGCGCGGTGGTGACGGCGGTGCTGGCTGCGTGTCGTTCCGGCGCGAGGGTCCTGTCGTCATGGGCGGACCCAACGGCGGCGACGGCGGAAACGGCGGCGACGTGTGGCTCGTCGCCGACCACAACGTGGCGTCACTCCTCGCGTTTCGCGACCACCCGCATCGCCGCGCCGAGAGTGGTGTGCACGGCAAAGGCAAAGACATGCACGGCCACCGAGGCAAGTCGCTCGAGATCCACGTGCCAGAAGGCACGGTCGTTCGCGATCTGTACACCAGCGAAATCGTTGCCGAGTTGTACCGCCACGGCGACCGCTGCATGGTGGCGTCGGGCGGCCGTGGCGGGCGTGGCAACGCCAAGTTCCTGTCGAACAAGCGCCGCGAACCCACGTTCGCCGAGCAGGGTGAGCACGGCGAAGACCGGTGGCTCAAGCTCGAACTGCAACTGATGGCCGACGTTGCGTTGGTCGGCTTCCCCAACGCCGGCAAGAGCACGCTGATCTCCGTGATCTCAGCCGCACGCCCCAAGATCGCGAACTACCCGTTCACCACGCTCGAGCCAAACCTTGGTGTGGTCAGCCTCGACGAAGACACCAACTTCGTGGTTGCCGACATCCCCGGCCTGGTCGAAGGAGCAAGCGACGGCAAGGGCCTCGGTCATCAGTTTCTACGCCACATCGAGCGTGCACGTGTGCTGTGCCTCATGATCGATCTGCAGCCGATGGACGAAACCTCGCCCGACGAGCAGCTGCGAGTGCTCCTCGACGAACTCGGCAGCTACCAACCCGGGTTGCTCGACCGGCCGCGCCTGATCATCGGTACCAAGGCCGACGTCGTGCAACCCGAGTATCTCGCCGAGATCGGGTGGACCGAGCCGGTCATTTCGGCGGCCACGGGCCACGGTGTCCGCGATCTGGTGGGTCGTATGGCCACCCTCGTCCACGAAGCGCGCAGCGCCGAGCCCGATCGCGAAGGCGTCATCGTCATCCGTCCCGAGGTCAGCGGTGCCGTCGTGGAACGTCTGGGCGACAGTGAGTATCGCCTGGTCGGGCGCGAGGTGGAGCGGGTGGTGGCGCTGAACGATGTCACCACACCCGCCGCATTGTCGTACATCGACAAGCGCCTCGATCGTCTCGGTGCGCTGAAGGTTTTGCAACGTGCCGGTGTTCGCGAGGGTGATGTGGTGTGGATCGGCACGTTCAGCTTCGAGTACCAACCCGGCGTATGAGGATCGTCGCCAAGATCGGCACGTCGTCGATCACCGGGCCGACTGGGGCGATCGACCACGGGGCAATCACCAAGCTCACCGGTGAGATCGCGAAGTTGCGCGTCGAGGGCCATGAAGTGTTGCTGGTCTCTTCAGGCGCTGTTGCGGCGGGCGTGTCGGCGCTGGGGTTTCACGCCCGGCCAGCAGACATGCTCACCCTGCAAGCCGTGTCTGCCGTGGGGCAAACCCGGTTCATGCGGGTGTACAACGACGAACTCGACCGCTACGGCTTGGTCGGAGCGCAAGTGCTGCTCGATCCGCACGACTTCGTCGACCGCAGCCAATACCTGCACGCTCGCAACACCCTGCAGCGCCTGTTGGAGCTCGGCTGTGTGCCGATCATCAACGAGAACGACGCAATCGCCAGCGATGAGCTCCGCTACGGCGACAACGACCGGATCGCTGCTCTTGTTGCCCACCTCATGCGCGCCGACGTGCTGGTTCTGCTGACCGACCTCGACGGGCTGTACACGTCGGACCCCCGCACCGACCCCACCGCGGAATTGATGGCGGTGGTCGCGGCCGACGATCCACTGCTGTCGATCACCGCGACAGCTGGCGGGAGTGGCCGGGGGAGCGGCGGGATGGCGAGCAAGTTGGCGGCGGCGCGAATCGCGTCGTGGTCGGGTGTTCGCACCGTCATCGCCAGCGCTGCCCACCCTGATGTGCTGACGTCGGCAGCCATGGATCACGGCATCGGAACCACCTTTGCCGGACACGATCGCCACTTGCCGGCTCGCAAGTTGTGGATCGCCTTCGCGGCGGAAGTCCGTGGCGAGGTGTCGGTGGATGACGGTGCCCGTCATGCCCTGACGCACCGTTCCACCAGTTTGCTCCCGGCGGGTGTTCGGGCTGTGGTGGGCGAGTTCGACGCCGGCGACACCGTCGCCGTGAGCGGCCCAGACGGCCGTGTGTTCGCCCGCGGCATGGTTGCCGCGCCGGCACACCAGCTCCGAGCGGTCACCGGCAAGCGAACGTCTGACCTGCCCGACGGAATGGTCCACGAGGTCATCCATCGCGACGACCTCGTGCTCCTCCCTGCCTGACCGAACCCAATGCTGAATCAATCCCTTAGTGAAAGACCGACCGCAAGGCGTCGAGCACGCTCATCGGGCCACCCACTTCGGCCAAACGACCACCGGCGGCTGCAACCAGCGCTCGGGCGTGGTCGGCCTCTTCCTGTGGCGCGATGACGAGGAGCTCATCCAGTCCTCGGGCGATCGGCACCGGGTCGCCACCAGTGGTGACCTCGGCGTCCGACAGCAGAACCGTCACCCGACGCGTCGCGGCGGAAGCTGCCAGCTGACGCTGCGCGGCAACCAGCGCCAGCCTCACGTCTGTCGTGCCGTGGCCGCGGAGCGCGAAGATGTTCGTGACGAGTTGCTCGGCAGCAACGGTTTGTGTCAACGACTTCATCACGACCGCCTGATTGCTGAACGCGATCACCGCAAAGTGTTGCGGTGCCCGCCACGAGCAGACAGCGCTCGCAAGCGCAGCGCTGGCTAGCCGCTCGCCAGACATCGACCCCGACCGGTCGATCAGCAGACAGACCGCCGTGACCGGTTGTTGCCACCGAGTTGCCACGAGCTCATCAATTGAAGGCGGGCGCCGTTCGGCGCGGGCGGCGACCAAGGCGTCGAGGCTCGAATCGATGTCGATGTCGCTCGAAGACTCGTCAGCCGCGGCGCGAACCAACCGGCCGACTCCGCGGCTTCGTGCCGTACCGGTGCGAGCGATATCCATCACCAGCCGACCGGCGAGTCGCCGAGAGAGTGCTGCCAACGATCGGTCGGTTGCCTGGGTCATCTTCGCGAGCAGCTGCAACGCCTCGTCTGGTGACTGCTCGAAGAGCTCGTTGAACGCTTCGGGGTTGAACTCGCCGAGTTGTGGGGACACGTCGCCGAACGACGGTGATCGATCGAGTTCCGTACGGCTGACCGTGCGGCGTCGATCGTCTGACAGCGCCTTCTCGGCGTCCTCCCCGCTGACGATCTTGGCGTCGTCTAGCTGGCTGCCGCCCCCGGCGGGGCCTGGGCTTTTCCCGGGTCGCCGCCGCCCCGATCGCTGCCCGAATCGTCGCCCGAGTCGTCGGCGGGTGCCGTCATGATGCGATCGAAGAGCTCGGTGATGATGACTTCGGCGGTCTTGGTGGACGAGTCGTGCAGGCGAACCCGGCCGCTGAGTGCCGTGAGCGCTGCGTCGAGCGCAACGTCTCGACTGGCAGGCGGCGCATCACGCAGTACGGCGAGCTCGTTGGCCATGAGCAGCAAGTCGATGGCCCCGCGCACCGATGAGCCGATTCGAATCTCCGGATGCGACCGGGTGGCGCGAACCAACTCCACAACCCTCGACTGGAACTCGGCGTCGTCGCCTGGGGCATTGCGACCAGCAATCGCTCGCTCGTCGGCGGCCGACTGGTAGTCGATCGCGATCCGACACACACGATCGTAGATCGCCCCCGAAATACGCGCGGTTCCCACCGCATCGAACGGGTTCATCGCCGCCACCAGCCGGAACTCTGGGTGGGCATCGATCCGACCGAGTCGCGGCACCGTGAGTTCGCCCTCAGACATGACCGTGACCAGCAGGTTGAGCGTCTCTTCGGGAATTCGGTTGATCTCTTCGATGTACAGCAACGAGCCATCGCGTAGCGCGCGACCGAGTGGGCCGTCCACCCACACATCTTCGGTGTAGCCCACGTGGAGGACTTGCGCCGGGTCGAAATGGCCGACGAGACGGGCAGGCGTGAGTTCGGCGTTCCCCTCGATGAACTCGAAGCCGTGCCCCGAGGCAGACGCGAGAGACCTCAGGATGGTGGTCTTGCCGGTTCCGGGTGGGCCCTCGAGGAGGAGGTGGCGGCGGGCCATGAGCGCCGCCACCACCACCTCGATCTCGCGGGTTCGGCCCACGACCGACTTCGTCAGCTCGGCCAGTGTGTGCTGGCCGTACTGGGCAGACAAGTTCCGACTCAGCCGAACTCGATGACCCCTCGAATGTTCTTGCCGTCGTTCATGTCTTGGTAGCCCTGATTGATCTCTTCGAGCTTGTACCGGTTGGTGATGAGCTCGCTGAGCTTGAGCGCGCCGCGCCGGTACTCCTGCAGGAGGCGGGGGATCTCGGCGCGAGGGTTGCTGGAACCGAAGATCGAGCCGCGGATCTGCTTGTTGTACATCGCGAGGCCGAACAGGTCGAGCTTGACGTCGCGCTGAGACATCGGAGCGAGGCCGGTGACCACGACGGTGCCGTCTTTGGCGATGATGCTCAACGCCGGATCGATGAGATCGCCCGTGACGACGCCCGCTGTGATGATGCAGGAGTCGGCCATGTTTCCACGGGTCATTTCCATGACGGCTCCAGCGGCTTCTTGAAAGCTGGTGAAGAAATGGGTGGCCCCGAACTCTTCAGCCTTTTCCTTCTTGTCGACGTTGGTGTCGATGGCGATGATGTTCGCCGCGCCGTTCAAGCGCGCACCCTGGACTGCGTTGGCACCGATGCCACCGATTCCCACGACGACCACGGTGTCGCCGGACTTGACCTCGGCGCGCTTTTGGGCGGAACCGACGCCCGTGGCGACGCCGCACGACACTAGAGCCACGACGTCGAGTGGGTAGTCGTCGTCGACCTTGATGACCGATGCTTGATTCACGAGGATGTACTCGGAGAACGTGCCGAGCTGCGCCATTCGGTTCAGGGGAGTGTCTTTGGCGTGGTGCTTGTACTGTCCGTCGGCGATCATGCCACCGGCGAGAGTTGCCGCACCCATGTCGCACAAGTTCTGACGACCGGTCGAGCACCACTTGCAGAGACCACACGACGGGATGAAGCTCACGGATACGTGATCACCAACGGCCACACCCCGCACGGCGTCACCAACCTGCTCGACGACTCCGGCCCCCTCATGACCACCGATGCACGGCAGGAAGTGCGGGGCACCGACGAGCGCAAGGATCTCGGCGGGGGCGGTGATGTCGCCGGTGACCAGGTGTTCATCTGAATGACAGAGGCCGGCAAACGCCATTTTGACGATGACTTCGGTAGGTCCCGGCTCGCCGAGCTCTACGTCTTCGATCTTCCATTCCTGATGCTGCCCCCACAGGACTGCTGCTCTCGTCTTCATGCTGACCCCTCTTCGTTGACGTACGTGCGTTGATGTTGCCACGCGCCTTCGCCCATCGTCGCATTCAGACGACTCAGACGCCCACTGGACGAACGATTCGGTTCAGTTCAACTGTGCCTCAACGATGCGTCAACTTTGCCTCGACTATGCCTCGACTATGGGGTGCCTTCGGTGCCAGCTTCGAGTGGGGCGGCGGTCGGAGTGGGCGCGACCGCAGTATCGGCACCCAGACCGAGCTCGGCGCGCAGTTCGGACAAGCGGCCCTGTGCTTCTACGCTGGCCGTGGCCTGCTCGATCTCGAGCACACGCGACTCGACCGACATCTCGTTGAGTTCCGCCGACGCCGACGCCTTGGCGTAGCGCGCCTCGATCTTGTCTGAGACCTCTTTGAGGGTTGGCACGTCGTCGCCGACAGTCTCGTTGAGCTGTTTCATCGCCGTGTTCATTTCCTCTTGCATCTTCGCCTGCTCGAGCTGGCTGAGCAGCTTCGACTTCTCGGCGAGCTTCTGCTGGAGGAGGCGGCTGTTCTGATTGACCGCAGCCTTTGCCTGGTCGGCCGCGTCGGTGGTCTGCATCACCATCTCGCGCAGGCTGGCAACGTCTTTCTCGACTTGGATGAGCTGGTTGGCAATCGTCTCCGCAGCCGAGTTGTACTGGGTGGCCTTGGTGGCATTGCCCGCCTTCTCTGCGTCGGCGGCCATGATGAGCGCCTGGCGCGCGTTGCCGTTGAGCTTCTCGAGTTCGGACATCTTCGAGTTGAGCTGGATCTCGGCCCGCTTCTGGCTGGCGATGACGTTGGTCGCCTGCTCCTTGAGCCGCTGGTGTTGCTGCTGACTCTCCATCAGCGCTTGTTCCAACTGCACCTTGGGGTCGGCGCGCTCGTTGAACGATCCGGTCAGCTTGGCCGTTAGATACTTCCACCACTTGCTAGCGAGCTTGAACATGCGCGAGACCTTACTGTCTCGTGGCGTCAGCGGGCGACGGTAGAGGCGACGCCGCGGCGCGTCCGGCCTGTCGCCGGTGCCCGTGCGCTCATCGCGCCAGCTTCGTTCGAATCCATGCCACCTCTGGAGCGTTCAAGGCGACGAGTGACGCTGCGTACACCACGAGGCCGGCCGATCCGCCCACAACGACCTGGGCTGCGCCCTCCCAGCCGGTATTGGAGTCTGCGTTGTGCGTGATGAACCACATCGCCTCGGCCATCAGTGTTCCGGCCAACAGCGCACGCCACACGCTCGACCAGATGGCGCGCAACGGGAAGCCGCTGACCTTGTTGGCCAGCACCCGAAGCGCCCAGAGTGCTGCAAGGACGTATGCCAGCGCGTACGCCAGCCCGAGCCCGAACAATCCCCACCAACTCACGAAGACGAACGCGAGCACGATGTTCAGCAGGTTTTCGCCGACGTTGAGGACGAATGGTGTGCGGGTGTCTTGGTGGGCATAGAACCCGCGCAGCGTGAACAGATACACCGAGAAGCCGACCAGGCCGATCGCGAGGCCAGCGAGCGCTCGGGAGGTGTTGGTCGTGTCGGTGGCGTCGAACTGGCCGCGCTGCATGAGACCGATGATCGGTTCGCTGAGTACCAGCAAACCTGCGGCGGCCGGAACGGTGAGCGTCGCGATCGCGCGAATGCCCAGCGATGAGTGATGAAGGAATTGAGTTCGGTCCTTCGAAGCGGCCGCACGCGCCATTTCGGGCTGGAAGGTGGTGGCAATCGATACCGCCAGCAAGCCGTGGGGCAACACGAACCAGGTGAACGCGTCGAAGTACGACGAAGCGAAGCCCTCACCGAGACCCTGCGCGAGGTTTCGCACCACGACGAGCGCCACTTGGTTGGCGGCGACGAAGCCGATCGTCCATCCCGACAACACCAGCAACTTTCGAACTGCCGGGTGCTTCCACTCGAACGTCGGCCGGAACTTCAGCCCAGCGCCCAGCATGGCGGGCACCAAGACAACGGCCATCGCGGCGATGCCGGCGGTCGCACCAAGGCCGAGGGTGAGGCGTAGTCGTGAGTCGGTGATGACGTCGCTCAGCGTCCAACCGCCGGCACCGGCGTCGGGCAACGACAGCAGAGTCACGATGATGATCGCATTCGGCAGCACCGGGCTCCACGCCGCTGCGAAGAATCGCCGGCGACTGTTCAAGTACGCATTGGCGATGCCGCACAGACCGTAGAACAGGATCTGCACCACAAAGATCCTGGTGAGCGTGGTGCCGACGCTGCGATACAGGTCGACATCGAGGCCCGGGGCCGTGTCGAGGCTGTAGATGCGGAAGATGAGCGGGGCGGCGAGCACGGCAGCGACCGTGAGCGCCATCAGGAGCGTCACGGCGACCGTGATGACCGCGTTCGCCGCCCGTCGTCCGTCAGCGTCGTCGCCGGTCTCGCCGCCGATCGATTCGCCGTCATCGCCTTTGGGTTGCGTCGCCACCATCAGCGACGAGAACAGCGGCACCAACGTGGCAGACAGCACACCACCGAGCAACAGGTCGTAGATGATGTTCGGTGTTTCGTTCGACAGCTTGTACGCGTCGGCCAGTGCCGATTGACCAATGACGTAGCCGAACACGATCACCCGCAACAGCCCACTCACCCTCGACAGCGCCGTACCGACGGCGACGGTCAGGTTCGAGCGGAGCAGGCCACTCACGGGCTGGGAGATTCCAACCCGTGTGTCTCCGCGACGGCACCGTGAAGCGCCTCGAGTTGGACGATGAGATCCTCGACGTCCCTGGCGTACGTATCAGGCTCGGCGGCGCCGACTCGCACCTCCGCGGCCCGTGCCACCAATTCGTCGAGGCGGGTTTGATTCAGCTGAAGTTTTGTGGCGGTCTCGCTCGACTTGGCGCTGAGCCGCTCGGCCGTAGCGATCTGGCGCCGTACCGACTCCACCGCCGCTTCGCCTTCGGGCGACGGCGTAGCCGACTGCCGCTGCTCGAGGGTCGCCAACTTCGACCGCAGCGCGGTGGGATCGAGGTGCCGCACGGTACGGTCGATGTCGTTGCCCCGCTGAGCGACTTCCCACACTTCGGCGACTCCGCGTTCCACCTGCGTGGCAATGTCGTGCAGCTTCTGCTTCAGCGGGCCCGCGCTGGCCCCGTCGACCGTGGTGCGAAGCTTGCGGACCGCGGACTGTGATCCCTGCACGATCTGCCGCCACGGTTCGCCCAGGGCGAAAGGGTCGATCTGCGGACTACGACGAGCGTTCGGCATCGCGATCGCCACCGAAGCGCCGTACACGGCAATGCCGGCCAGCGCCGCGATGAGCCATGGTCCTCCGGCCACCCCAACGATCGCGACGACGGCGGCACCGACTGCGAGTCGCCACGACATGATCGCCCTGGCGGTGGCAGGTGTGAAGAATCGATCGCGCAAACCCATGACGTGGCTGACGCTACTTCGCTCGGAACGCTCCAGCTGGCAACCAGGCCGACGCGACTGATCGCCCGAGTAGCTACCTGTCAGTTGCCTGCGGTGCGTCGACGAGATCTGCGGCGGTCAAGGTGGTGAGTTGGTCGACGCTGGGTACGTCCACTTCAGCAAGCCGCATGGCATGGCGCGCGATCGCTGCTTCGAACATGTTGCGGGTGAGGCGGGCGTTGCCGAAGCCGCGGCCGCGAGGTTCTGCCGCGAGCATCGCCTGCAGGAGCTCTTTCGCGTCGGCGTCGAGGTGATACTTCTGTTTGTCGCCCGTGAGTTCGAAGATGGCCAGCAACTCCTCGTTGGTGTAGTCGGGGAAGATCAGCGTGCGGGTGAATCGACTGGCGAGGCCCGGGTTCGCGTCGATGAGTTCCGTCATCTCTGCCGGGTATCCGCACGCCACGATGGCGAGATCGTCGCGGTGGTCCTCCATGAACTTCACCAGCGTGTCGATCGCCTCACGCCCGAAGTCGTTCTCGCCGCCGCGTGCCAATGCGTACGCCTCGTCGATGATCAGGGTCCCACCCAGTGCCGACTCGAGGATCGTACGGGTCTTCGTCGCCGTCTGGCCCACATAGCCGGCGACGAGATCAGACCGGTCGGTCTCCACCAAGTGGCCCTTGGTCACCACATCGACGCTGCGATAGATCTGGCTGAGGATGCGTGCCACGGTCGTCTTGCCAGTGCCAGGGTTTCCCGTGAACACCAAATGGCGGCTGGCTTCCACCGTGGGTAGATCGTGCTCGGCGCGCAGCTTCTGGATCCTGAGCAAGCTGGTGAGTCGCCGGACCTCGGTCTTCACGTGCTCGAGACCGATCAACGCGTCGAGTTCGGCGAGCAGCTCGTCGATGGGCCGTTCTGGCGGGAGTTCCGGGGTGGGCGTCGGAGGAGTGGTCGCCGCCCCGGCACCCACCGTTGCCGTTGGTTGACCCGGTCGCGGCGCTTCGTTCGCATCGAAGGCACCGAGCATCGTGGTACGGAACTTGTCGATCGCCGCGATCTCGTCGGGGGACGGCACGAGATCGATCGCTGCAGCCGCGTGAGCGAGTTTCATTGCCAGCTCGTAGTACGTGGCAGCGCGGCGACCGCCGTCGCGCTTGTCGGCCCTGAGCAGCAGGTCGAACATCGTGCTCGGCC
>DATKCX010000102.1:0-5512 GCA_035512975.1 Ilumatobacter sp.
CATGCGCCGGTCGGTGACCGTGACAGGGCCGCCGGCGTCGATCTGGCGCACGAACGTGGGCACCACGCTGCCCCGGCTGCCGAGCACGTTGCCGAACCGCACCGCACAGTACGAAGCGCCCACGGGCGTGCGCGAGATGACCAGCTGCTCGCCGAGCCGCTTCGAGGCTCCCATCACCGAGGACGGATAGACCGCCTTGTCGGTGGAGATGAACACGAGCCGTTCCACGCCCACTTCGGCTGCAGCTGCGAGCACGTTGGCCGTGCCCAACACATTGGTTTCCACCGCTTCTGCTGGGTGACCTTCCAGCAACGGCACGTGCTTGTGCGCTGCGGCGTGGAACACCACTTCGGGCCGAGCCTCGGCGAACACGTTGCGCACACGATTGATGTTGCGGATGTCGGCGAGCACTTGCTCACCAAGACCGTCGAGTTCGGTGGCGATGTCGTACAGGTGCGTCTCGTCGTGGTCGACGAGCAGCAGCCGCGACGGGCCGAACGAAGCGACCTGACGGGCGATCTCGGATCCGATGGAACCGCCGGCACCTGTGATGAGTACAGACCGGCCGCGCAGCATCGCACCGACGCGCTCGAGGTCGGTGTTGACCTGCTCACGTCCCAACAGGTCTTCGATCTGCACGTCACGCAGGTCGCGCAGCGACACGCCGCCGCGCATCGACGACGAGATGCCGGGAACGATCTTCAGCGCCACGTTGGCCCGTTCGGCGTTGGCCACGGCACGCCGCACGACTTCTTGTGGCGGATTGGTCATGGCGAACACCGCGAGGTGAGCGCCGCTCCGGGCGACCACGTCGGGCAGGTCGTCGATACCGCCGCAGACGTCGACGCCCATGAACGAGCGGTGGCGCAGATGCGGCGCATCGTCGAGCACGGCGACAGGTCGGAAACCGGCGCGGGGGCTGCGCACCATGTCGGCCACGAGGCTCGCACCGGCGTCGCCCGCACCGATCACGACCACCCGTAGGCCGTCGACTATCTCGGTCCGTCGGAAGGAGAACAGTCGGGACTGGAATCGCACGAGCCCCATCAGCAGCGTCGCGAACACCGGGCCGGTGACGGCCACCGAGAGCGGAACGTGCCGCGGAGCGATCTGGAACATGAACGTCAGCAACGTCATCGTGGCACCCGACATGGCCAACCGCCGGGCCTCGTAGAAGCTGGCATGCCGCCAGAGTTGGCCGTACAGGCCCCACGCCCAGTTACTGATGACGAACGCCACCGTGACGATCGGCAAGAACGTGCCCAGGTCTTCCCAGGTGGCGTTCGGCACCGAGCCGTCGTATCGAAGCAGCAGCATCGCCACGACAGCCGCTGCGGCCAAGAAGACGTCGATCACCGCCAACACCGAGTCGCCGCGAGCGTGCGCTGTGAGCGCGGCTATGCGGGCCCACCAACCTCGCCATGCTCTCGTATCAGCGGTCTGCACGATTTGCCCAACTCCCTCGTTCGTGCACCACCCTCGCCACGCCGTCGGCCGGTTGGCCGATCTGGTGGTCCGTGGTGGTCATTGCAATTTTCGGACGCCTAGTCATCGGCCCGACAACGAAAAACATGAGCGCTGCACGGCTTGACTCCGCCTTGCCCGCACATGGCCTTCTCGAACGGTCCGATTCCTGTCGACACCACCTGTGGTTGTGTCGACCAGCTCTGTACTCGGATCTCAACACTGCCGCGGATCATCACGCAATGCAAAGGAATTACAGTCGTTGTTCACAAATCCACGGCGGAGCAGCACGCGGCGCGGTCAAAGCCGTGCGGAGCGCGCGAAGAGTGATTCGATCCAGATGACGTTGAGACAGATCCGACGTCAGGCGAACGTCAGGTTGGGCTGACCGCGGAGTCGAGCAGCATGGGCCCACCTCCGTCGACGGCCACCAGTCCGTCGTCGACCAACTTCACCAGGTGTCCCCACACGCTGCGCCCGGCGGGTTTGTGGAGTTCCTCACGCACGTCCGCGTACAGCACCGCCACCAGGTCGGGAATGGTGATCACTCCGGCGCGCACGAGTTCGAGCACGCCGCGCTCACGATCCAGACGGTGCTCCACCAGTGCTTGCACATACGCGGCAGCGTCACGCCTGGGCGGGCCATGAGTGGGCCACAACACGTCATCGCTTCTTGCCGCGACCCGCCGCAACGATTCGATGTACTTCGCCATGTCGCCGTCGGGCGGTGACACCACTGTCGTGCTCCACCCCATCACGTGATCGCCGGTGAACAGCGCCGCTTCCCCTGCGAACGCCCAACACATGTGGTTCGACGTGTGCCCAGGCGTGTGGACCGCGGCGAACCGCATGCCCCAACCGTCGACCACGACGTCGCCGTCAGCAGCGAACTCGTCGGGCATGAAGTCGTAATCGGTGGATTCTTCGATCTCCACACCGTCGTCGGGTGGAGGCACCTCCTCGACGTCGGGTCGCGGGTGCGGCCCGAATGCGATCGTCGGGGCGTCCCACTCCGAGCGCATCCAAGACGCGAGCGGCGAGTGGTCCGAGTGGCAATGCGTCACCAGAATCGCCCGCACCCGTTCACCGTCGAGGGCGGCCGCTAGCGCATCGCGGTGGGTGTCGAGCAGCGGGCCTGGGTCGATCACCACGACATCGCCGCTACCGATGATGTAGGTGCCAGTGCCGCGGTAGGTGAACTTCGACGGATTGTTGGCGATCACTCTGCGGATCGATGGACTGACCTGCTCAACCGTGCCGTAGTCGACGTCGTCCAGCGTCCCGAACTCGATCGCCACGTCAGCGCTCCGGCCGCCGAGCCCAAACGTGACGGATGGGGTCAGACCCCATCCGTCACCCCGAACACGTCGGCGGGGCGGACTGCACCGACCGGTTGGCCGTGGCCTTCGATCGGCGCGCCCAACTCACTCGGGTCGATCTCGACGCCGATGGCTCGCAGTGTCGCCGCGATGACCACGCCACTCGCCCTCGACGCACCGTCAGACAGCTTGATCGCCGCACACCTGCCGTCGGGCAGAGCGGCAGCGAACACGCCATCGGCACCGTCTTTCGCCACGAGTCCCGGCACGAGTTGCATCAGCCGGGTGACGTCGCGGCCGAAGCCACCGACCAGTTCCGGATGACCGCTCATGGCCTGCGCCACGCGCCCGCCAGACCTGGCGAGCGTGCCGAAACCGGTCGCCAGCCCAGCCAGTGTCATCATGTGCGCGGGAGCGCCGCAGCCGTCGATACCGATGTGGCTGGTGCCGCCGACCAGCTCGTCGAGGTGGGCCGTGACCGCGACTTGCAGGGGATGGTCGAGATCGCAATAGCCATCGGTCGGCCAGCCGTTGTGCACACACGTGGCCAACATCGCGGCGTGCTTGCCTGAACAGTTCTGCATCAGCGACGACTCGGAGGCACCCGCCGCGATTGCGCCGCTGGCAGCGGATTGACTCAGCGGCCACGCTGGTGTGTTCTCCAACGCCGACACGTCGAGCCCCACGGAAGCAAGCGTGGACTCCACCACGGCGAGGTGCGTCGGTGTTCCCGCGTGACTGGCACACGCCAGCGCCAGCTGTCGATCGTCGAGTTCCACCCCGAGGGCCAGCATGGCGTCGGCCTGCATCGGCTTGTTCGACGAGCGCGGGTAGATGTGGAGCGACGGATCGCCAGCACTGAACGCGACAGCACCTGCGGCGTCGAACGCCACCGCAACGCCGAAGTGAACGCTCTCGTCGGCACCGGACCGCGACACGATCGCGAGCGGAACATACGACCGCTGGGCGATGGCGTCGGAGACCACGAGCTCAGTCATTCGTCGGGTGCTTCCGACTTGTCGCGCAGCTCGGTGAGTTCGTTCGCCACCACTTCGTGCCGTTCGCCCCAGCCCCCGGTGATCGCTTGCAACATCGCCGCCGCGGGCAACGCCAGGATCGCCCCCGCCACTCCCAGAACGGAAACGCCGGCCAACGCCGCGCCGAACGCCACGGCTGGGTGGAGCTCCATCGTGCGCGCCGTGATACGCGGCGCAAGGACGTAGTTCTCGATCTGCTGATACACGACGATCAGACCGAACACGATCAACGCCGTTTCTGGTGATTCGAGGAACGTGATCAGCACCGGCAGGATCCCCGCGAGGTACGTGCCGACCACCGGCAGGAACTGGCTGACCGCACCCACCCACAACGCCAGCGGAATGGGCGCTTCCACACCCAGCGACTGGAAGACGATCCAGTGGAACAACGCCGAGACCAATGCGAGCAATGCCCTCGAGTAGAGATAGCCGCCGGTCTTGCTGACCGCCAGTTCCCAGATGTCGAGCACACGCATCTGCTGCGCCGGTCGGAGGCGCGAGCAGATCGAACGTCTGAGGCGTGGCCCGTCTGCCACGAGATAGAACGTGAACAGCAGGATCGTGAACGCTTGCAACAGCCCACTGAGTGCCTGCACCGACAACGCGACCGCTTTGTCGCTCTGCGCGTCGATGAAGCGTTGCACCCGCCCATCAGGATCGTTGAAGTCGTCGAGCACTTCTTGCGGGTCGAGTGACGTACCGAACGTGTCGTTGATTCGGTCGACCGTGTCGACGATGTACGTCTCGGAGTTCTGGAGCAGATCGACGATCTGCGACGCCACCAACGTGCCCATTGCACCGATGAAGGCCAGGACCACCAAGACCACACCGAACAACACCGCTGCGGTGGCGCGTCCGCGGCGCCACCCTCTGCGATTCAGGCGATTGACGCCGGGCTCGATGGCGAACGCCAAGAAGAGCGAGATCACGACCTGCAACACCAGACCGTCGAGTTGGCCCCACAGGTGGCGCACCACCCCGGTGACGAGGAACCCGATCCAGAACAGCGCGATTGCCCGCACCACCCACGCCGGCATCCGGTCGCGCGAGTCGTAGTCGAGCAGCGGCATGTTCATGGCGTCATCCTGCAGAGACTGCGCGATGGGTGCTGTCGTGCTGACCGGGCTCGGCTCGCCGGGCGGATCGGCCGCCTCGATCGGTTCGCCGGGATTGATCGTCACGACGAGAGACTAGACACCAGCGAGGGCGCAAAGTGAGACGGTGCACCCTTGAATCACGTTGCATCTCAGTGAGCTACGACGAGCTACGACGGGAACGTCGAAGTGAGGATGCTCGCGAGGTTTCCGGCACCCGTCACCTCCACCCGCTCCAGCCCCAACCAAGCAGCCATCGAACTCAGTTCGGCGGCCATCGCGTCGGCGACTTCGCCGGCGCGCCCCGCTTCCGCCACGTGCGGCTCGATCCAGGCAGCCTGCACGAGCAGCGTGGCGCGAGCCCGATCTGCCTTGAGATCGACCCTGCCCACCAGCTCGTCGCCCAACAGGAACGGCAGCACGTAGTAGCCGTACTGCCGCTTTGCCTGCGGCACGTAGATCTCGATGCGGTAATGGAACCCGAAGAGCCGTTCGGCTCGGTTGCGTTGCCACACCACCGGGTCGAACGGGCTGAGCAACGCCCGAGCGGCCATCTTGCGGGGAATGGTCGTGTTCGGCAGCACGTACCCGGGCATCG
>DATKCX010000103.1:0-4235 GCA_035512975.1 Ilumatobacter sp.
CTCAGCCGCGAACTGCACGCGAGCGGTGGCCTCGTGGAGTCGTATCTCGACGTGCTCGAGACCCTCTACCTGGTGCGCCTGCTGCCAGGTTGGACGACCAGCAGGACGAACCGAGCCAAACGCCGTCGCGTCGCGCACGTGTTGGACACCGCGCTCGCGGCCCACCTCGTCGACCAGATGGGCGACGATCTGGCACAGACCGACAGCCCTTGGTTCGGGCCGCTTCTGGAATCCTTTGTGGTCGCCGAGCTGGCGAAGCAAATCACCTGGGCCGACCGGCCGGCCAAGATCGCTCAGTATCGCGACCGCGACCAACGCGAGGTGGACATCATTGTCGAGCGCGGCCGACAGATCGCTGGCATCGAGGTGAAGGCAACGTCAACGCCGCGCCCGCGGGACGCACGCCACCTCGCGTACCTGCGCGATCGTCTCGGCGAACGCTTCACGCTCGGTGTGGTCTTACACACCGGTCACCAACGAGTCGTACTCGGAGATCGGCTCATTGCTGCACCCGTCTCAGCGCTCTGGGGATAGTTGCGGCCCCTCAGCACCTCGCACGCCTACCGTCAGTTCTGGCCGCCCGTCGGCCGGGTCGCCGCGACGCTCCGCCTCTATGATCGCCAGCATGCCGGCTCGCAAGCGACACAGGAAGGCCGAGGAGCACCGCGACCCGATCGTCAGGTTCGCGGAGGCCCTGAAGCGCACCGAGCTTCGAGAGCAGAAAGAACGCGAACGACAGGCCGAGGCGAAAGAAGCTGCGAAACGTGCTGCCGTTCACGCCGAGGATCTGCGGTTGGCGAAGGTCGAACTCGAGCAGTCGATCGCCAAGGTGAAAGCGGCGCGAGCTGCCCGCAGCGGTATCGCCGAAGCCGACCAGCTGTGGCAAATCGCGAAAGCACGAGTGATCGAGCTCGAAACCGGCACCCCGCCGAAGTGGGCCGCTGCATCGCATGAGAACGGCGATGACGACGACAACAGCGATGACGCTCGCAGCGACTGATCGGCGCTACAGGAACTCGGCATCGTGGTCGACCGCTGTCGACCGAGCGCTCGCAACGCGCTGCGACGTGTAGATGCTGCGGCGTCCGCTGACCACGTTGGCCACCACGGCTCCGATCGCAAGCGGCACGATGATCGCCGAACCGAACAACTCCACCCCCATCACGGTGCACGCGATCGGAGTGTTCGTCGCACCCGAAAACACAGCGACCAGACCGACCGCTGCCAGCAACGGTATGGGCGCGTTCAAGGCGTCACCCAAGACGGCACCGAGGGTGGCACCGATCACGAACAAGGGCGTGACTTCGCCACCTTGGAATCCCGCGCCCAACGTCACCGCGGTGAACAGCAACTTCCACGCGAACGCGAACGTCGCCACGGCGACGACACCACCCACCGAATCGGTGATGAGTGGCACCGACAGCCCGAGGTAGTCGCGTGTGCCGACGAGGTACGTCAGACCGATGACGACCCAACCGCCGACGAAGGGGCGCAGCGGGGGCCAGACGATCGCCCGACCGAACACCCGCTTGAGCGCGTGCGTCAGTTCGATGAAGACGAACGCGACGAGACCGAACGCGACGCCGGCGAGCACCAACTTGAACGCGAGTCCTGCGGTGAAGTCGATCGCGCCGATGACGGGAAGCGGTGTGTGCGCCACATCGAGCAATCTCACGACTTGATCGCCTACCACTGACGCCACCAGCGCGGGAACGATCGCATCGTGACGGATTCGTCCGGCCGATTGCACCTCCAAGCCGAAGATGCATCCGGCAATCGGCACACCGAACACCGCACCGAAACCTCCGGAGATCGCGGCGATCAGGACGACGCGACGGTCGGTACTGGCCAACCGAACCACCCGGGCGAGCAGGGCATCGCTCAGGCTGCCCGACATCTGTATTGCCGTGCCCTCGCGCCCTGCCGACCCACCGCACAGATGCGTTGCGACCGTGGCTGCGAACACCATCGGTGCCATGCGCGCCGGAACCCGTTGGGTTGGCTGGTGGATCTCATCGAGGATCAAGTTGTTGCCCCGGGCGGCCGCGCCCGCGAACCGGTGATAGGTGAACCCGACGGCGAGCCCAACAAGCGGCAGCAGCCACAGCAGCCATTGTCGTTCACCACGTGTGTCGGTCGCCCATTCCAATGCGGTGAGGAACGCTGCCGACGACACTCCAGCGAGCGCGCCGACGACGAGTCCGAGACCCACCCATCGCACCACGGTGGCAAGTGATCGAATTCGACGCATCGCCCGGCGGAGTATAGGTAGCGGGCCACGCTGCATGTGGGGCCCACATCGGCGTGCCGCGACGTCGCTCGGTAGAGTCGCCAGACATGGAGATCCCCCGCGACGCACGTGTCTTCGTTGCCGGCCACCGCGGGTTGGTCGGCTCCGCGTTGGTTCGACGGCTCGAAGCTGACGGCTTCACCAACATTCTCACCGCAACCCGAGACGAACTGGACCTCCGCAACCAGGCATCGGTCACGCAGTGGTTCGGCGAGCACCGACCTGAGTACGTCTACTTGGTGGCCGGAACTGTCGGCGGCGTTCACGCCAACAACACCCGACCGGCCGAGTTCATCTACGACAACCTGATGATCCACGGCACCGTCGTGCACGCCGCGTACGAGTCGGACGTCACCAAACTGCTCTACCTGGGGTCGTCGTGCATCTATCCGCGCGAAGCGCATCAGCCCATCGCCGAAGACGAGTTGCTCACCGGTCCGCTCGAGCCCACCAACCAGTGGTACGCCATCGCGAAGATCGCGGGTGTGAAGCTCTGCGAGGCGTATCGCCAGCAGTACGGCTGTGACTTCATCTCGGCCATGCCCACCAATCTTTACGGGCCCGGCGACAACTTCGACCTCGACTCGAGTCATGTGATCCCGGCGTTGATGCGCAAGTTCCACGAGGCCAAGCTGCGCGCGGCCGAAGGCGACGAGAACGAGGTCAGCATCTGGGGAACGGGCTCTGCGTACCGAGAGTTCCTTCACGTCGACGATCTGGCGGCCGCGTGTGTGTTCCTGATGGAGCGCTACTCGGAATCGCAGCACATCAACGTGGGCACCGGGGAAGACATGACCATCCGCCAGCTTGCCGAGGAGATCCAGTCGATCGTCAACCCGGATTCGACCCTGGTGTGGGATTCCACCAAACCAGACGGCACGCCGCGCAAACTGTTGGAGGTTTCGCGTCTTGCCGCGCTCGGTTGGTCGCCATCGATCGGACTCACCGACGGCCTCGCCGAAACGTACCAGTGGTTTCTCGACCAGACCGCCTCGACCTCAGCCGTTCGCGGTATCGACGACCTCTGACCAAGCGATACGCCGTGGACTTCCCCGCTGATGGGAGGCACTGGCGAGCGCGAGCTAGGGTCGCCGTCCGTGGCGCAGGACAGCACTTTCGCAGACCAGGCGATGCAGTACGCGCCGCAGCTGTACTCCGGCGCGCTCCGGATGACGCGCAATCCAGCCGATGCGGAAGATCTCGTGCAAGAGACCTACCTGCGGGGCTTCAGGAGCTTTCACACGTTCCAAGAGGGCACCAACTTGCGAGCGTGGTTGTTCCGCATCATGACCAACGCGTTCATCAACAAGTACCGCGCCAAGCAGCGTCGGCCGCAGGAGGCCGAACTGGGTGATCTGGAAGACCTGTACCTGTACCGACGTCTCGGATCCATGGAGACTGCTGCTGCGTCGATGTCGGCCGAAGAGCAGTTTCTTGATCTGTTCACCGATGACGAGGTGAAGTCGGCTCTCGAAGACCTGCCGGAAAACTTCCGTCTGCCTGTCCTGCTGGCTGACGTGGAGGGCTTCGCTTACAAAGAAATCGCCGAAATGCTCGATATCCCGATCGGCACGGTGATGTCGCGTCTGCATCGCGGAAGAAAAGCGATGCAAAAGGCGTTGTACGACTATGCCACGGCCCGTGGCCTCACGAAACCACTTGAAATCACCGGAGATTGACGGTACATGGCCGACTGTAGAGAGACGATCCGAGAGCTCGACGCCTTTCTCGACCACGAGCTTCCCGAAGATGTGCGCACCCACATCAACCTTCATCTGAACGAGTGCATCGACTGTTTGCAGGCATTCGACTTCCAGGCCGAGCTCAAAGCGGCCATCCGCAGGAAGTGCTCCACCGAAGCGTTACCGCCCGGCTTGCTCGGTCGGATCGAGCAATGCTTCGACGCTGATTTCGACGCTGACGGCATTATCGGTTCTGCCGGCGA
>DATKCX010000104.1:0-6960 GCA_035512975.1 Ilumatobacter sp.
CTGCTGATCGACCCGAAGGGCGACCTCACCAACCTCTGCCTCACGTTTCCCGAGCTCGCCCCAGCAGATTTCGGGCCGTGGATCGACCCCGCTCAAGCCCAAGCCGCAGGACTCACCACCGGCGACTTCGCCGCCCAACAAGCAGAACTCTGGACCACAGGCCTGCTGGGATGGGGCCTGACCGCGCAACACATCGCAGCACTGCGCGCCAAGACCGACTTCACGATCTACACGCCGGGCTCGCAATCAGGGGTACCCGTCAACATCGTCGGGTCGCTGCAGGTTCCGCCTGACCTGTCTGATGACGAGGTCGTCGGCGATGAGATCGAAGGGTACGTGTCGGGTCTTCTGGGGCTCGTCGGCATCGACGCCGATCCCCTTTCGAGCCGCGAACACATTCTGCTCTCGAACCTCATTCACCACGCCTGGACGAGCGGACGCGCCCTCGACCTGCCCACTCTGGTGGGGCTGGTTGGCAATCCGCCGCTCCGCAAGCTCGGGGTGTTCGAGCTCGACCAGTTCTTCCCCCCGAACGACCGGATGGCCCTGGCCATGAAGCTCAACGGATTGCTGGCTTCGCCATCGTTCGCGGCGTGGGCAGACGGGCCGCCGCTCGATATCCAATCGATGCTGTACACGCCCGAGGGAAAGGGGCGCTGCGCCATCGTCACCACGGCACATCTGTCGGACGAGGAGCGCCAGTTCGTCACGTCGCTCGTCCTGTCGAAACTGGTCACGTGGATGCGTCGTCAGTCAGGAACCACTGATTTGCGCGCGCTGGTGTACATGGACGAAGTCGCCGGATACCTCCCGCCCACGGCGAACCCGCCCACCAAGAAGCCGATCATGACCCTGATGAAGCAGGCCCGGGCGTTCGGCGTGGGCGTGGTGCTGGCCACCCAGAACCCGGTGGATGTCGACTACAAGGCGTTGTCGAACGCGGGGACGTGGATGATCGGCCGCCTGTCGACCGAGCGCGACAAGGCTCGGTTGCTCGAAGGTCTGTCGAGCGCTGCGGGCGGTGTCGACATCGCCGCTGTCGACGCCACGATCTCAGGTCTGGGCAAGCGGGAGTTCGTGCTGCGTGCGCCAGGCAGCGACGCCGCTCCGGTCTTCACCACTCGATGGGCGATGAGCTACCTGCGCGGTCCGATGACCCGCGATCAGATCAGCCAAGTCATGGCCGACCGGAATCCAAATGCGTCCGACGCCGCGGCGACCCCGGACCCACCGACCACACTTGCCCCGTCGACCGACCCGTCGGCAGGCCCGTCGGCAGGCCCGGCCGGAACAGCGGTGACAGCGCCCGAGTTGGCCGACGACGAGACATCGGTGATGCCAAAGGTTGCCACCGGCATCGCCGTGCGGTGGGTCGACCTTGCAGCCCCCTGGCTTGCCGAGGTGGGCGGTTCGTCACAAGGAAGCCGCTACGAGCCTTGCGTCATGGCGAGGGTCCACATGCGCTACGACGACACCAAGGCTGACCTCGTTCACGACGAAGAGTACGAGTGCGTGCTGTATCCGCTCACCGAACTGATCGACGTCACGCAAGCCGTCGCTGTCGACTTCGACGATCGCGACCTCCGGCTCGAGGCACCTGCTGGGATCGTCTACGCCCTCAGCGAGATGCCGCTCACAGCGGCAGCGACGTTCAACTCGATCGAGCGGGACCTGCGGGACGAGATCACGCGCGTGCGCACCATCGACCTGCCGGCGAACACCGAACTGAAGCTGTATGGGCGGCCGGGCGAAACGATCGAACAGTTCGAGGTGCGGTGCTTGCGCGCGGCCGACCAGGCGGCTGACGCAGAGTTGGCCAAGTTGCGCGACGTGTACGCCGCCAAGGTCGCGAAGATTCGCGACCAGATCGCCGCGTCGCACGATCGTGTTCAGGTGCTCGAGTCGGAAGCTGACAGCAAGCGAAACTCTGAACTGTTGTCCACCGCCGGATCGATCCTCGGCGGTTTGCTGGGCGGCAAGTCACGCAGCGGCATGCTCGGCAAGCTCGGCACCGCTGCGGGCCGACGCGGTCGAACCAACAGCGCTCGCCAGCGAGTGGAAGCCGCGACGAACAAGTCGGCACGCCTCACCGAAGATCTCGAAGATCTCGAACTCGAACTGACGAGCAAGATCACCGACGTCGATGCCGAGTGGATGGAGAAAGCCAAAGTGATCAGCACCATCCAGGTCGGCCTGGAGAAGAACGACGTGAAGGTCAGCCAACTCGTGCTGGCCTGGCTACCTGTCTGACGGGGTTCGAGCTTCGAGTGCCGACGGAGGGACTCGAACCCTCACTGTCTTGGACCTAAACCAAGTGCCTCTGCCAATTGGGCTACGTCGGCGCGCCTTAGGGAATCAGCGGATAGCTGAGGTGCCTCGCCTATCCGCTAGGCCTCTTACCGGCAACGCCGACGAGGATACGGCGATTCCAGGTCAAGAAGCTTTCCGGTCGCCGTCGAAATCGACTGACCGGGGGAACATGTGTCGGAGCAGAGTTGGCGCGTGGAAGGGCCGCCAGTCGTGTTCGCGCTGCGCCAACCGATCGCTCACCGCGAGCAACACTGCGGGGTTGAAACCGAGACCGCTATGGCTTCCACGAACCTCGATGTTCTCGCGCATCGGACCAACCTTCTCGATGCACTGGAACCAACGAACGACGCCATCGGTTCGGGTGTAGATGGCGGTCGCCGGCACACCCGCAGGCAGTTCGACCGCGTTGGGCAGCTCCGATCCGAGATTCACCGCATGCAACGGTTTGAGTCGATCGAACAGACGCGACACCGAGCTCTGGTCGCCTTCCTCGAGTCGAAATGGACTACCGAGCGTGATCACCTGACGAACCATCTCAGGCGCTCGAATGGCGAGCCGACGGCCGTAGATCCCGCCGAGGCTCCATCCGACGATGCTGACGGGTCGTTGGTGACGTTCGTAGATGGCCGACAACCGCTCGAGCATCCCATCGACGATGTGGCTGGTGGGCCCAAGGTTTCGGCCCAATTGCCAGCCGTGAGTCCAGTATCCCTGGCTCCGCAGCACGTTTCGAAGTGGAGCGGTGGAACGGTCGCTGGCCATGAAGCCTGGCAGCACCAACACCGGATGTTGGTCGCCCCGACCGACGAGCCGTAGCAGCGGAAACGAGGCGGCCGAAGCGCCGAGTTCGAACACAGCTCGCGACTCGAGCAAGCGGAGCCACGCCCCGGGAGGACTCGACGCGTCGTTCGTCACGGGATCGAGTATACGTAGGGCAGATTTCCACAGAGGAGGATCACCGCGGACTCAGAGCCTGCAGGAGATTCCTGAACGCCTGGCCGCGATGCGAGATCGCATTCTTCTCTGTGTCGGTCATTTCGGCGAACGTCCGCCCGCCCGCCCCGTCGGGCGCGAACACTGCGTCGTAGCCGAAGCCCCGGCTGCCCTGCTCGCACACCGTGATCGTTCCCCGGCATTCGCCGTCGACGACGAGCTCAGAGCCATCCGGATAGCACACCACCACGCAGGTGCGGAACACCGCTGATCGATCGGTGGCCTCAGCCAACTCTCCAAGCAGCTTGCGACGATTGTCGGCGTAGCTGCAGTCCTCACCCGCGTACCGAGCGGCGAAGACGCCGGGGGCGCCGTTCAACGCAGCCACCTCGAGCCCGGTGTCGTCGGCCACAGCTGCCATGCCCGTCGCGGCACAGATCGCCGCGGCCTTCAGGCGCGCGTTGCCCACGAGCGTGTCGGCATCCTCCACGACATCGGGAACGTCAGCAGGCCGTGGTAGCAGCTCCACGACTCCGTCGAGGATTGCCGCGATCTCGACGACCTTGTCGGGGTTTGCCGATGCACACACCAGCCGTGGCAACGGCTCGATCGATGACGTCACCGCGCTGGAACTCGGCCGGGCGGCGGGTCGGCGACCAGCGCACGCTGCAGGCCGGCAATCTCCGCGAGGCCGAGTTCGGCCAGCCCGAGCATCGAGTCGAGTTGGCTGCGCGAGAATGCCATACCCTCGGCGGTGCCCTGCACCTCGACGAAGCTCGCCTCGCCTCCGGTCATCGGCGTCAGCATCACCACGTTCATGTCGACTTCGGCCTTGCTGTCTTCCACATACGGGAGGTCGAGCACCGGCAGGCCGTTCACGATGCCAACGCTGATCGCCGAGACGAACGAGTGCAGCGGATGCGCGGCGAGCTGGCCGGCCGACACCACCCGGGCAAGCGCATCATGGAGTGCGACGAAGCCGCCACAGATGCTTGCGGTGCGGGTTCCGCCGTCGGCCTGCAGCACGTCGCAGTCCACGACCACTTGTCGCTCCCCCAGCGCCACCATGTCGCAGGCGGCACGCAGCGACCGCGCGATCAACCGCTGGATCTCGACGGTGCGACCGCTCTGTTTCCCCTTGGCCGCCTCACGATCGATTCGCTCCGGAGACGCTCCGGGAAGCATCGAGTACTCGGCCGTGACCCACCCCTTGGCGCTGCCGCGCATCCAACGCGGCACGTCATCGTCGATCGACGCAGTACACAACACGCGTGTGTCGCCGAACGACACCAGGCACGAGCCAGCGGCCATCGTGGTGAAGTCCCGCTGGAACGACACGGGTCGCAGTTGGTGGTCGGCGCGGCCATCGGGACGGGTCAAGGTGTGCTCCATTCGCCAGAGGCTACGGCGGCCACGGTTCGGTCTGTTCGAGTTCGGGACCGAGCAGGCGGTTGCCGAGGTCGCGAAAGGTGTGTACGTCTCCCGACGACAGGAAACGGCACACTCCCGTGCGATCGCGCGGTCGCAACAGGCCCAGGGAATCCAACTCGTCGTATGCGGCGAACGCTGTCTCGTCGGCGGAACTCACAAGCGTCACCTGAGGACCCATCACGTCGCTGATGGTGCGCGCCAGAAACGGGTAGTGCGTGCACCCGAGCAACAATGCGTCGACCTCTGCC
The DNA here is from genome assembly GCA_035512975.1 of Ilumatobacter sp. GTDB lineage: Bacteria > Actinomycetota > Acidimicrobiia > Acidimicrobiales > Ilumatobacteraceae > Ilumatobacter. The sequence continues at coordinate 4,923 of DATKCX010000104.1, forward strand.
GCGACCACCGGCGCGAGGAGGCGTTCGGCCAGCACGAGCACTTCGTCACCGCTGGTTTGGCCGCGCTCGACGAACTCGACGAAGCCGGGGCAAGCCGCGCTGGTGAGCTGTACGGGCGCGCCGATCGCTGTGATGGCGTCGACGTACGCCCCCGAGGAGACGGTGCCCACGGTGCCGATCACACCAACGCGACCCGTGACGGTTGCCTGCACGAGCGCCCGCGCGCCGGGCTTGACCACGTCGATGATGGGCACCGGCAGCTCAGCGCGCAGCTCGGCCAACCCCGCAGCCGTAGCGGTGTTGCACGCGACGACGACCGCTTTCACATCGAAGTCGCGCACCAGCGACCACGCAAGTTCGTGCGCAAAGTCGCGGACTTCATGCAAGGGCTTCGAGCCGTACGGGTACCGGCCGGTGTCGCCGATGTAGACCATGTCTTCCGCCGGTAGCAAGTCGATCAGTGCGCGAGCGACCGTGAGGCCGCCGAAACCCGAATCGAACATTCCGATCGGCCGATGCACGCCAGCAGGTTACGGGAGTCTGCAAGCATCAGGCCGGCTGGTCGTTTCGGGACTACTCTCCCCGCATGCGAGTACTCGTGATTGGTTCCGGAGGAGTCGGCTCGGCATTCGTCGCAATCGCATCCACCCGCGAGGCGTACCAGCAGATCACGGTGGCCGATATCCAGCTCGACCGGGCGCTCGCGGCGGTTGCGACCGCAGTAGAGACCGGGTTGAGCATCGATGGCGGGCAGCGAGTGACGGCCGCGCAGGTGGATGCGTCCGACGAAGATGCGGTGGCCGAGCTCGCTCGATCTTGTGGTGCCCAGGTCATCTTGAACGCGTGCGACCCGCGGTTCAACCCACCGATCTTTCACGGTGCGTTCGCCGCCGGGTGTCACTACGTCGACATGGCGATGCACATGTCGGAGCCGCACCCCACCCATCCGTTTTCGAAAACCGGTCGACGCCTCGGCGATGCCCAGTTCGCCGAGCATCCGGTTTGGAAGAACCGCAACCTCATGGCCCTGGTGGGTATGGGGGTTGAACCGGGCTTCAGTGATGTGGCCGCACGATTTGCCGCCGACCACCTGTTCACCAAGATCGAGGAGATCGGGGTTCGCGACGGTGCCGATCTCGTGGTCGACGGCTACGACTTTGCTCCGACGTTCTCGATCTGGACCACCATCGAGGAGTGTTTGAACCCACCGGTGATCTACGAACGCGAGCGCGGGTGGTTCACCACCGAACCGTTCAGCGAACCCGAGACGTTCACGTTCCCCGAAGGCATCGGCCCGCTCCAATGTGTCAACGTCGAACACGAAGAAGTCATCTTGATGCCGCGCTGGATCGACGTGGAACGAGTGACGTTCAAGTACGGCCTGGGCGAAGAGTTCATCAACATCCTCAAAACCCTGCAGAAGCTCGAGCTGTCGAGCACCAGCCCCGTCGAGGTGCGCGGCGTGAAGGTGTCGCCGCGTGATGTCGTTGCGGCGGCGCTTCCCGACCCGGCCACGCTCGGCGGCCAGATGAGCGGACGAACATGCGCCGGCACCTGGGTGAAGGGCCTCGGGTTGGAAGGTGAACCGCGCGAGGTGTACCTCTACCACGTCGTCGACAACGCGTGGTCGATGCGCGAGTACGGCCACCAGGCCGTCGTGTGGCAGACCGCGGTGATGCCTGCCGTGGCAATCGAACTCATGGCCACTGGCGCATGGTTCAAACCTGGCATCGTCGGCCCGGAAGCGCTGCCCTGTGAACCGTTCCTCGAACTGCTCGACCAGCACGGTGTGGAATGGGAGTGGGAGGACTACGAGAATCGAGCGCCGCTCGCCCAACCCCACGCCGCTGGGCTCGCTGGCTAGAGGAACCAGCCGAGTCGGTCGACGACGCTGCCGCTCGCCACGACGTGTCAAGCTCAGGTGATGAACGACGCCGACGATTCCAGGGCGGAGCGGTGGACCTCCACGGTCGTGCTGGGCGACGGCGACACCGCGGTGATCCGGCCGATTCGCCCCGACGACGCCGAGGCACTCAGC
>DATKCX010000105.1:0-10374 GCA_035512975.1 Ilumatobacter sp.
GGTGCGGCGTTTGCGGTGATCATCGGCGACGACGAACTGGCGGCCGGTACGGTCACCGTGCGCCCCATGCACACCGACGACGAGCAGGTCGCCGTGCCGAACACCGAACTCATCTCCGATCTGCAGACTCGCCTCAAGGAAGTATCCCCCTCATGACATCCACCTCGATGCGCACTGCTCACTCCCGAGGGCTGCGCCCCCGTACCCCATCACCGTCCGGCTCGCTGGCGCTCGCTCGGCCGGCGTGTGCGCTGGGAGAGCTGTCATGACCTCGACCTCCATGCGCACACACCAATGCGGCGAACTCCGCAGCGATCACATCGGTCAGACGGTGTCGCTCACCGGTTGGGTGGGTCGTCGTCGCGAGCACGGCGAGCACCTTGCGTTCGTCGACATCCGCGATCATTCGGGCATCACCCAATGTGTCGTCGACAACGACGTCGACGTGCGTTCCGAGTACGTGGTTCGGATCACAGGGATCGTTCGCGCTCGCCCAGAGGGCACGGTGAACCCGGCGTTGCCCACCGGTGACGTCGAGATCGGCGAATGCCAAGTCGAGGTGTTGCGGACCGCACTGACACCGCCGTTCCCCATCGACGCGCGTGCCGACGGGGTCGACGAAAACCTGAGACTGCAGTATCGCTACCTCGACCTGCGACGCGAGCGGATGCAGAAGAACCTGCGCGTCCGTTCCGCCGTCAACTCCGCCGTTCGCCAAGCGATGGTCGACCAGGGGTTTGTCGAAGTGGAAACGCCGATGCTCGTGCCGTCCACGCCGGAAGGTGCCCGTGAGTTCTTGGTGCCGTCACGCAAAGACCACGGCTCGTTCTACGCACTGCCGCAGTCGCCGCAGCTGTTCAAGCAGTTGCTCATGGTCGGCGGCGTCGATCGGTACTACCAGATCGCCCGCTGCTTGCGCGACGAAGACCTGCGCGCCGACCGTCAATACGAGTTCATGCAACTCGACATGGAGATGAGCTTCGTCGACCAAGACGACGTGCTCGAAGCGGTCAGCGAAGCAGTGCTCGCGGCGGCGGAAGCGGTCACCGGTGAGCGTCCGGCACCGATCGAGCGCATCACCTGGCGCGACTCGATGAATCGCTTCGGTGTCGACAAACCCGACCTGCGGTTCGGCATGGAACTGGTGGAGTTGACCGACGTGTTCGCCGCCACCGAGTTCAAGGCGTTTGCCGGTGCCGGTGCGATCAAGGGCATTCGCGTCCCGCAAGCCGCCGATGAGTACGGCCGCAATCAACTCGACAAGCTGACCGACCGAGCCAAGTCGCTGGGTGCCAAGGGTTTGGTGTGGTTGAAGGCCACTGCAGATGGGTTCGAGTCGCCCGTGGCGAAGTTCCTCACCGACGGCGAGCAGGCCAACCTGCGAACTCGACTCGAGGTGGAAGCCGGCGACCTCGTGCTCATCGTCGCCGACGAGTGGATGACCACGTGCGAGGTGCTCGGCACGCTCCGCAACGATCTGGGCCGGCCACCGGTCCACCAGGGCCCGTACCGCTATGTGTGGGTGATCGAGTTCCCGTTGTTCGTCGGTGTCGACAAGGAGTCGGGCCGCCCGAAGCCTGGGCACCACCCGTTCACACGGCCGAACCCCGAAGACCTCCACCTCCTCGAGAGCGACCCGATGGCAGTGCGCTCCATCGCCTACGACCTGGTGCTCAACGGTTGGGAACTCGGTTCGGGTTCGATCCGCATTCACGAACCCGAGATCCAGGCCCAGATCTTCGCGGCTCTGGGAATCTCAGACGAAGAGGTGGCCCGGAAATTCGGCTTCTTCCTCAACCCGTTCGAGTACGGCGCGCCGCCGCATGGTGGGTTCGCGTTCGGGCTCGACCGGTTGGTCGCCATCCTGGCCGGGGAGGAGAACATCCGCGAGGTGATCGCCTTCCCGAAGACCCAATCGGGCCAAGATCCCATGACGAATTCCCCGGTCCCTGGCGACGCCAAGCAACTCGCCGAACTCGGTTTGCGGGTGTTGCCCAAGATCGACTGACGCCCGTTCGAGGGCGATCCGCGGCCGCCCTGGTCGCTCGTCGTGTCGCCTGATGACCTAGGGTGATCTTCATGTTCGCCGTGCTCGATCTCGGTTTGGACCTAGACGTGTGGCCGTGGGTGTGGCTCGGCACCGCAATCGTGTTCGCGCTCGTCGAACTCATCTTCATCGGTGGATCGTTCCTGTTGTTGCCGTTCGCCGCGTCGGCGTTCATCGCCGCGATCCTCGCGTTCTACGACGTGTCGGTCGAGATCCAGTGGGCCGTGTTCGTCTTCGGCGGTGGGGTGCTTTTTGCCGCTTTGTACCAATGGGCACGCAAGTTCATGTCCGAGAACACGATGGCCCCCGGAGTGGGTGCCGACCGACTGGTCGGCATGGCCGGCATCGTCACCGCCCCGATCTACCCCGACGACGTGTCACGCGGCGGTCGAGTCGCACTCGCCGGCGAGTCGTGGGGTGCCATCGTCGAGGGCGTCGACCCCATTCCCGAAGGCGCACGAGTCACCGTGGTGTCGTTGATTGGCACCCGCGTCATCGTCAAACCGCTATCGCCCACACCGCCCGCGTCAGCGGGCCGAGAGGACCCATAATGCCCGTGATCGTCATCTTGATCATCGCTCTGGCCGTGATCGGAATCGCCGGGTTGGCCACTGCCGTGAAGATCGTTCGGCCGTACCAGCGCGGACTCGTCGAACGTCTCGGCAAGTACAAAGCCACACGTGAGCCGGGGCTGCAGATCATCGTGCCGTTCATCGAGACGATGCAACTGATCGACATGCGGGAACAAGTCGTCGACGTGCCGCCGCAAGAGGTCATCACGTCCGACAATGTCGTGGTGTCGGTCGACGCGGTCGTGTACTACGAGGCAACCGACCCGCAGCGACTGGTGTACAACGTCGCCGACTTCTTCACCGCCATCACGAAGTTGGCGCAGACCAACCTGCGTAACGTCATCGGTGACCTGGAACTCGACCGTGCCCTCACGTCGCGAGACCAGATCAACACGCAACTGCGCGAAGTGCTCGACGATGCCACCGACAAGTGGGGTGTGCGCGTCGTCCGCGTCGAGATCCAACGCATCGACCCGCCGCCGGAAGTGGTGTCGGCCATGCACGCCCAGATGCGCGCCGAGCGTGATCGTCGTGCCACCGTCACCGAAGCCCAGGGCTACCGGGAGGCTGCGATTGCACGCGCCGACGGCGAACAGCAGTCGGCGGTGCTCACCGCAGAAGGCCGCAAGCAATCAGCGATCCTCGACGCCGAAGGCGACGCGCAAGCCATCCAGCTACGTGCCCGCGCCGAAAAGCTGCGACTCACGATGGTCGGCGAAGGCCAGGGAGACGCCGCTCGCGCACGGCTCACCGGGATCAAGTCGGCGGGTGCCGACCAGAGCGTGCTCACGGTGGAGTACCTCCAGGCACTGGCCCGCATCGGCGACGGTCGCGCGACAAAGCTGGTCATCCCGGCCGACTTCTCGGGTCTGCTCGGCACCGTCGCCGCGCTGAGTGAAGCCTTGCGCCCCGACGACACAGCGGACGAAGTGCGCCCGAAAGACGGTCTGTCGATCCCGGTTCCGTCCCAGCGGGTCGACCTGCCGCCGGTTGAAGGAAACGACAGGTGAGATTGGCCGACGCTCCGCAGGCGGGTTGGTATCCCGACCCCCAGCACGGTGCTCGCCTGCGATGGTGGGACGGGTCCGACTGGGCCGACCATTGGCGGCCACCACCGGGGGCAGGTGAAAGCGAGCGTCAGGTGTCCGCGGCTGAGAAATTCGGCTACGAACGAACCGGTGTGCCGGGTATATCGGCACCGCCAGGCTTCCCCGCCGTGCCGACTGCTTCCGACGCCTCGCGAATCGTCGAAGAGGCCCGACTCGCCGCCCGTGCAGAAGCAGCGCGCGCCGCTGAGATGTTCGGCCAACAAGCTCGCTACGCAGCCAAGAATCTCAGCCCGCTCATCTCCGAATACACCAGCAAACTCGCACGGCTGGTCAAGCAGGTCGTGTTCATCGCGGTCGTGCTGGTCATCGCCTGGTTCGTGTTCCAGGCATGGGCCAACATGACACTGTTCGACTGGATCGGCGACCGCATCGACAACCTGACCGACCAGAATTCCTCCGGCGCGACGATCCAGGCGGCCTTGCTCAGTCGGTCATGACGATCCTGATACATGGGATGCGGGCCGGCCGGCCGCCACCATTCGTGCGCCGACCTCCACCATGAGTTCGGCGAGTTCGGGCGGTTCGACGACCGTGAACGGGAACGGCAACACTCCAAGGCGAACGACGAGGTACTCGAGGTCGTCGGCACCGGCAGTGAGCAACGAGGTGTCGCGATCGATCACCTCGAGCATGGCGAACCGTGGTGCCACATGGGCGGCCACGACGTCGATCGCGGCGTAGATCCGGATCACTGCGTGGTACCGGTACGGCGCGGTAGTGATCGCGGACCGAACGAACGCGCCAGCGTCGGGGGGGTCGACCAAGCGGATGCCGTGACCGGTGCCGCGCACCGTCACGAACCGATCGAGCCGGAAGGTGCGCCACGCCTGACGTTCGAGGTCGTGTGCGACGAGGTACCAGCGTCGCTCGACGTTGACGACGCGGTACGGCTCGACCCGCCGTTCGGTCACCCGCCCGGCACCGTCGCGGTACTCGAGGTGCAGGCGTTCGCCTTCTCGGCACGCGGCCGTCACCAACACCAACACCGAGTGGTCGACCTCGTCGCCGGTGCTGGGGAGCCGCACCGTGGCACTGGCCAGCGCATCGGCTTCGGCCCGGCTGCGTGGGGGGAGACTCTGGTGCAACTTGGCGAGCGCCCGTTCCGCCGCCTCGGCGACTCCGGTGACCGATTCCCCAGCGGCGGCGCGCACGCACACAGCCAGAGCAAGCGTCTCCTCGCGGTCGAGGATCAGCGGCGGCACCGCTGCACCGCCCACGCCCAACGAGTAGCTGCCCGTGGCACCGCGCCGGCTGTCGACCGCGTATCCGAGTTCGCGCAGCCGCTCGATGTCGCGCCGGATCGTGCGTTCGGTGACTCCGAGACGCTCGGCGATCACCGGCCCACTGTGGTTCGCGCCCGACTGGAGCAGCGACAGGAGTTCGAGCAATCGGGCCGTTGAAGCCATGTCCATACCTTGTCATGAATCAGGACCGATGCTGTCCTGTTCGGTCCGTACCTTGGCATGCATGTACCTCGTCGATCCCCTCCAAGAAGTCGCCATCCACGTAGCCGAACTCCACCGCGCGGCCGAGCAGCACCGACTCGCAGCAACCGGGCGCACTCGTCGGCGGACCATCGCCGACCGGTGGCGTCGTCAGCGGGCAGACGACCCGACGCTACGATCGGGTGCATGACGAATCCTCGAAACGATTTCGCCCCGGGTGTCATCACCGGCCCCGAGGTCAAGGAAGTCTTTGCCCTCGCCAAGGCCAAAGGCTTCGCACTCCCCGCCGCCAACTGCATCGGCACCAACTCGATGAACGCCACCATGGAGACGGCGGCCGCGTTGAACGCACCGGTCATCATCCAGTTCTCGAACTCGGGTGGGGCCTTCGTCGCCGGCAAGGGGATCGGTGTCGATTCCCATCACGCGTCGGTGCTGGGGTCGCTCGCCGGTGCCGACCACGTGAATCGGTTGGCAGCCGCATACGGTGCACGAGTCATCCTCCACACCGATCACTGCGCGAAGAAGCTGCTGCCGTGGGTCGACGGACTACTCGACGCCGGCGAAGCGCACTACGCGTCCACCGGTAAGCCGTTGTTCTCGTCACACATGCTCGATCTCTCCGAAGAGCCGTTGGAAGAGAACGTCGCGATCTGCAAGCAGTACCTGCAGCGGATGTCGAAGATCGACATGACCCTCGAAATCGAGCTCGGCATCACCGGGGGAGAAGAGGACGGCGTCGACAACTCGGGCGCAGACGAGAGTGACCTGTACACGAAGCCCGAAGAAGTGGCGTTCGTGTACGACGAACTGATGCAGATCAGCGACCAGTTCACCATCGCGGCAGCCTTCGGCAATGTGCACGGGGTGTACAAGCCGGGCAACGTCAAACTGAAGCCGTCGATCCTGCGCGACAGCCAAGAGTTCATCCAGGCCAAGTTCAACACCGGCCCGCAGCCGGTGGACTTCGTGTTCCACGGCGGCTCGGGTTCGTCCCCCGCCGAGATTTCCGAGGCGATCAGCTACGGCGTGGTGAAGATGAACATCGACACCGACCTGCAATGGGCGTTCTGGGATGGCATCCGCGGGTTCGAAGCCGACAAGCACGACTACTTGCAAGGCCAGATCGGTAACCCGGAAGGCGACGACAAGCCGAACAAGAAGGTCTACGACCCACGCGTGTGGCTGCGCGCGGGTGAGGCCGCCTTCGTCGCGCGCCTCACCCAGGCGTTCGAGGAACTCAACAACGTCCGCACCCTCGGCTGACACACCCTCCGCCTACTGTGGCGGTCACCGACTTCCCCTTCACGCATTCGATGAAGGACGTTCCATGACCGCAAATTCTCTTCCCCAGTTGCCGAACAACCTCGCAGTGCTGCGTGGGTTCGTCGCCCGACCGCCGGTTGCCCGCCAGCTGCCGGCAGGCGGCAGAGTGCTCCAGTTCGACCTTGCCACAGAAGGCTCGAACCATCTCTCGTCGCCGGTGGCGATTCACGACGAGACCGTCATCGTCGAGGAAGGCGATCACATCATCGTGGTCGGCCAAGTCGTACGCCGGTTCTTCCGCACCGGCGGGGCCACCGCAAGCCGTACCGAGGTGGGGGCCGCGGCGATCATCAAGGCCACCAAGCGCCCATCGACCGAGCGCGCCGTGTGGCGGGCGAGCGCCAAGCTGGTGAACTGACATGACGAGAGGGGTCAGACACCTCTCGTCATGTTGGCCGAATCAACCGGCTCGTCAACCGGCTCGTCAGCCGGTTCGTCGATGGGTCGTACGAACAGTCCGGTGCGCAGCTTCGGCGTGAAGAACGTCGACTTCGGGGGCATGAGCAAGCCCTCGCGGGCGGTGCGCTCGATCTCGGCGATGCTCACCGGACGAATCAGCACCGCAGCCGCGATCGACACGTCGTCGGCAACGAGTTCGGTCACCTCGGTCACGCCGTGCTGATACGTCACGGAGGCATCCGTGTCGGCCAGCAGGTGTTCGAGCCAGGCACCGTCGAGCGCTCGCACACCATCGAAAAACCCGGGCCGCGGTGTGAGCCAGGTGCCGTTGCCCCCTGCGTCGACGAGGCACAGTGCGCAGCGCTCGATCATGCCGTCGAGGGTCGCCGCGTCGACCTTGCCGCCGCTCGTCATGTCGAACCCCACCGCGAGCGCGGCGACGAGATCGGCCCGATCGACATCGCGGTACACGCGGTGGATCGCTTCAACGCTCAGCTGGTCGGCCACGAGTTCGTTGACGAACGCCAGGGTCAACTCGGCACCGGTGTCGTTCGACCCGGTCGACAACCGTTCCTCGTCGCGGAACACCCGAGCGACCCCGTATCGGTGGTGCCCGTCGGCGATGAGCACGTCATCGGACCACACCATGGTGCTGATGGCATGCACGCGAGCCTCGTCGGTCACGCGTTCCACCGAATGCGTCACGCCTTCTACCACCACCGAACCCACGAGTTCTGCTGGTTCGCGGAGTAGCTCCGTGAGACCCTCGGCCAACGAGAGGCCCCAGATCGGCGACAGGTTCGCGCGGGTCGCTCGAGTGAGATCGAGGCGGTCGGTCGACGCCTTGTGGGTCACCCGCTCGTGGGGGAGCACGCGTCCGGCCCCTTCGTCGACCACTTCCAACGCTCCCACGACCCCGACGATGTCGCGCGTTCGGCCAGATGCGTCGACGAACTGTTGCCGGTACAACGTGAACGACGGCTCATCGTCGAGGGCGAGCACCCCGTCGGCAACCCACTGCCTCAGCAGCTCGCCGGCGGCGTGGTAGCGGCCATCACCATCACGCTCACGCGGTACGTCGACGTGCACGATGTTGCGTGGATCCCGGGCTGCGAGCCGGTCGATGTCGGCCTCGGACAGCACGTCGTACGGTGGGGCGATCACCGCGTCGAGGCTGGGCACGTTGTCGACGTCGTAGCGGAGGGCACGGAAGGGTTCGAAGCGAGGCACCCGGCAAGCCTCGCACCGCGTACTCGGCGCTCACAACCGAACGGACATGGATTTGTGGTGTCGGCTGTGTCGACGGGTCGTCTCGGCGCGGAATCCTGAACTCGGTTTGGGAAACGCGTATGGTCGCACCGTGGAATTGACCTCAGACCAGTCGACCCCGGTGCAGTCGGTTCGGTTCGTCCTGTGCGATCTCGACGGTGTGGTGTGGCTGGCTCATCAGGCGCTCCCCGGAGCGCCACAGGCGATCGAAGCGCTTCGAACGTCGGGTCGGCGAGTGCTGTTCGTCACCAACAACTCAGCGTCCCGAATCGGTGAACAGGAAGCAGCTCTGGCCGCGGTGGGAATCCCTGCGATCAACGACGTGGTGAGTTCGGCCCAGGCTGCTGCCACGCTCATCGAAGCAGGGTCGACGGTGATGATCGGCGGCGGAGCGGGCATCTTCGAAGCGGTTGAGGCTCGCGGCGGTCGTGCCGTCAGCGCCGATTATGTCGGCCACGTCGACGCGGTCGTGGTGGGCTTGTTTCTCGACTTGGACTATCCGAAGCTGGCTGCGCTCAGCGGCGCGGTTCGCAGCGGTGCCACGTTCATCGCCACGAACGACGACGCGACGTATCCCACGCCCGGCGGTCCGGTTCCTGGAGGAGGTGCGATCGTGGCGGCGGTTGCCACCGCGGCGGGAGTCGCTCCGGTCATCACCGGCAAGCCGTTCGAACCGATGGCAACGGTGGTACGTCAACGATGCGGACCGGGTTTCACTGCCGACTCGACCGTGATGGTGGGTGATCGGTGGAGCACCGACGGTGCGTTCGCCGTGACGTTGGGTTGCTCGTTCGCCCAGGTTCGCAGTGGAGTAACGGCACCTGGAGCTCCGCTCGACGGGCACGCCGACATCGACGTCGCCGACCTCGCAGCAGTAAGCCGCGTCATTCTCGGCGCACCGCACTAACCTTTCGGCATGGCTCAGACCACTATCAAAAAGTTCCTCGACGCTGGCATGCAATTCAGCGACATGTCGAAGGCGAAGGCCGACACGCTCGTGAAGAGCCTCGTGAAGGCCGGCGAGGTGCAGCGCGACGACGCCGAGCAACTCGTTCAGAGCTTGCTCGAGCGCGGTCGCGAAGCGAGCGAGAAGATCAAGTCGACCATCCAGACCGAAGTGAGCAACCAACTCAACGCGTTCTCCGACCGTTTCGACGCGGTCGAGGATCGCATCGAGGCGCTTGCTGAGGCCGTGGGGGAGCGTTTCGGACACACCGCCGCTGCTGCTCCGGCCAAGAAGGCTCCGGCCAAGAAGGCTCCGGCCAAGAAGTCGGCCGCCAGGTCGCCCGCGAAGAAGGCCGCGCGCAAGTCGGCCTGACCGGGCTGTCGAACCTCGGCGGCCCCTGCGCGCGGCTAGGATCGGCTCCCCAGCCCGAGGAACTGATGACCGTCCCCTCCCACGATCGCGCGCCCGTTGCGCCGCTGCTCGTCCTGTCACACCTGCCGGAGGACTGACGTGCTCTGCCTGCAGGGCGGCGCGGAGTTCGGCGCCGGATGCAGGGACATGGACGCCGACCTGCTGCGCCGGGTGTCCGTCGCCGGTCCGGTCGTGGTGACGGCGCTGGCCGGCGCCCCGGGTGGGGAGTACCGCACCGCCGGGGAGAACGGCCTGCGGCACTTCCGCGACCTCGGCGCGGTGGAGGCCGTCGTCGCCCCGGACGTGCGAGAGGAGCCGGTCGAAGCCCTGGCCGTCCTGCGCGAGGCGGGCCTGCTGGTACTCCCGGGCGGGTCGCCGTCGCGCCTGCACCAGGTGCTGCTGACGACGCCGGTCGGGGACGTCGTACGCGAGCGGGTCGCGGCGGGCGCCGTCGTCATGGGCTCCAGCGCGGGAGCCATGGTGCTGTGCGACTGGACGGTCCTCCCGGACCGGCGCGGCCCTGCCGGTCCCGCCGTCGTCCGCGGGCTCGGGGTCGTGCCGGGGCTGCTCGTCGTGCCGCACTGGAGCGGGGGGTCGAGCCGGGCGGACTGGCTGCGGGCGATCACCCACGCGGTGCCCCCGGACGTGCAGGTCCTCGGGTTGCCCGAGCAGTCGGGCGTGCTCGTCGCCGAGGGCGAGGTCACGGCGGTGGGCTCGTCGCCGAGCGTGCTCGTCACGGACGGGTGCCCGCTCCCGCTCGGGCAGACCTGGAGACGCCCGTGAGGATGCGCTCGCCGGGCCGGCGGGCAGATCGCGGCGCACGCAGCGGTGTGACAGCTGCCCCTGGCGA
>DATKCX010000106.1:0-4528 GCA_035512975.1 Ilumatobacter sp.
TCAGATGGTTCAAGTGACATGGTTCAGTACCCCCGTGTAATGGCGCCACCCTACGGCTGCGCAACCCGTTTGACTTATGACATTAGATTAATCATCGTTGCATGCCCCCACAACCCCTGTCAAGCCGCGGTGACCGCACACCCCCGCCTGACCAGCACCCGAAGACAATCCGGGCTGCGTTTGGATTGGGCGTTCAGCGGCCGTTCCGTGGGCACGGTGATGCCGTTTTCACTGCTGCTGTCCTGGCCGACGTCTGCGCAGCGGGTAGACAGCGCTAGTAGGTCTCCTCCCCGACCCGCGTGACCGAACGAAGGTTGCGGTGTTGACGACTACGAGGCCGAAGGTTTGCTCGTCGGAACGTCGGTGAGGATGACGTCGACCAGCGCACCAGCTGCGGTGTCGGTGCCGGGCTGAAGGACGACGAGCGCGTTGGCCGCTGCGACGCGGGCGACCAGGTGGGAACCATCGCCGGGAAGTACTCGCGCGGTCAGACGCCCGCTACCGTCGACCCACACCACAGCGCGCAACGCGTGGACGCGACCGTCGGCCGGACCGACCGATTCGGTCAGCTTTGCTTTGACGAACGGTGGTCCGACCTCATGCCAACCGCCCAGCGCTCGCAGGGCGGGAGCGACGAGCAGCTCAAAAACCGCCGAAGCAGCACCAGGATTCCCAGGCAATCCGAACAGCGGCCGACCGGCGATGACGCCATGCACGAAGGGCCGTCCGGGCTTGAGCCTGAGCGCACGGTGTCGTATATCGCCGAGGGTGGCGGCCACCTCTGCGGTGAGGTCCTTTTGACCGTAAGAAACGCCGCCGATCGAGACGATGGCGTCCCCCTCGTCCGCAGCCCGACGGAACACCGTGGCCAGCGCGTCGGGGTGATCGACGGCATGCGCCAGGAAGGCAACCTGGCAACCGGAGCGCTCGATCGCAGCGCTGACGAGTGGCCCGGCAGTATCAGGGATCTGGAACTCCGTCGGCGGACCGGTGGCGATCTCGTTACCGGTAACGACAAGCGCGACGCGCGGGCGGCGCACCGCTTGGATCCGTTGGACGCCACCGGCGATCAGAGCGGCCACCTGTTGGGCCGACAACGCGACGCCAACCGGCGCAAGCGGATCGCCGGTTTGGACGTCTTCGCCACGTCGACGGACGTTCGCCCATTGGGCGGTTGCGGCCATCACCACCACCGAGGACCCGGCTGACGCAAACAGTTCGTGTGGCACGACCGTGTCTGCCCCCTCAGGAAGCGGCGCCCCCGTCATGACTCGTGCAGCGGAACCAACGGCGAGGTCCGCGGTCGGGTCTCCAGCCAGCGCGGAGCCGTGAACAGCAAATCTGGCTCCAGCCTGTACGCCAGCACGTCCCACCCGGACGGCAATCCCATCCATCGCGACCGTGTCCCGCGGCGGCGAGCTTCGTGACGCCAGCGGGGTCGCCGCCAGTACGCGGCCGATGGCGTCCGCGGTGTCGACAGTCTCGGAGCCAAGCGTTGCGCAGCAACCGATCAGCTCGGCGCGGACGGCATCCAAAGCTGAGCCCAACGGCGGGCGACCCGGTGTGCTCAAGTCCCCGACGAGTGGCTTCTCTGCGCTCACGACCTGCGCCACGCATCATCCACGAGAACCATCGGACGAACGCTCACCGGCAGCGCGCTCAGAATGGGAAGTCCGGTGAGAGGGTCGTACATCGACCCACCGTCAACGAGCCGGCTGGTCGAAGCCCCACGATCCCAATCTGCGACGCCGCCATCATCGCTACCTGGCGCGTCTCCCCAACAGTGCGACATGGACACGACACCTCGGCGCACGTCGTCGGCTGCGCGCGCGAACGTGCACACCGCAGCGCTTGGCGAGGCCACCTCGACGGCGTCACCGTCAGCGATGCCGAGTTCGTCCAAGTCCGCAGGGTTCATGAACGCGAAGTTGGTTCCTTCGCGGACGCGCAGCGCATCGATCTCCCTCCCGCTCGAGTTCATCATGCTCTTCAGCCGCCGACTGACCAGTCGGAAGCGGTGCACGTCAGGTTCGAAACCGCGCAGCGCACCGAGGGGATGGTCCGACAGGCGCACCGACGACAGCTCGGTGAGCACATCGTCGGGTCCTACGTCGAGGTACCCGTTCGCGGCCTCGTCCGACGGAGCCACAACGTGGGCAAGCTCCGGCCGCAACGATCCACCCGGTGAACGGCGTAGCTCATTCCACGCAATTCGAGTCGAGGGAAAACACAGTTCCAGAAGTTCGTCAGGCGAGGTAGCGGTGCTGGCGATGCCGCCAGACAGCCGGAGTTCGACGCCGAGTCGATCAGCAAGCTCGATGTACAGACGCGCTTCACCGACCACCTCCGGGGGCGCATCGATGACCGCCGGCGTGTACTGAACGTACGGATCCTCGTAGAAGTTGTCCGCGATGACCGGGATGTCCGGGCGCTCCAACGACATCTCCGCAGGAACTACATAGTGCGCCAGTTTGGCCGTAGGCGTCATCTGCGGGTCGAGTACGACATGCAGCTCCAAATCGCGAAGCGCCTCAACGGTGCGCACTTGGTCGGGGAACGCCACCACTGGGTTGCCTCCAACGGTGAGCAACGCCCGAATACGCCCCGGACCAGGCAGCAGGATTTCCTCTGGCAGCACGGACGTCATGCCCTCACCGAAGATGGCACGAAGCCCGCGAACACGATGAGGTTCTCCCGATGTCAGTGCTGCTCGCATAGGTGCAACAGCCTGTGCGCGGGGTGCAACCCACGGCCGGCCGAAGCCGAACACACCACCCGGATTGTCGATCCATTCTCCCGCTCGGGGATAGCGCCCGCATACGGTATTGAGGCAGGCGACGAGGTGCTCAGCCAATGCCCCATGCGGTGCCATGTTCGGACCGGTACCACATGCAGCACTGCCACGTGGCCCGGCAGCAAACATCCGTGCCGCCTTGACGATGTCGTTTCTCGACACACCTGCGCGCGCGGCGACTTGATCCAAGTCGAACAGCGCGACTTCTCGTTCGAGC
This sequence comes from Ilumatobacter sp., assembly GCA_035512975.1. GTDB lineage: Bacteria > Actinomycetota > Acidimicrobiia > Acidimicrobiales > Ilumatobacteraceae > Ilumatobacter. The sequence continues at coordinate 3,012 of DATKCX010000106.1, forward strand.
TCGTCGAGATTGCGCACCCATCGGCGGCAGAACTCCGCGTCGTGAAGTCGTTCGCCGATGATCACCTTGAGGAACCCGGCAAGCAGCGTTGGATCTTCGCCTGGCATGCATTGGAGGTGGATATCCGCCAGCTGGCTGAGCTCTGTTCGCCGAGGGTCGATGGCGATGAGCTTCCAGCCTCTCGCCTTGGCCTCGCGCATCTTGACGAGCGGGTTGACCGATCCAGGCATGCCCTTCAGCGCCATCATGGAAACTGGGAGGTTGAGGCCGACCATCAGCGAGACATCTGCGGTGGTGAATGGTTGGCTACCAGCGGCCCAACCGCCGTGACGTGCAGGCAGAACCAGCTTCCCCGGTTGGTCGATCGTCAGCGAGGTGTAGAACGACGGCGATCCGATAGCGGCGTGGAACGCTCGAGCGACGGGCATTGCCACGGCGCTGAGTTGCGCGGCGGTACCGCAGTAACTCGCCACGGCTCGCGGCCCGTCACGCTCGATGATAGTTCGCAGACGATCAGCGATCTCGTCGAGCGCTCTGGTGGTAGGAAGTGCTTCAAATGCTCCCTCGAGACCTCGACGCAGGGAAGTCGCCAACCGATCCGGGTGGTGAATGAAATCACCGAGGCGCCGACCCTTGACGCATGTGAAGCCGCCGTAGATCGGATCGTCACGATCCGCACGGACCGCAACGACCCGATTCCCCGACACGTCAACCTCAAGCGGACACGCTGCACCGCAAATGCGGCAGAACGATTTCAGTGAGCGAGCACCCCGCTTCGGATTGTCGCTCTCCGACCGACGCACGTCTACTGCTCTAACACGTCGCCGCGCTCGACGACTTCGATCGCACCGTTACTGACAACACTGATCTCGTAGCCCGACGTGAACGCCCGATCGAATGACACGCAAGCCGCTAGCGCGACCCCCGCGCGAAATCTTGAACTTCCCATTACTCCCCCTTGATTCGCTGACCGGGGAACCCGCCCGACCATCCGATAACCTTCTATTGATAGATTATGCATAAGAAGCTGTGGCGTGCAAGCTTGGGACTTAGATAACAATGCCGAGTCTGCCGGGCGGCTGGGTCGCGCCTCCAGACGGACCCAGTAACCTATGCATGTGAGGCAATGTTCTGTGTCGGGCGCACGCTTGGCGCAGCGATCAGACCGCGCCACACACATGCGTCGACCACTCATGCGGCTGCGCGGCTGCATCGCGAGAGCGCGACCAACTCCACTCTGTGCCAACCGGGCCACCTTGGGCAGGTCAGTCACACGGTCGCCGACCACGTGGACAAGGATCGGGCAGTTGAGGTGGGAAACACCACACAATGACTTCAGCGCTGAAGTCGCTCAGCAACTCATGCATGGGGTCGCTCGATGGATATCTGTGAGCCGGTCGCGTTCTGCGTCGGTACTCGTGTGTCACGCAGGTTGTGCTGGCTCGTGGTCCTTCAGGGTGTGGTCGGGCCAACCCATTTCGTGAGTCCCAGTGCCGACTGGAACATGTTGTAGCTGT
>DATKCX010000107.1:0-4953 GCA_035512975.1 Ilumatobacter sp.
TCGTTCCCGAGTCCCTCCGCTGCGAGTCCGTCGACTTGCGCAACCTGGCCGTCGATCTCCACCGACACGACTCCGGGAAGATCCGCCAACGCGTCTTGCAGCGACGTGCGCCGCGCGTCGTGGTCGACCTCGGTGAGCTCACTGTCGATCGACAGGCGGCGCACCGTTGGGTCGTTGCGGAACCGCGGATCGCTGCTGACTCGCCAGAGCGCAGCGGTGAGCAGACGCAAGCGCGACAGGCTGATGGTTCCCTCGGACTGTTCTTTCAACTCCGTGGCGTACGAACGGGCCCACAGGCCGATCGTGTGTCGGTGCGACCACAACAGCACTGCTGCGAGGGGCCGACTCAACGGCCAGAGGCCCATGCGGGCGGTGCGACGGACAGGGTGCAAACTCATGCTGCGGCCTTCACGTCAGAGAGCCGAACGGCCGAGTTCGAGGTGGCTGGCTTGGCCGAGGCGGCCGAACGGCGACGCCATGCCATGTAGGAACCGCCGACCACCACCGCTGCGCCGGCAGCGACGATGTACGGGTGTTGGCGAGCGATCCGCAGCGCTGAACTGGCGACACCAGCGGTGACAGCCGAAGCGGCTGAGACGGCTGCTGGCGACGCGCTGAGCACGTCGTTCACTCCGCTGATTGCCGAGGAGGCGACACCTGTCACCGCTTCGGCTACTGCTTCCGCCATGGGGAGCGCGGCCGCGGCCGCACGGTGGGCGGTGTCATCGATCACGGAGAGGTCCATGGTGTGTCCTTTCGAACCGGCGGGTGTTGCGCCGGTGATACTTCTTGCGTCGAGACCAGCCCCGACGTCCGACACAGGGATACCCATCTGGCCCGTTGTCAAACATTCGCCTCGCCCCAGCCCACGGCAACATCGCAGACTGCTGGGATGACCAACGCCGCGACAACCGCCGACTACGAGTTCATTCGCTACGAGCAACCGAGCGAACGAGTCGCGCGCATCGTGTTGGCCCGGCCCGACACCGCGAACGCCCAGAACTACCAGATGTTGTCCGAACTGAACAAGGCGTTCGACCGTGCCGCACGCGACGACTCGGTGCGCGTGATCATCCTCGCTGCCGATGGCAAGCACTTCTCGTCGGGTCACGACCTGCGATCGGTGACCGACATGAATGACGTCGAACCCGTCGGCACCTGGTGCTGCTTCGACGCCCAAGGTGCCGAGGGGTACATGGCCACCGAAGCCGAGATGTACGTGGGGTTGTGTTGGCGTTGGCGCAATCTGGCCAAACCCACCATCGCCCAGGTACAGGGCAAGGTGATCGCCGGAGGACTGATGCTCGTGTGGCCGATGGACCTCGTGGTCTGTTCCGAAGACGCCACGTTCTCCGACCCGGTGGTGGCGTTCGGGATGAACGGGCACGAGTACTTCACGCACCCGTACGAAGCGGGGGCGCGCCTCGCCAAGGAAATGTTGTTCACCGGTCGTGCGATCACCGCCGAGGAAGCGCTCCGGCACGGCATGGTCAACAAGGTCGTGCCGCGCGACGAGCTGGAATCGGCTGCGCTGGCGATGGCCGAGCACATCGCCAAACGCCCCATGATCGGTCTCACACTCGCCAAGCAGAGCGTGAACAACACCCTCGATGCGATGGGCATGTACACCTCGATCCAGTCCGCGTTCGGCCTGCACCACGTGGGGCACAACCACAACCTCCGGCTGTTCGACAGCCTCGTCAACCCCGAAGGCATCAAGGTCATCCGCGACGAGGCCTGACGCGAAGAGCCCGGCAATTCAGCCCGGCAATCCAGCCTGGTTCGCCGACGTCAGCGGGCCGGAGCGGGAGCGTGAGGCGGCGACTCTTGCGCAGCCAGTTGTGCCCGCATCGCCCGCGTCCCGATGAGGTAAATCGGGGTCGCGACGATGCTGATGACGGCGAACACCGCGATCGCCGGTCGGGCACCGACCACGTCAGCCAGCGCACCCGCGATCAGGTTCGAGACGGTGATGATGAGCGTCACGATGCCGAAGTCGCCCGCCAGGATTCGGCCGCGAACATGATCGGGGGCCCTCGTCTGCAGCCCGTACGTGGAGAGCATCCACTGGGCACCACCACCGAGGTGTGCGACGAGCACGAGCACGAACGCCATCAGGAACCAGGGTGCGAGTGCCACGCCGACGTACGACGCTCCGAACACCGCCCCCGACCAGCCACAGATCAGCAACACTGTCGCCAGCGAACCGCGTGCGAAGCGGGCTGCCAAGAAGGGTCCGATCGCCACGCCCGCGCCGCGGGCCGCGATCAGGATGCCCGTCTCACGGTCGCCACCGCCCAACTCGTCAGTCACCAGCACCGCCAACAATCCGACGATGCCGGCACCCATCGCGAACAACGACTTCGAGGCAATCAGCGCCAGGATCACCTTGTCGCGGCGGGCGTACGAGCCGGCCTCACGCATGTCGGCGATGGGACGCATCCGGGTCTTCGCGATGCTCTCGTCGCGAGCGGTCTGCATCGGTCGTCGAATCAGCAGCACCAGACCGACCGCCACGACAAAGGACGCGGCGTTCGCGATGAACGCAACGTCACGCCCGAACACACCCGCCACCACACCACCGAGGGCCGCACCCACGGCGAGCATGGCACCCCACAACGAGCCGAACAGCACGTTGGCGGTGGCCAGTTCGTCGGCGTCGCGTGCCAAGTTCGGCAGTGACGCCATCGACGACGGTCCCACGAAGGCCCCCAGCGCCGAGATCACGCACAGGCACAAAAAGCCCAGCCACAAGCTGCTCACCGAGTCGACGAACAGCAGCCCCAGCGCGGCCAGCGCCTGCAGTGACGACACGGTGGCGATGACGGTGCGCCGGTTGTACCGGTCGGCCACCGGGCCCGAGATCGGGGTGATCAGAAACGCCGGTAGCGCCTGCGCGACGTACACCATCGACACCAAGATCGCCAGATCCTTGATGTCTTGCACCAGGCCCACGAACGCCACGTACGCGAACCAATCACCCATGTACGACACGACCTGCGCGCCGAACAGGCTCCGCAGATCCCGGTTGGTTCGCAGCAGCCGCCACATTCGCACGCCCGCAGTGTGGCGCGGGCGGAGCGCGCCGCCACCGCTGTGCGACTACCTCTGCAGGTCGGACGCGCGCGGTCGGGCCACGTGGTAACCGGTGGTGCGCAGCCACGTACGGAACATCTTGGAGGGGAGCGCTCGAGCGATGCCGTGACCCTGGCCGATGTCGCAACTCAGTTCGCGCAGTCGGTCGAGCGTCGGTCCGTTCTCGACACCTTCGGCCACCACCTGCAACCCGAGGTTGTGGCTGAGGTCGATGGTGGACTTCACGATCACCGCGTCTTGTTCGTTGAGCAACAGGTTCTTGACGAAGCTGCGATCGATCTTCAACTCGCTCACCGGAAGCCGACGCAAGTAGCCGAGCGACGAGTACCCAGTTCCGAAGTCGTCGAGCGACAGTCGCACGCCGGTGCGACTGAGGCGATCGATGGTGTTCAGAGTGCGCGGCGTGTCCAACAACAACGCCGATTCGGTGATCTCGAGGATCAGCCGCTCGGGCGACAACCCGTGCAACTGAAGCATCGCCTCGATGCGGTTGGGTAGCTGTTCATCGAGCAGGTCATGCGTCGACAGGTTGATCGCCATGGTCAGGTCGTAGCCCTCGTCGTACCAGTGGCGCGACATGGCGATGGCCCGGCGCAGAACGTAGTCGGTGATCTGCTTCACGATGCCCGACTCTTCGGCGACTCGAATCAGATCGACGGGTTCGACCGGCCCGTAACCCGGCCGGTCCCACCGGATGAGCGCTTCGGCACCGACGACGGTGTTGGTGATCAAGTCGACCTTCGGCTGATAGTGCACCTCCATCGAGTTGGTCTCGATGGATTCGCGAATGTGAGCAAGCATGGAAAGACGCTCGGGGGTGCGACGGTCGATGTCGGGCCGATAGAGCTCGATCGAGGCAGGAGAACGCTTGGCGAGGTACATCGCAACGTCGGCACGTCGAAGCACGTCGACCGCGTCGCGGTGAACCGGTTCGATGACCGCGACGCCAATGCTCGCGGTGACGACGACATCCAGCCCGTCGAGACTCATCGGCGCGAACGACCCTGCCTCGATTCGGTCGGCGAGCTCCATCACGTCGTTCAGCGTGTCGCGACGCACCAACACCGCAAACTCGTCGCCACCGAAACGCGCACCGACGTCACCCTCCTGCAGGTTGCTTCGCAGACGGCGAGCGAACTCCACCAGCACACGGTCTCCCACGTGGTGACCGAGGGTGTCGTTGATCTCCTTGAACCGGTTCAGGTCGAGCATGAACACAGCGGTGCAACCATCACTGTGGGGGAGCTCTCGAATCGCGCGCTCGAACGACGCACGGTTGCGATTGCCGGTGAGCACGTCGTGCGACGCCGCATGCTCCACCGTTGCGTGGAGATTGGCGTTGTACAGCGCCGACGCCAGATGCGAGGCCAGGTCGTCGGCGCGTTCACGATCACTTCGGCTGAACGATCGCGATGCCCCCGAACGCCCCCCGACCAGCAACAACGCACCGACATGATCGCGAACGCTCACGGGAACCGCCAGATACGGCCCGGCCGGCTCGACAACGCGCCATGTACCACCCCCGTCCGGCGAGCACATCACCGCCCGGTTGGCTGCGAGCACTTCAGCCCACAACGGGTCGTCGAGCGCCGTTGGCGCAGAGGCGACCGGGTCGTTGGCATGCACGATCGACCGGATCGATCCTTCCGGTGTGAACGTCAACAAGGTCGCGTTGTCGGTGTGCAGAATTCGTGCCGCTTCGACCACCGCGGTGCCACCGACCGCGTCGACATCGATCGAACGCCCGATCGCGAGGGCGAACGCGTGGATCGCCTCCAGGTCGCGATGACGTCGGGCCAAACGTACGTGGCGTTGCACCAGCACCAAGACGGCGAACGCAGCCGCGACCAGCGCGAT
>DATKCX010000108.1:0-25829 GCA_035512975.1 Ilumatobacter sp.
TGGTCGTCGACGGCATACAAGCTGGTGGTGTGGGCGACCTCTCTGTCACCCGATTCCGACTCGTCGGCTGGTGTGACCGCGTAGCCGACGCCGAACGGCTCGGCCACTTGTGCCAGCACCTTGGGGTCATCGGAACCCAACGCGTGTCCGTCCTCGAAGAACGACTCGACGTAGTCGGCGAGCACTGGCACGTCGCGGTCGGGGTCGACGGTGATCATCGCTTCAGCGATGCGGTCGCCGAGCTCGGGGCGCTCGGCGGCGATGCGATTCTGAGCGATCCGCAAGTCGCTCAGCGTGGTGGGACAGAAGTCGGGGCAGTTCGTGTACCCGAAATAGACGACGAGCAGCCCGTCGGGCTCGGCCCGGAGTGCGTAGGGCGAACCGTCGTTGCTGAGATCGGGTAGCGCAAAGTCGCTCACATCGGGTGCGGGATCGCGCCGGTAGCCCGTGGTGGGCAGTTCACCAGACGTGTCGGAATCAGACGTCGCATCGTCGGGGGTTCCGCATGCGGCAAGCCCAACCACCAGCACGACCACCAGGGTCGCGCGCACATACCTCGCGAATGGCGTCATGGTGCGGATACCGGCGCGGACAGATCTCGGATGTATGCGATGAGCTGTTCCACTTGCTCGTCGCTCAAGTCGTTCTCGGGCATCGGCAAGTTGAAGCCCTCCACCCGACGCGCCGACGGCTCGAGTATCGACTCGCGCAGATAGGCGTCGTCGGCCATCGTGGTGCTGCCATCGTCGAACGTCACGGTCGATCCGTACAGACCCACGAACGCTGGACCGACGGTGCCTTCGCCGTTGGCACCATGACATGCGGCGCACCCGTTCCCGCGGGCCACCTTCCGACCCAGTTCACCGTCGGCTGTGAGCACGACGCCGCTGGACGCCGAATCACCGCCACACGCGGTGAGACCGAACGCGACGATCAGCGGGAGGAGCAACGAACGGGCCCGAAACTTCGACACACACATCACCCAGCAGGTCGTTGGGAACCGTCGCGAAGTTCCCACACGTTCATGGCGCTCACGAGGTCGGCGCGGGCTCTGGCAACCCGGGAGCGAATGGTGCCGATCGGCACGCTCAGCACATCGGCTGCTTCGTCGTAGCTCAACCCGGTGATCTGGGTGAGGACGAACGCAGCGCGCCGATCAGGCTGGAGCCCGAGGATGAGGTCGTCGAGTTCAAACGTCGGCGCGGCCTGAGTGGTCGCCTCGTCGTGAACTGCTGCCAGTGACTTCGCGCGCTCGTGGAGGCGGCGGCGGCGGATCCGCGACCGCGTGGCGTCGACGCAGGTGCGGCGAACGATGGTGAGCAACCAGTGTCTGGCGGGGCCGGTGGCCCGGTACCGGTGCAACGAGGCGATCGCTCGCTCGTAGGCCTGTTGCGCGAGATCTTCGTAGTTGTCACCGTCACCGAGATAGCGGCACAGCGCCAACACTTCGTCGTGCGTGGCAGCAACGAACCGTTCCAGCGCATCTCGGTCGCCCTGTTGGGCGCTTAGCAGCAGCGTCGTCAACGGATCCATGCGCTCGTAGTTTGCCCCTGGGAACTGGCGAACCGGTCGAAACGACCAGTTCGCATGAGCGAGATTCCGGACAGTTGCACCTGGGCGCGCGATGCGGTGTCGGCTGGTGCCGATGACCAGCTGGCCATCACCGAGGCGGCTCGGCTCGAACAGCACCTCGGCGAGTGCGTCGCGTGCACCGACTACGCGGAGCGTGTCGCGACGTTGACGCGCTCCACGCGGGTTCGGCCGGCCCGGAACGACCCGGCGTTCGTCGCTCGGGTGATGGTGAACGCCCGCCCGGCGCAGCTCGGCCGTGGCGGATGGTTGCGTCCAGCTCTTGCGTGGTGCGGGCTGCTCGTCGCCTACCACAGCGTGCAGCCGCTGATCTTCGGTGAGGTCGACGGCGTGCAATCGCACCTGGCGCGACATGCGGGCGCGTCGGCCGCTGCGCTGGCGCTGGGGCTGTTGTTCGTGGCGTGGAAGCCACATCGTGCGTTCGGGTTGCTTCCGCTGGCGAGCGCGCTGGTGGCGTTGACGCTCGTCGGCACCGTGCTCGACGGAGCCACCGGTGTCGCCCACGCCTGGGACGAATCGGTCCACCTGGCGGAGGTGACAGGCTTGGTGTTGTCGTGGATGATCGCTGGTTCTCCTGGTTCCGACCGGGTGCGTGACTCGTGGGCGGTGTTCAGGACTCGAGCGGACGGTTTGCGTTCCACCAGGTGAACAGACGTTGCGCTGTCGCCGCGTCGACGCCGTAGGCCTCGCAGGTGAGTCGTGCCGCGGTCTCCACGTCGCCCGCCTGAACGGCCGCAACCGACTCCACCAGCGATCCCTGTGGCCACGGCATGGCAGACAGCGTGACCGGGCTGACCCGCACGCTGGTGGTCGACATCCCGGTGCCGGCGGCCGCTTGCCACGCCAACACGCTGACGACGGGCGAGTTCAACACCGCCGCCAGTTCCCACACGGCGAGCTCGTCGCCGCCGGGTGGGGTGGCGGTGGTCACCGGCACGCCGGGCAACCATGCGCCTTCGGGGTCAGCCACGGCCTCGACGATGCGCGTCTGGTTGGCTACCAACACTTTCGGTACGAGCTTGCGTACTGCCCACGCGGGAAACCGGCCCTCCAGCTTCGACACGTCGACGCGCGGGTGCTGGAACACCTGCTTGGCGAACCGAACCGGACGCGTTCCCCAGTGGCACACGCCAGGGTCGATCAAGCCCGACGGCACCAGCGGCGGTCCGTCGGCTTCGTCGCTCACCGCCGGAACGAGGGCGTAGTACTCGTCGCGGAAGTTGGCGTTGAACTCGGCGCGATCGCCGAGCGTGCCGAGCGTCGCCAGTGTCGCTGGGTCGAGTGCGGGAATGCCCAATCGGTCGGTGACCACACGCGTCCAGTTCGAAGTCCTGCGCACATCACGACCCTCGGGCTGACCCAACACGAAGCCGAGCAGACAAACGTTCACCGCCGCGTCGAAGTGATCCTGTCTGGGCTCCCACCACGACCACGCCAGCTCGGCGCGTGCGTCGACCTCGGCGCGAACCGCAGCGGCGTCGCGGGCACCCAGCACCGATTGCGGCATCACCAGCGCGACGAGCCCGCCGCGCGGTTTGGCGAGCGCGACCGACAGCGCCAGGAACTCGACCGCCGCGTCGGCGTACGGCCCGCCGCCGTGACGGCTCGCGCCGCCACGCGTGGTGCCACTCGCCATCTGCGACAAGAACGGCGGGTTGCCGATGACGATGTCGAACGGCCCGCTCGACCAGTCGTGCGCCAATGCGTCGGCGTGCACGGTGCGAATCCGCTCATCGGTGATCGAGGTGAGCGCTTCCAGCGACACGTCGCAACCGACCAGTTCGGCAACCGCGCCGGAGGCTTCCAGCCGGTCGGCTACCGCGGAGAGCAGTCGTCCGTCGCCGCACGACGGGTCGAGCACACGAAGGCGGATCGGCTCGCTCGACGAAGCGAGCGCGGCGATCGCTGAGTCGGCCGCCCAGGCGGACAGCAGTTCCACGAGTGCCGGTGTGGTGTACCAAGCACCGAGAAGCTTGCGCGCCGTTTGCGTTTCCACCACGCTGCGAGCGTAGGTTGCATCACGTGTCAGATCGTTATCTGTCGTTCGACCGAGACGAATGGGCGGTGCTGCGCGCCGCGACGCCGCTGACGCTTCGCCAAGACGACCTCGACGGCTTGCGGGGAATCAACGAGCGGATCGACCTCGACGAGGTGTCGGCGATCTACCTGCCGCTCAGCCGGCTGTTGAACCTGTACGTGAGCGCCGTGCAGGACCTGCAGCGGGTGTCGTCGACGTTCCTCGGTTCGATGGCACCGAAAGTGCCGTACGTGATCGGCGTTGCCGGTTCGGTGGCGGTGGGCAAGTCGACCTTCGCCCGCATCCTCCAGGCATTGCTGGCGCGCTGGCCGAACCATCCCAAAGTCGACCTGGTCACCACCGACGGGTTCTTGCACCCGAACCACGTGCTCGAGGCACGCGGATTGATGGATCGCAAAGGCTTCCCCGAGAGCTACGACACGCGTGCGCTGCTGGCGTTCCTGCGTGCGGTGAAGAGCGGTGTCGAACATGTGGTTGCGCCGGTGTACGACCACGTCACCTACAACATCCTTCCCGAGTCTCACATCAGTGTCGACATGCCCGACATCGTCATCGTCGAGGGTCTCAACGTGTTGCAAGTGAACCGCGACGGCACCGAGTTCGTCAGCGACTACTTCGACTTCTCGATCTACGTCGACGCTGCCGAAGCCGACATCGAGTCGTGGTACATCTACCGGTTCAAGATGCTCCGTGAGTCGAGCTTCGCCAACCCCGACAGCTTCTTCCGGAACTACGCCGCGTTGACCGACGAGGAAGCGGTGGCGACGGCGCGATACATCTGGTCGACCATCAACGGCCGGAACCTGCGCGAGAACATTGCGCCCACTCGCGAGCGGGCCTCGCTGATCGTTCGCAAAGAACGCGACCACCGCGTGTCGCAGGTGTCGCTCCGCAAGCTCTGACCGCCTCTACAGCGCGGCGAGCCAGGCGGGGAGATCGGAGATCGAGGCCAACTCGGTGTGGTCGCCGTTGTGTTCCAACACCATTTCGTGGTTCCACGTCACGTGATAGGGCACGTGCACACCATGGCCGCCGAGTTCGATGATGGGAAGCACGTCGGATTTCAGCGAGTTGCCGACCATGACGACGGCGGCCGGGTCGATCTGCCATTCGGTGAACACCGCGCGGTATGTCGGCACGTCCTTCTCTTCCACCACTCGAAGCCGTTCGAAGTGGCTCACCAGCCCCGATTCGCGAATCTTTCGCATTTGATGCAACAGGTCGCCTTTGGTGATGAGCCCCAATCGATGCGTCGCCGACAGCTCGGCCAACGCGTCGACCACCCCCGGCAGCAGATCGACGGGATGGCTGAGCATGTCGTGGGCGTAGTCGACGAGCTGGGCGACCACGCGCGATGGAATGGCACCGTCGGTAGCTGCGACAGCGGCCTGCACCATCGACAAGGCGTATGGCTTGACGCCGTACCCGGAGATCGGGATGTTGCCGATCTCGGTGCGACGCAGCACCTCGAGCACGTCGACGCCGTTGCTTGCAAATGGTTCGACTTGTTCGCGGAAGAACTCCTCGGCGGTGACGAAGTAGTCCTCGCTGCGCCACAACGTGTCGTCGGCGTCGAACACGACGAGTTCGAATCGGCCAGCGCCTCTGCGCACGACAGTCATCGCTACCGGTGGATCGCGTTGAGGTAGTTGTACACCGTGATGCGACTGACGCCCATCGCGTCGGCGACGTCTTCCACCGCGCGTCGCAACGTGAACGCTCCACGCTCATCGAGGAGACGCACCGCTCGTTGCTTGTCTTCGCGCGACAACGAGGGCAATCTGCTCCCGAGTTCGGCTTCCACGGTGTCGATCAGCCGGTCGAGCGCGCCGTGGAGCGGCGGCATGCGAACGGCCCCGACGGTTTGGCCGTCCCATATCAACGGAACATCTGAAGGCTCCGCGTCGGCCGCATCGACAAGCCGCGCGCCCACGGCCTCGACCACCGGTCGCACGGCGCGCAGCAACGGGTGCTGACCGTTCATGGCAGCCCTTCGAGCGCAACGTCGATGTTGACGTGAGTGGCGCCGCGGGCAAATGCTTCGCGCACGATGATGCCGACCGCATCTGCCGTTGCCGTGGCTTCGACCAGGCAGGACGAGCCAAACGGGCCGACTTCCACCTCGATACCAGACGCCGTGAGTGCCTCGATTGGCGCGACGACGTGTGGGCCAGGTTGTCCTTCAATGAACGGTTCGACCGTGAACTCCACCCGGTGCACAGATGTGAGCGTATCTCTAGGGGCGTGATGCGGGAAGGGTGCTCTTCGTTCACGTCGGCTGGTTGCATGGCAACGGCTTACCATGGCGCGATGAGCCTCGACACCCTGCGCGAAGAAGCGCTCGAACTCCAGACCGAGACGGTGAATCTGCGACGCAAGCTGCACCAGTTCCCCGAGGTGGGCAACGAACTGCCGGTCACCCGTGAACTGGTGCTCGAATCGCTCGAAGGTTTGCCACTCGACATCACGTTGCACGAGACCACATCGGGCATCGCGGCCCTGCTCACCGGCGGCAAACCCGGCCCCACGGTGCTGTTGCGCGGCGACATGGACGCGTTGCCGTTGCAGGAAGACACCGGCGTCGACTTCACCTCGAAGACCGACGGCCACATGCACGCCTGCGGGCACGACACCCACACAGCGATGTTGTCGTCGGCGGCCAAGCTGCTCTCGGCGCGGCAGGCCGACATCGCCGGACGAGTGCTGTTCATGTTCCAGCCCGGCGAAGAGGGTTATCACGGTGCCAAGTTCATGTTGGAAGAGGGCCTGCTCGACCTGCCACCACTGGCAGACGGCACCGAGTCGCCGGTGACGGGTGCGTTCGCTCTGCACATCTTCACTGGGCTCCCGGCAGGAATGGTGGCCACGAAAGGCGGAGCGGCAATGGCGTCCGCCGACCGATTCATCATTCGGGTGAATGGTGCCGGTGGTCACGCGAGCCAACCTCACCGTGCCCTCGACCCGATCCCCATCGCATGCGAGATCGTGATGGCGTTGCAGCTCATGATCACCCGTACCGTCGACGTGTTCGACCCGGCGGTCATCACGGTGGGGCGCATCGAAGCCGGCACGACGAACAACATCATCCCCGCCCACGCCGACATCGAAGGCACCATCCGCGCGGTGAGCGAAGCCACCCGAACCAAAGTGCTCGATCAGTTGAAGCGGGTGGCCGAACGCATCGCCGAGGCCCACGGTGCCACCGCCGAGCCCGAGATCATCTTCGGCTACCCGGTCACCTCGAACAACGACGCGTTCGCCGACTTCACGCTCGGCGTGGCCACCGACGTGCTTGGCGCGGAGAACGTGCACCGTATGCCCAACCCCATCATGGGCGCGGAGGACTTCTCGTACGTGCTCAATGAGATCCCGGGAACGATGATGTTCCTGGGAGGCACCCCCGAGGGCGAGAACCCGGCGACCGCTCCGGCGAACCACTCGAACCTGGTGATGTTCGACGAAGACGCCATGCCCAAAGGCGTCGAGCTCTACGCCCAAATGGCTCTGCGGCACCTCTCCTGATTCCGGATGTGGTCCAGGGGGTAGGGTCTTCTTTGATGTTGGTGTGGATGGATTTGGAGATGACGGGGCTCGACCACACGACTGAGGTCATCGTCGAGATCGCCACGCTGATCACCGACGACGATCTCAACATCGTTGCGGAAGGTCCCGACCTCGTCATCCACCAAGACGAAGACGTGCTTGCGAGGATGGACCCGTTCGTCGTCGACATGCACACGAAGTCGGGTCTGCTCGACATGATCCGTGCCTCCACCATCACGCTGGAAGAGGCGGGTGCCGCCACCTTGGAGTTCATCAAGCTGCACGTGCCCGGCGAGCGCACGGTTCCGTTGTGCGGCAACTCCATCGGCACCGACCGACGATTCCTCGCTGCGTATCTGCCCGCGATCGAAGAACATCTGCACTATCGATCGGTCGATGTGTCGAGCATCAAGGAACTCGTTCGCCGGTGGTATCCCGACGTGCTGCAGCAACGCGGCTGGAAACAGGGATCGCACCGCGCCCTCGACGACATCCGGGAAAGCATTTCCGAACTCAAGATGTATCGCGAACTCGTGTTCCGCGACAAGGAATCGACGAGCCTCGCGCTCGCCGCCATGCGCGAACAGATTGCTGCCGACGCGGCCGCGGACAGCGCGCCCACTGAGCCCGCGCCCACCGCCTCCACGACCACGTAGCCAACGGGTCACATGCCGAGCTGCAGGAGTGTTTCGGGTCGGCGTCGATCCGCCATGTGGTGCTGTGTGGCGATCGGTGCGATCTCCGGGTCGGGCTGCTCCGGTGACGGTCGTTCACTCGCACAGCCCACTCGCACGATGCCTCCACCCATCGTCACCGCCACCGTCAACTCCACCACCGCTGCCACCATCGATGCCACCATCGCGTCGACGACGTTGACTGCACCTTCGACGGTGCCGTCGAACGTGGTGATCGACCTGCTGCGCAGCCCAGAAAACGCCATCGCGGAGATCACCGGCAACGGAGCCACCTACGCCGATGCGGTCACCGTCGACGGCCTGCCTGCCGACGTGATCTCCTTCGACATCGCACCAGACGACACATTCACCGTTCGCGTGTGGATCGAAGACGAGGGTGCACACACCGTGTGCCTCGGCGGCGAGTGCGGCAGGGTGTACACCCTCGAACCGAACGCCCAGAACCCCGAAGAGGTCATCGCGCTGATCGAACAAGCCATGCCGCTGGCACAGCAGGTCGTCGACCATCCGACGCTGTTCCCAGACTGGACCGTAGAGATCGGCGGGCTGCTGTCGGGAACGGGCGGCACCACCGACGCCGAGCGCAAGGTCGTGACGATCTATCGAAACCGAAACCGCACGGTCGACGATTTCGTACGCACGATCGTCCACGAGATGGGCCACGTCGCCGACGAGGAATGGCTCGACGACGACGAGCGAGCGATGTACCTCTCGATCCGCGGCATCCCTGCGGGAACGCCATGGCGAATCGAAGCAGCCCTCAGCCTCGACGAATGGCAGCTGCAACCCAGCGAAGATTTCGCGGAGGTGATGGCTTTGATCTGGAGTGACGGTCAGTACATGCCGCGCACCGACACGCTGGCACCAGCACCCGACGCGGTGCAGCTGGCCTCGATTGCCGCTCTCGTCGCACCCGGGTGAACCGTCGCCGGTTCCGTTCGGCCACACTGACGTGATGCGCGCAGTGGTGATTCCTGAGTACGGCGGCCCTGAAGTGATGCGAGTGATCGACGTGCCCGATCCGACACCGGGTCCTGATGACCTGCTGGTCGAGGTCAGCCACACCGCCGTGAACCGCGCCGATGTTCTGCAACGCCTTGGCGGCTACCGCGACCCGGTCGTCCGAGAGTTCGAGATTCCCGGCTTGGAGTTCGCCGGCACGGTGGCCGCCATGGGCGACCGGGTCACCGGGTGGAACGTCGGTGACCGAGTGATGGGCATCGAAAGCGGCGCGTGCTACGCCGAACTCGTGGTGACCAACGCGCGCCAGGCACTGCCCGCTCCAGTGAGCGTTGCCTCCGCAGATCTTGCAGCGATTCCGGAGGTGTTCGTCACCGCGTGGGATGCGCTCGTGGTGCAGGGCGGCCTCACGTCGGGACGCTGGGCGTTGGTGCACGCCGGAGGTTCCGGTGTGGGAACGGCAGCGATCCAGATCGCCAAGGCGCTGGGTGCCCGTATTGCCGTCACCGTGTCTGCCGGCAAAGCCGATGCGTGTCGTGAGCTGGGCGCCGACCTCGTGCTCGAACGGTCGCCGGCCGACTGGGCGAGTGCGCTGCGCGCCGCCGTACCAGGCGGCGTCGATGTGATCCTCGACGTCATCGGTGGTGACGAGATCGACCGCAACCTGGCCTGCGTTCGGCCAGAGGGCAGGATCGTGCAGGTCGGCTTGATGGGTGGGGCTGCGTCGCAGGTGAACGTGGGGTTGCTGCTGGTGAAGCGGGTGACATGGATCGGTACCACGCTGCGGGCGCGTCCGCTCGAGCAGAAGATCGCACTGAGTCGCCGGTTCACCGCCGAGATCCTTCCGCTGTTCGACAACGGGACACTGCGCCCGGTGATCCATTCCCGGTACTCGCTCGACTCGATCGTCGACGCCCACCGCGAAATGGAAGCCAACGCCAACACCGGCAAGATCCTCATCGACGTGTAGGAATCATTCGCTGAAAAAGTGCGAGGGAAGTTGATCTCACCGATCTGGACCTTCGTGAGCGCAACGACCAGAGGCAATTACTTCGCTGCTGATGTATCAGCGGACGACGTCGAGTCTCTGTGTGGCGACCACGTCCGCTTGTCCCGACGCCCGGAGGCCAACCCCATCATGACGCTTCTCGATTTCCACACCCATCAACTCGATCGCTCGCTCCAGGACGTCGACTTCGAATCGCTCACCACGAACTACTTCACGTTCATTCCAGAGCCCGACTTCGCCGAGCTCGCAGAGATCGAAGCCTTGGCGGACTTCACCCCGTTCGATTCGGGTCACGCCGACCTGTCCACCGCGTACGCACGCTGCAGCGACGGCAACGGCACGTTGACGCACTTGTTCTTCTCGGAAGACAACTTCGACCTGGCCCGTGCCAAGGCGATCTGCGGCAAGTGCCGCCTCGCTCCATCCTGCCTCGCCGACGCACTGGATCGCGAGGAGTCGTACGGCGTGTGGGGCGGAGAGTTGCTCGTGAACGGCGCGATCGTTGCCGTGAAGCGCGGCCGCGGCCGCCCACCCAAGAAGCAAGTGTCGCTGGCATCGATCGATGAAGTGCCGTTGCCACCCCACCTGGTTGCCTGATCCGGAGCGAACCGCATCTACGATCGCTTTCTGCCAGTTCCTGCCAGTTCCTGCCAGTTATCTCGGGTTTCTGAACCGATTCCGTAGAAGAGTGCGAAACCTCCTTGACTGACCTGTGCGCAACGTGGTTCTCTAGAGCCCGTTGCGCACACTCGCGTACGCAACCCGAACGCTCGAGACGCCACTCGACACCGACCCGAAAGACACCACCAATGTTGATCTTGACGCACACGCCACAGATGGGCCACCTGCCCGTCGGCGCGCGCCTGGTCGCCGTCGGTGGAGTGTCGGTTGGTTCGTGGCGTCGTCGCATGCCGATCTCGGCACCCAGCTGCGGCTCCCTCACCCGGTCCTTCGGCACCGCTGGCTTTCTTGGCCATCGCACCCCGAATGTCACCAAGCGACCCGCCCGGCACCTCAGAACGAGTTCGACGTAACCACACGTCGAACTACCTCCCTGAGGCCGCCGGGTTCCGACCCGGCGGCCTTTCTCGTTTTTCCGCCTCGAATCAGCACCCATTTCGATGACACAACCAAGACACAGCACCAGCAGCACACACACCAGCAAAGGCAGCAGCATCATGAACCTCCTCCAACTCCTCCCCCTCGACGACTACTCCGTCTCCACCGTCGCTGTCGCGCGCTGCGCCGACGGCAACGGCACCCTCACCCCGTTGTTCTTCTCGGACCATGTGCTCGACATCGCACGGGCCAAGGCCATCTGCGCCCGTTGCGCGTTGGCCGACTCGTGCCTGGCCGATGCCCTCGACCGCGAGGAACCATGGGGCGTGTGGGGCGGGGAACTCCTGTCGGGCGGCCGCATCGTCGCCAACAAGAGACCCGGCGGCCGACCTCCCAAGGTTCCACGGCCTGCGGTGTTCGTGGACGAACTCGGCGTCGTCGGCGATTCCGCCGGTGATTTTGCCGACGAGGAACTCGTCGCCGGCTGATCCCAAACCGCACTGCACCTACACCCGCCTCTCCCGGACAAGCGGCCCCGGAGTCGTCCCCCCGACTCCGGGGCCGAGGGGTGCTTTCGGGAATCACGGCTTGCGTTCGTAGCCTGTTGGGGTGTCCGGCTCTCGATTCTCCACCCGCCACCTCGTAGGTGCCGGCGTCGCTGCGATGGTCGCCTCGGTTGCTGTCGTTGGCGTGGGCCTCTGGGCGACCGGCGACGACAGCGGTGAATCGTTCGACGGAACGATCCAGCTCGACGAACCCGGCATCTACGACGAGCCGCTCGACGAGGTGAACCCCGACCCGACCGGCCTGGTGCTCCCCGACGTGCCACTGGAGGACGCGGAGGGCAACTCGGTCGATCTGGCCTCATACCGCGGCAAGCCGCTGGTGCTCAACTTCTGGTTCTCCCGATGCGCGCCGTGCGCCCGCGAACTCGCCGACTTCCAGACGGTGTACGAAGAAGTGGGCGACACCGTCCAGTTCGTAGGGATCGACCCGTTCGACACCGTCGAAGAGATGGTGAGCTTCGCCGACGAACGCGGCGTCACCTACGACCGGCTCCGCGATCCCGAGCGGTCATTCGTCAACGTCGTCGGTCTCGTCGCCTACCCCGTCACCATGTTCGTCGACGCCGAGGGTCGAATTCTGCGGCAGACCGGCGAACTCAACGACGAAGAACTCCGCGCCGCGATCGACGAACTGTTCTGAAATGGCAACCCCGTCCGCACGTCCGGTACGGTCGCCGGTGTGACCGAGCCGCAGCCGAACACCGACCGAGTCGTCGCCCTCAGTGTGCCACTTCGCCCGGCAGCGACGGTGATGTTGCTGCGTGACGGGCCTGCCGGCCTGGAAGTGTTCATGCTGCAACGCACCATGTCGGCCTCGTTCGCTCGCGGCAGCTACGTGTTTCCCGGCGGCAGGGTCGACGACGCCGACCACGGTGAAGCGTTCGAACCGATCTGTGACGACGTGGATGACGCCGCTGCGTCCGTCCGCCTCGGTGTGGAGCATGGCGGTTTGGCATGGCTGGTGGCCGCCATCCGCGAGTGCTTCGAGGAAGCCGGTGTACTGCTTGCTCGACCGAGTGCCGGTACCGACATCGTGCGGTTCGACACGCCCGACGTCGTCGACCGGTTCAACGCGGCTCGCCACGCCGTACACGACGGCACGCTGTCGCTCGCCGAGCTGTGTCGCTCGGAACAGCTGCAGCTCCTCACCGACCAGATGCACTTCGTCGACCACTGGGTCACACCGATCGGCGAACGCCGCCGGTTCGACACGCGCTTCTTCATGGCGAAGGCCCCGGAGGCGCAGGAACCGCTCCACGACGACGTGGAAACCATCGCCAGCTTGTGGGTGCGACCCGATCGAGCCCTCGAGATGTGGCGCGCGAAGCAACTCGTGATGTTGCCACCAACCGTGGTGTCGTTGGATCGACTCGCCCGGTTCGCCACCGCCGACGCGGCGCTGGCCGACGCAGCTGCGCAATCCATGCCCGAGCAGCGGTTGCCGCGTCTCGTGTTGGGCCCCGACGAAGGGTTTCTCGACATCATCCTGCCGAATGACGAGCGCTACGACAGCACGCCGCTCCCGGAATTCGTCATCCCGAACCCGCGCTGAACACGCGCCAGCCCGCTACTTGACGCGCGGGCCGAGCGCGACTTCGACTGCTTCCAACATGCGCGCGGAGCATCCGGTCATGTCGACCGAGTCGGTAGCGATGGGCGGCGCAATGTCGTGCGCGATGCGGTGAGCGATCGCACGAAACGCATCGGCTGCCGGCCCGGTGCCGTTCAGCGAAACGGGCGCGCCGGCGTCGTTGCCCGCGGCGACCGACGGCTCGAGCGGTACCGAACCCAGCAGCGGCGCACCGATGTCGTCGGCGAGGGCCTGCCCGCCACCCGAACCGAACAATGCGTACGTCTCGCCGTGGTCGCACGTGAAAGCGCTCATGTTCTCGACCACGCCGATCACCGGCAGAAAGCTCCGGCGTGCCATGTCGGCGGCCCGCTGGGCGACCTTCTGGGCTGCGAGCGCCGGCGTGGTGACGATCAGCATCGAGGTGCGCGGCAGCAGACGTGCGAGCCCCATCTGCACGTCTCCGGTTCCGGGTGGCATGTCGATGAGGAGGTAGTCGAGATCGCCCCACGCCACATCGGCGAGAAACTGTTCGACCGCCTTGGTGAGCATGAGCCCGCGCCACATGAGAGCGGTCGATTCGTCGACGAGGAACCCGGTGGAGACGACCTTCAGCATGCCTGTGCCGACCTCGCGGGTGTTGGGCATGATCCGCGGCTTGTCGGAGCCGTCGATGCGCCGGGCTTCCATACGTTCTGAAATGCCCAGCAGGCGTGGGACCGAAAAGCCCCAGATGTCGGCGTCGAGCACACCCACCGTGTGACCCTCGGCGGCGATCGCGGTGGCGAGATTCACGGTGACTGAACTCTTGCCCACCCCGCCCTTGCCACTGCCGACTGCGATGACTTGGCAGGTGATGGGTATGTCGGTGTTGGGTGCCTTGTCGCGAGCGTTCCAACGAGCCTTCGACATCACCGCAGACCGTTCCTCGGCGTTCATCTCACCCCAGCTGATCCGAACGTCGGTGACCCCTGGATGCAGCCCCACCCGTGACTGCACGTCGCGTTTGATGTCGGCGCGCAACGGACAACCGCCGATGGTGAGCTTGATACCCACCGTGACGACTCCATCGGTCGCGACCTCTACGCCGGGCACCATGCCGAGCGACACGATGTCTGCGCCGAGTTCCGGATCGATCACGTTGGCGAGTACGGCCAGCACCTCGTCGCGCGTGGGTGGCGCGATCGGTGCCAGTTCGTCTCGTTCGCCGGTCATGCGGACATTTTACCGGTGCCGACCGTGTAATCTCGGTGTCGTGAGCGACAATTCGACGGGAGGGCTGGATGCACACGATGGTGCGGCCACGGCTGACAGCGCGCGCCTCGACTTGTTCAAGACCCTCGGCGACAACACGCGCTACGCCATCTATCTCGAGCTGGCACGCTCGCCGAAGGCGCTCACCACGGCCGAGATCGCCGACATGATCGAGCTTCATCCCAACACCGTGCGGCCCCACCTGGAGCGCATGCGCGACGTGGGCCTCGTTGCCGTTGCCGTCGACGGGCGCGGCGAGATCGGGCGTCCGCAGCATCGCTACTCGTTGGCGTCCGACGCCCCCTCGCTCGGACTGGAACCGCCCGTCATGCCCGTGTTGGCGCGCATGGTGCTGTCGATGGCCGAGCGGCTCGGCGGCGGCGCGGACGACGCGTTCGCCACCGGGTGCGACGAAGGCGCAGCGCGAGCGTTGCCGTACGCATCAGCGCAGTCGAGCCTGGAAGCGTTGGTTTCCGATCTCGACCGCTTGGGATTCGACCCTGTGGTCGCCGAGGCCAGCCCAGACGACCCCGACGCGGCCGTCGTTGCATTCGCTCAGTGCCCATTCGGTGACCTCGCCGCTCAACACCCGAAACTCGTATGCAGCCTCCATCACGGCCTCGTTGCCGGGTTTGTCGCAGCGATGGGCGACACCGAGGTCAGAGAGTTCTGCAGCGTCGTCGACCGCACCCCGTGCCAAGTATCCGTGGCAGGACGCGCATGAGGCGTAGCCACCGGCATCGCGACGAGGTTGCGATAGCATCACCAGTAGTTCGATTCCATCGAGGAGCAGCGATGATCACACTTACCGACAATGCAGCAGTCAAGGTCAAAGAGTTGTTGGCCGCCGAAGACGCAGAAGATCTGGCGCTTCGCGTTGCCGTTCGCCCTGGCGGCTGCAGCGGATTTTCCTATGAGATGTTCTTCGACGGCGACATCGCCGCCGATGACGAGCAGGCCAACTACGGCGAGTCGGTGCGAGTGGTCGTCGATCCCGCGTCGGCGCAGCTCCTGCAAGGTGCCACGCTCGACTACAAAGATGGCCTCGATCAGTCCGGCTTCGCCATCACCAACCCCAACGCCGAACGCACCTGCGGCTGCGGGCAAAGCTTCTCCTGACCTGAAGCGACTGCGGCGGTGTGGGCAAACACTGCCGCGGGTTCTCCGATGCCAACTCGAAAGCCTGAATCGAATTATCGGCGTCGAGTGCTCGCTGTTGGCGGACTCGCTGCGTTCGCCCTGTACGTCGTCGGTGCTCCCATCTACAACAACCGCATCGAAGGCGACCTCGAACGGCGGGTACCCGTAGAGCTCCGTGCAGCCGGATTTGGCGGCGACGGTGCCGACCCCGGATTCACCGCCAACTTCATCACGGCCAAATTCTCGGGTCAAGACGGCACGTTGTTCTGCCAAGGACCACTTGCCGACCCCGAGGGCGCGATCGACGCGGCACATGACATCAGAGGCGTTCATCTCATCGTGCTCGACCGGTCGTGCCGCGTGCTCACCGTCGCCGACAACGAATCGTCCGAAGCGGCGACCGCCACCGAGAACTCGACCGATGCCGCCGAAGGCGCGGCCGCCACCGACAACGCCGGCGACACTGCAGATTCCACCGCGAGTACCGCGGTCGAAACGGTCTCCGTCGGCGCGGCGTTGGCTGCTGACCCACAGTTTTCTTCGTTCGCACTGCTCGTCAGCGAGTCGGAGATCTCCGCCGAGCTCGACGCCGTGTCAGCGGTGCCAGTCACCGTGTTCGCCCCCACGAACGAGGCGTTCGAGGACGTCGCTGCCGACCTGCTGGCTACCTTGCGTGCAGACCCGGCCATACGCGACCGCATGCTGCGCAGCCACATGGTCACCGGCAGTCTCACCATCGACGACATGACCACCGGCTCGCTCACCGCACTCGACGGAACCACGCTCGATGTCGTTGAAGACAACCGGGTTGTCACCGTGAGCGGGGCCACCGTCACTGGTGGCCCGTTTGCCGCAACGAACGGCTCGGTGTATTCCATCGATCAGGTGCTCGTGCCAGAGGGCGTCGAAGCCCCGGTGCCGCCCAGCACCCCGGCAGTGACCGACTCAACCGACGTCACGTTCAACGACGGGGTCATCACGTTGGCTGGCGTCGTCGCCAGTGACACCGAGCACCAACTGCTCGTCAACACATCCGGGTTCGGCGTGGGTGCCGAGAATGTCGTCGATCTGCTCACCGTCAACTCCGCCACGGGCATCTCGCCGGAGTTGGCGGCTTCTGTGAACGAACTCATCGTGGCCATGCGCGTGAATCTGGTATCGGGCACTGTCGGATTCAACGGCACTGACTTCTATGCGTCGGGTGACTACGCCACCGACGCCAACCGCGACGCCATGATCGCTGCCTCGCAGGAGTTGGGCATCGAGGCTGATCTTCAGCAGCGCCCCGACGCCACCGACGAGCTCGCGTCCAACCTCGAGGCAGATCTCAATGCGTACGTCGCCGCGAACCCGATCCTGTTCGAGCCCAGCTCGGCCGTGCTGATGGCATCTGCGGAACCGATCCTGGCGCGTGTGGCTGCGACCATGCTTGAACTCGGCGCGGTTGGGTTGGTGGTCGAAGGACACACCGACAGCGACGGTTCCCAGTCGACCAACCTGGCGCTCAGCCAGAATCGCGCTGCGGTGGTGCGCGATGCGCTGATGGCGCGAGGCGTGCCCGAAGGAACGGTCACGTCCCAAGGATTTGGTAGCGAGCAACCGGTACTCGTCGACGGGGTTGAAGACAAGGCGGCCAGCCGTCGTGTTCAGTTCCGTGTCTCGGTGCTGGCGTGATCACCCGCACCCCGCTCCCGACGCCCCGCGGCGTTCGCGAAAGGATTTGAACTGATGCCGTACACCTTGACGAAAGGGCTGGGGTGGTTTGTGCTCGCGCTGCTCGTGGGCATCGTGATCGGTTGGCTGTTGCGTAGCGTCGCAGCTACCCGTCAGATGCGCCGGTTGCGTGCCGTCCGCGGCGACCACTCCGAACTCGACCGCATGCGCGCCCGCAACGCGAATCTCGAGCCACTCGTGGCCGAGCGAGATCGACTCGCTGCAGAGTTGGCGGTGGTCAAGGCAGCCACTGGTCAGCGCACCGTCGTGCCGTCAACGGACGACGTTTCCGACCCGACAGAAATTGCCGTCGCCGAGGCAGAGATCGACGCGGCAGCGGCTGACGATGCCGACGCCACTGAACCAATCACCGAACCAATCGCCGAACTTGTCGTCGAGGGTCTCGAGGCCGAGGGAACCTCCGGCGACCTCGTGGGCGAGAGTTCGGCCGAACCGATTGAGTTCGCTGAGCTGAATCTTGTTGCGGCCGCCGCCGTGATCGGCAAGAAGATCAAGCTCGACGAACTCACCGTGGTGGAGGGCATCGGCCCCGCGATCGCCGGGCTGTGCACCGGAATCGGCATCCACACATGGGCTGAACTGGCAACGACGGAAGTGTCGTTGCTGCGGACCATGCTCTCCGACGCCGGACCGCGATTCCAGAAGCACGACCCAACGTCGTGGCCGCAGCAGGCGGGCCTCCTCGCAGCCGGGCAGTGGGAAGAGTTCAAGACCCTGACCGAATCGCTCAGGGGCGGTACCGCTTCTGAGTGATCAGGTGGAGTTCACGGTGAACGACGTCGCCGTGTCGGTGGCGGCGGGTGGGTCGTTGCTCGACGCGCTCCGCGAAGACCTCATGATCACGTCGGTCAAAGATGGCTGCAGCCCGCAGGGGCAGTGTGGGTGCTGCACCGTGTGGGTCGACGGTCAGCCGCGGGTGTCGTGCGTGACCCCTGTCGTACGCGTCCGTGGCCGCCGGGTCACGACCGTCGACGCATTGCCGGACGCCGATGTGTGGGCCGCGCAGTTCGCCCGGTGCGGTGCCAGCCAGTGCGGCTTCTGCACCCCGGGCATCATCATGCGCGCAGCCGCACTGACGCCGGAGCGTCGAACCGATCGGGCCGCTGTCGAGCAGATGTTGTTGGCGCATCAGTGCCGGTGCACCGGCTGGCAGCCCATCGTCGACGCAGTCGTCGGGTTCCCCGGAAGTCCCGACACCGCTGACCAGGTGCCAGTTGATCGCATCGCTTCCGAACGGCGCGCTGCACTCGAAGGTGGCGTCGCCCAGTCGGTGGGACGTCACGTGGCGCTGGGCCGCGGTGGGTTCGCCGACGACACCGCGCCTGCCGACAGTTTGGTCGCGGTGCGCGGCGTAGACGGTGAATGGGTGGTCGGCGAATCGCTGGACCATGCACGTCGACTCAGCGCGAAAGTTCAGGGGCGGCGAACGACGGCACCGACGTCGTGGCCGATCGACGTCCCCGACGGAGAGTGGGATCGTACGCTCCGCACCACGTGGGTGGAGCCCGGCTACCTCGAACCCGATGCGTCGTGGTGCGAGCCTGGCGGCGAGGCGATGTCGAGCCACGGCAACGGCGGCGCGTTCGGCGGCAAGATGGACGCGGCGCTCGGTCGAGTCGCCCGCCATCTGGCCGATCAGCATGGTCGCGCGGTTCGCGTGCTGCACACGCGCGAGGACGTCGTACGGGTGGGTCCGAAGCGCCCGCCGCTCGCCCTCGGCGTTCGCGCCGACGGGTCGGGTGTGCTGCGAGTGGCCGCGACCGCCGGTGTCACCGAACGCATGGCAGCGTGGTTTCCCCGCATCACGGTGCAACAGGTCGACGTCCGCGGACCTTCGACCTCGCTCGACCTGCGGGGTGCGGTGTGGGCTGAGGTCGCCGCGGTGCTCGCCACGCAGCAAATCGGACCCACGTACTCGGTCACTTCTCCCGGCGGGGCGGTCGCGTCGGCATCGGTGGGGACGAACGGCGACATCTCCGTCGACGTGAGCTGCGGGGCTGCGCTCGATGAGGTGGTGCTCCGCAGCTACTGCATCGGTGCCGTGCACATGGCGTTGGGTCTCGTCACGTCCGAAGCGTTGTCGGTCGATGCGGCGGGGGTGCCACACGATCTGACGATGAGGTCGTTCGGAGTCCTGCGGGCGGTCGACACGCCCGCCATCGTCGTCAACGTCGCCGTGTCTGACGAAGAACCGGTGAACGGAAGCGACGCAGTGTTCGCGGCCGTCGCTGCAGCGGTATGGGCCGATCGCGGCTGCCCGCCTCGATGGCCAGTGTCGGTGTGACGGCCCACGGCTGGTGCGGCTACGGTCGCGTTCATGAACAAGCCGCTTGGTCCGTACACACCCGCCGTTCGCGCCGGTGACTTCATCTTCGTGTCGGGGCAACTCGGCCTCGTCGACGGCCAGCTGGTCGAAGGCGGCGTAGCGGGCCAAACGAAGCAGGCCGTTGCCAATCTGGCCGAGCGGCTGAGCGAGATGGGTGCCAGTCTCACCGACGTCGTGAAGACCACCTGCTTCCTCATCGACATGGATGCCTTCGCCACGTTCAACGACGCATACGTTGCTGGATTCGACCGTCATCGCCCGGCTCGATCCACGATCGCTGTCCGGGAACTCCCAGCCGACGGCCAGGTGGAGATCGAAGCCGTCGCCTACAAACCAACCAGCTGAGTATCCTGACCATCATGCCTGGTGCCATCGCGATCGTCGCCGTCTTGCTCATCTTCCCAACGCTCGTTCTCATCAGCGGCGGAGTCGCATCGGCGGTCGTCGGGTTCTTCCTGCAGCGTGACGGCGAGATTCGCCACGAGGGCAGCGAGCTCCTGCAACTCGACGACTGACCCGGCCACCTCGCATTACGTTGTCCCGATGACCGATCTCGTCATCCGCAACGCACGGTGTGTGGCCACGCTCGACGCGTCCCGTCGTGAACTGTCGAACGGGTTCATCGCGATCACCAACGGCCTCATCGAAGCGGTGGGAATCGGCGAGCATCCCCCTGCGACACACGAGATCGACGCCGCCGACTGCCTGGTCACGCCCGGGCTGGTGAACACACACCACCACCTGTTCCAGAACCTCACGCGGGCCTATCCACCCATGACCGACAAGCCGCTCTTCGGCTGGCTGCAGTCGCTGTATCCGTTGTGGGCGGCGATCGACACCGAAGCGGTGTACCTCTCGGCGTGGGTGGGTCTGGCCGAGTTGGCGTTGTCGGGCTGCACCACCTCGACCGACCACTTGTATCTCCACCCGCAGGGTGCCGGAGATCTCCTCACCGCAGAGATCGACGCCGCCAGCGACCTCGGCATGCGGTTCCATCCCACCCGCGGATCGATGTCGTTGTCGCAGAAGGACGGCGGATTGCCACCCGACCACGTGGTGAGCGACGACGACTCCATCCTCGCCGCGTGCGAGGCGGCGGTGGCCAAGCACCACGACCGATCGTGGGGCGCGATGACGCGGGTGGCATTGGCACCGTGCTCGCCGTTCTCCGTCACCGAGGATCTGATGGTGCGAACGGCAGAACTCGCCGAGCGACTCGATGTGCGTTTGCACACGCACTTCGCCGAGAACTCCGAAGACGACGAGTTCAGCGTGGCGACGTTTGGGTGCCGCCCCATGGAGTACCTCGAACGCACCGGTTGGGCGACCGACCGCACGTGGGTTGCCCACTGCGTGATGCCGAACGACGACGAGATCGTGCGGCTCGGCCGCGCCGGCGTGGGTGCTGCCCACTGCCCGTCGAGCAACCTCATCTTGGCCTCGGGGATCTCGCCCGTGGTCGCGCTGCGGGCCGCCGGCGTGCCCGTCGGTTTGGGTGTCGACGGGTCGTCTTCGGCCGATTCGGCGTCGTTGTGGTTGGAAGCACGCCAGGCCATGCTGCTCGCGAAGCTGCGCGACGGCGCGGCGGCAGGCACCGCGCGAATGGCACTGGAGATCGCGACGTTGGGTGGTGCCGCATGTCTGGGACGAACCGGCGAGATCGGTGTCATCGAACCGGGTGCGGTGGCCGACATCGCGGTCTGGGCGCTCACCGGGCCGTCGTTCGCCGGGGCGTTGGCCGACCCCATCGAAGCGTGGTTGCGTTGCGGCCCGGTGTTCGCCCGCCACACCATCGTCAACGGCGAGTTCGTCGTACGGGACGGTGCCCTGGTGTCGCCGCGTGTTGACGATGTGCTCGCCGACCACGACCGAATGTCAAGGCGTATCCAACACCTGGCATGACGTGGCTGTCGGTGATCGAGCGGCCAGACTGTCAGCCGTGATTCGCCGCTGGCCCGTTTTGTGTGTCGTGCTGCTCGTGGGGGCGTTGGCCGTCACGGGCTGCGGTGGCGACGACGAGGCTGCTGCAACCACTGTGGAGTCGGTGAGCCCCGACGTCGTTGCGCTCGACGTGCTCGGCTCGGTCGGCCCCGTGTCTTCTACCGCAGGCGGAGACTTGGCAACGGTGCTGCTTCGTCCGTCGACTGTCGCAGTCGTCGGTGACTCGTTGGCTCTGTCGGCCGAGGACGAGATCCGAGCTGCCTTGTCGGCAGGATCGGTCGACATCGTGGGATTCGACGGCCGCGAGAATCGTCGGGTGGCGCGTGCGTTGCCCGACCTGCCATCGGGCGTCGACGCGGTGGCTGCGCTGGGGATGACCGTGGATCCGAAATTGTGGATCGTGGCGCTCGGCACCAACGACGTCGGTGCCCAACAGTCGCCGGAGGACTTTCGTGCCGATGTCGACGCCCTGTTGGCCGAGATCCCAGCCGAGGATGCCGTGATCTGGCTCGATGTGTGGATTCAGTCGCGGGTGGAGGGCAGCGTTGCCGCGAACGCGGTGTTGCGCGAGGCCGCAGCCGAGCGCCCGGGAATGTCGGTGGTGAACTGGTTCCAATATGGCGACGACCCTGGGATGATCCGCGACGACGGCATTCACCTCGACGACGCGGGGCGCGAGAAGTTCGCGGAAGTCATGTTGGCCGAAGTCGACCAGCGCTTCGGCCCGGCCTGAGTTTCGAACTGCTGGTCAGCTGCTCCAGCGCGACTGACCGAAGCGGTATCCCACCGAACGAACCGTCTGGATCAAGCCGGCATGTTCTTCGCTGAGCTTTGCGCGGAGACGACGAATGTGAACGTCGACGGTGCGGGCACCGCCGTAGTACTCGTATCCCCACACCCGAGACAGCAGGAGCTCGCGGGTGAACACCTTGCCGGGGTTCTGGGCGAGGAACTTCAACAGCTCGTACTCCATATAGGTGAGATCGAGCGGGCGATGGCTGATCGTTGCCTGGTAGGTCTCGAGGTTCAACACCAGATCGCCGTACTCCACGAGTTCGGTGCGCACCACGGTGTCGCCGGTGCTCCAGAGCAGGTGACGGATGCGGGATTCGAACTCGGCGGGATGAAACGGCGACAGGCAGAAATCGTCGAACAGGTCGTCTCGCAAGTTGAGTTCGGCGATCTGAGCGCCGGTGACCAGCACGAGCACCTTGATGCCGGCACCGTCGGACTTGCGGATCGAACGGGCGAACGCCCACGCGCCTTCGGAATCGCCCGAGCAGTCGATGATCACGCCGTGCCAGCCGGTGCTGGGCTCGTTCTCCGCGGCCTCGTCGGCCGATGCGACACCCTTCCACGAGTAGCCGCCGAGATCCAGTGACCGGGCGAGCTCTGGCGCGACCGCTGTCGCGTAGACGGCGATCAATCCAGCTCCGCCGGTCTTGCTCACAGCGACCCCAGGTAACGCCCAAGCTCGAACTGGCTGACGTGGGTCTTGTACTCCCGCCATTCGCTTCGTTTGTTGCGGAGGAACCACTCGAAGATGTGTTCGCCGAGTGCTTCGTACACCAGCTCGGACTGCTCCATCACGTGCAACGCGTCGGACAACGACTGCGGCAGTTGCGCGATGCCGAGCTTCGCGAGTTGGGTGTCGTCCATCTCGAACAGGTTCGAGTCGGCCTCGTCGGGTAGTTCGTAGCCCTCGCGAATGCCACGCATGCCAGCCGCGAGCAGCAGCGAGAATGCGAGGTACGGGTTGCACGCGGGGTCGGGCGAGCGGTACTCGATGCGGGTGGCAAGCGGATTGCCCTTCTTCGCAACCGGCACACGAATCAGCCCGCTGCGGTTGTTGCGGGCCCAACTGATGTGGACGGGGGCTTCGAACCCTGGCACCAAGCGCTTGTAGCTGTTCACCGTTTGGTTGGTGATCGCGGTGATCTCAGCGGCGTGCATGAGTAGACCAGCCATGAACGACTTGGCAATCGGCGACAGCTGATGTTCGGCGTCTGGATCGTAGAACGCGTTTTCGTCGCCGCGGAACAACGACATGTGCATGTGCATCCCCGAGCCCTGCAGACCCTCGAGGGGCTTGGGCATGAACGTGGCGTGCACGCCCTGGCTGGCTGCAACCTCTTTCACCACCAGCCGGAAGGTCATGACGCTGTCGGCCATGGTGAGGGCGTCGGTGTGGCGGAGGTCGATCTCCTGCTGGCTGGGTGAGTCTTCGTGGAAGCTGTACTCCACGGGGATGCTCATCTGTTCGAGCTTGCGAATGGTCTGCTTGCGCAGGTTGCCGGTGGCGTCGCGTGTGGTGAGGTCGAAGTAGCTGCCGTTGTCGAGCGGCACAGGTCGCTGGCCGTCGACCGGCGGCTCGAAATAGAAGAACTCGATGTCTGGGGCCACATAGAACGTGAAGCCGGCGTCGTGCGCCGACTGCATGTGACGACGGAGCACCTGGCGCGGGTCGCCCTGGAACGGTGAGCCATCGAGACTGTGGATGTCGCAGAACACACGCGCTTCGGCTGCGCCGGGTTCGCTCCACGGGATCAGTTCGAAGGTGTCGGGATCGGGCACCGCGAGCACGTCGGATTCCTGGACGCGCGAGAAGCCGTCGATGGCCGATCCGTCGAAGGTCATTCCGTCTTCGAGCGCGTTCTCGAGTTCCGCCGGGCTGATGGCGAAGCTCTTCAAATTGCCGAGCACGTCGGTGAACCAGAGGCGCACAAGGCGCACCCCCCGTTCTTCGACCGTGCGAAGCACGTAGTCACGTTGCTGATCGAGCATCTTGCTCACCTCACCAGTCTGGTCGGTTGAGTCGTCAATGAAAAGCTCAACGAGGGTCCCGATCGAAGTCGAGACCCTCGTCGCAGAGAAATCGGTTGACCATCAGCGAGTGTCGCTGATGGTCAGCTGACTACTTCTTTGCCGCTGCCTTCTTGGCTGGCTTGGCGGCCGACTTGGCGGCTGGCTTCGGGGCCGAGGCCACTGCAGCGGCATTGCAGACGGTCTCGGTGATGAGACGGGCCACGAGGTATGGGTCACAGTTGGCGTTCGGGCGACGGTCTTCGGCGTAGCCCTTCTGGTCTTGCTCGACCTGCCACGGGATCCGGATCGAGGAACCACGATCAGAGACGCCGTAGCTGAACTTGTTCCACGGGGCGGTCTCGTGTGCGCCGGTGAGGCGATCCTTGATGCCGTCGCCGTAGTTGTTGACCAGTTCGAGGAAGTTACCGCCGATTGCTTCGCAGGCATCGATGACCGCTGCGTAGCTCTCACGCATGGCGACGGTGGAGAAGTTGGTGTGGCATCCTGCGCCGTTCCAGTCGCCCTTTTCGGGCTTCGCGGCGAAGCTGATGATGACGTCGTAGTCCTCGGCGATGCGGTGCAACAACCAACGGGCGATGTACATGTGGTCACCCACTTCGGTGACACCGGCGGGGCCGATCTGGAACTCCCACTGGCCGGGCATGACTTCGGGGTTGGTGCCCGAGATCTTCAACCCGGCGTCGAGGCACGCCTGCGTGTGCTCTTCCACGATGTCGCGACCCACGATGCGGCCGGTGCCGACGCCGCAGTAGTACGGACCCTGGGGGCCGGGGTATCCACCACCGACGGGGAAGCCGAGTGCGGTTCCGTCGGCGCGAAGCATGGTGTACTCCTGCTCGAGACCGAACCACATGTCGTCGGCTGCGAACTTCTTGGCGGCGGCGCGGGCGGCGGCACGAGTGTTGGTGGGGTGCGGCTTGCCGTTGACGAGGTTGACCTCGCACATGACCAGAATGTTCGCTCCGCCGCGAATCGGGTCGGGGCACTGGAACACGGGCTTGAGCACGCAGTCCGACTTGTCGCCGGTGGCCTGGTTCGTCGACGAACCGTCGAAACCCCAGATGGGTGGCTGGCCGCCGTCTTCGATGATCTTGGTCTTGCTGCGGAGCAGCGGAGTGGGCTCAGTGCCATCGAGCCAGATGTATTCAGCTTGGTACGCCACGAATGGGTCCTTCCAGGAATTGGTAGGGGGATTGCTTTGTAGGGGCGACGGCACGATGTCACCTTGTAGTTACTCAGCCGTGTTCAAATTGTGAACGGCGTATGAACTCAATGGCCCGCGGTGTAACAGGCTCGTGCCGATTACGATTTCCGAATGCGGACAGCGGGAGTGCGCTCAACTCGGTCGGTGTACCTCGCGTTCGTAGCGTCAGCCGGGCTGGGGTGTGCTGCGTGCGGAAGCGACTCGTCGGTAACGTCCAGTGTGGCCTCCACTGTCGTCCTGGCACCCAGTCAACTGTCGGCGAGCACGGTCCTTCCGCCTCAGCTACCCGACGGATGTGACGCAGCTGACATTGCGGTCGAAACGGGTGAACCAGTACCCGACGCCGACCAGGCCATCGCCATTGTGAACGCTGG
>DATKCX010000109.1:0-3790 GCA_035512975.1 Ilumatobacter sp.
TTTCGAATCGAATCGCGTACTCCAGTGTGAGCATCACGAAAGCGGACGCTAGCCACCGGCCCGAACCGGTGCGAGCCGCGCGTTCGCGGTGCGTGCGATCAGCGACTCGAATGGCGGCGAGCCGGTAGCTCGGCCGGCTGCGACGTAGGCCTCTTCGCACACCTGCACGGCGTAGGTCTCGGAGCCCACCATGTCGATGACGCCGGTCGTTTGGCTGGACATCGCCTTCAGTGCGGTGATCTTGCGATCGAGTTCACGTCCGCCCAGGCGAACGTAGACCGTCAGTTCGCTGGTGGGGATGCCGGTGGGCCGTTCATCGCTCATGTACATGTTCCACTCCTCGTACAGGTCGCGGAACCGGTCGAGGTGCTCGACGGTGGGAGTCGCGTAGAGCAGCTGCTCGCGGCGACCTCGTTTCCGCCACGCCGTGGTGATCCAGCGGTGGACTGCGAGGTGGTCCGGGTGGTACGTCATTCCGTCGGGGCCGAACGTCAGGACGGTGTCGGGATTGACTGCATCGAGCAACCCGTGAGCCCACGCCAGACCTTCGTCGTCGTGGTCGTCGAGGCTCCCGTCGGGCAGCCCCAGCATGTGGTGCTCGCTGACGCCGAGCACTGCCATGGCGGCGGCCGCCTCCCATCGACGCACCCGCCCGAGGCGCTCGGGCGGCCACGTCTCGGGGTCGTTGGTGCCGAGTTCGCCTGCCGTGGCTGAGGCGCACACCACTCGCTGGCCAGCGTCTCGCGCCGCGGCCATGATGCCGGCGGCCAGGTACGTCTCGTCGTCGGGGTGAGCCCACACAGACAGGATGGTTCCCAACGCAGCCGGGTTGAACGGTGAGTTGTCTCGATACGTACCGGTGTCATTGCTCATGCCGGCATCGTGGACGATTCCACTCACAGACCGCTGTCATCGACGCCCAGCGCGATGGAAGCGCGTGGCAGGACCATGACAGCGACGGGGCGCACGATCCGATCCATGAAAACGCTCAACGAAACCATTACCACCAATCAGTCCTCGCCAATGTCGCGGGCGACTCCTGCTCTGCCAACCGAGATGTTGGAACGGTTCCGGTCCCGAGCCGGTGCGCTCGACCAGGCGAACGGCTACTTTGTCGAGGACCTGGATGAACTGCGTTCGGCCGGCTATCTCGGCGCTGCCGTGCCCGAGCAGCACGGTGGATGGGGCTTCGACCTGGCCCAGATGGCGAAGAGCCAGCGCCGCCTCGCTCGCTATGCACCGGCGACCGCTCTGGCGATGACCATGCACTCCTATTGGGTCGGAATCTCTGCCGAAATGGAGCGGGCGGGCGACTCTTCGCTGAACTGGGTCTTCGATGCGGCCATGGCCGACGAAGTGTTCGCCGCCGGTCACGCCGAGACCGGCAATGACATCCCGGTGTTGTTGTCGACCTGTGTTGCGGAGCGGGTCGAGGGCGGCTACCGCCTGAACGGCCGCAAGCAGTTCGGCTCCAACGGGCCGGCGTGGAGTTGGCTCGGTGCCCACGCCATGGACACGACCGCTCCTGGTGGGCCGCAGGTGATCCACGCGTACGTCCACCGGTCCAGCCCCGGCGTGACCGTCGTGGAGACCTGGGACACCCTTGGCATGCGTCCAACCCAGAGCCACGACACGATCCTCGACAACGTGTTCGTGCCCGACGAACGGATCGGTCGTGTCGTGCCCGCTGGCGACGGATCCGATCCGTACCTGGTCGCCATGGCAATCTGGCCGCTTGCACTCATCGCTTCGGTGTACATCGGCATCGCTGACCGTGCCCTGGAGATCGCAGCCGAGGGCACCCGCCGGAAGACGTCGATCGCCATCGACCGCGGTGCCCACGCCTACAACCCGTTCATCCAACATCAGATCGCCGAGATGTATCTCGAACTCGACGCCGCATCGGCCACGCTCGATCAGTTCGTCGCCGATTGGGTCAACGGTGTCGATCACGGTGCCGGTTGGGTGCCAAAGGTGTACTCGATGAAGTGGCGCGCCGTCGAGGCGGCCAAGCGTGTCGTCGACGTGGCGCTCGACGTTGCGGGCGGCGGCGCACTCTTCGTCGGCAACGAGCTCGAGCGGCTCTATCGAGACGCCCG
Source organism: Ilumatobacter sp. (assembly GCA_035512975.1). Classification (GTDB taxonomy): domain Bacteria; phylum Actinomycetota; class Acidimicrobiia; order Acidimicrobiales; family Ilumatobacteraceae; genus Ilumatobacter. The sequence continues at coordinate 2,100 of DATKCX010000109.1, forward strand.
CTGCGGTGGCTTCCACCCGGGCAACGACGCGCTGACCCACGAGCTGGTCGGCAAGGCCGTCCTCGGCGTGCTGGGGGAACAGCCCCGCTGGTAGCCCTCAGTGGTACTGGTGCCTCAGATCACCGAACCTACGGTGACCGCAGCGCCTGGAGGGCGTGCTCGACGGCGTGATTGCCGTCGAGCACGCCGCCTTCCAACCGAGCCGACTCGTAGGCCGCGGTGCCCATGCGCTCGCGCAGTTCGGCACCTACCGCAGCCAAGGCCACTTCGTCGGCACCGAAAATGGAGTGTCCGCCGCTGGTTGAGCGGACCGCTCCCTCCAGCACGGCGGCGTCGCGGTCGCGCCCGAGTCGGCAGAGCAAGCCGACGATCGATCGGAGCATCGTCCACTGGGTGGGCCACATCCCGGCCCGACGCCAGTGTTCGATCAAATGGCAATAGTCCTCAGCAGCCACCATCGGGTCGCCGAGGCGAGCGTCGATCGATGCCTTGGAAGCACCAGACAGACCGATCACCGATGAGGTATACGTCAATTCAGCCAGCCGCACCGCCGTCGCATGACGCTCACCCGCTCGCTCGAGATCCACGGCCAGGTCGGCCTCCCCGGCGCAATACCACAGGTAGGCGACGTAGGGCGTCGCGGACACGCCGGCAACACCCAGAAGCTCGTCCGCCCGATTCGACACCGAGGCGTCGGCGGCGTATCCCAGCGCCAACAGCTCGGTGGCTTCCGCCATCAGACAATGGCCCCGGTGCCCGGCGTCCCGGGCATCGGCTGCCGACCGGCGGTACCAGGAAGCCGCCTCGTGCAGCCGGCCCTCGAACAGCTCCGTGTTGCCCTTGAACACCGACACTTCGGGCGGGCACACATCCGCTCTCTGCTCTGCCAGGTGCAGTGCTCGGTCGCTGCGAACGACGGCTTCGGCCATGTCTCCGGCCATCCAAGATGCGTACGCCGCTGCCACCCACACCCGTGACGCCGACGGGCTGGCACCGTGGGGATCGGCCCGGATCACCCGCTCTGACCAGGTCAACACATCGGGGCGAAGCCTGAGAAATCCGTAGTGAATCAGGCCCGCGACGAGACGGCCGGCGAGATCGATCTCGCCCTCGGCGAGCAACCAACCGAACGCTCCGCGCAGCTCGGGCAACGCGGCGTCGATTTCGACCAGCACCAGCCTCCCCTGCTCGTGCATCGATCGGCTGGCATCTTCGACTCGATGCACCTGGTGCAGCGCATGGCGTCTGGCCACTGCCCCGTCACGCCCCGCCTCTGCGAGCTGATCGGCTCCGAATGCCCGAAGCGTCTCCAGCAACACGTAGCGGCCTGCCGGCGCCCGAAGCACGAGTGATCGCTCCACGAGTTGCGCGACGGCGTTGGTGGCCTCGACGACGTCGATCTCGCACACCGCCGCGACATCATGGGCGTCAAACGATCCGACGAACACTGACAGGTCAGCAAAGTTTCGCTGCTGGCGTTCGTCGAGCAGACGGAAGGACCAGGTGACGGCCGCTCCGAGCGACGCGTGTCGGCTCGATGTGCGATAGCCAGATGAGAGCAATGCGAAGCGCTGGTCGAGCCCGGCGGCCACCTCGCCGAGGTCGTGGGTATGCAGCCGAGCAGCGGCCAGCTCGATCGCCAGCGGCAAACCATCGAGGCGGCGAACGATCTCGGCCACGTCCTCCAACTC
>DATKCX010000110.1:0-8494 GCA_035512975.1 Ilumatobacter sp.
AAAACCTGTCTCGGTCCATGGCCTGCGTGCGCCGTCGTGTTTGGTCGGCCCCCGAAGCGGGTACTGCGTTGGCATGGATGCCATCACCCTCCTCAAAGACGACCACCACACGGTCGAGCAGCTGTTCAAGCGATTCGAGAAGGCCGGCGACAAGGCGCACGTACAGAAACGCCAGATCGTCGACCGGATCATCGAAGAACTCTCGGTGCATGCCGCCGTGGAGGAGCAGGTGTTCTACCCCGTCGCCCGAGCGACCGTGTCGGAGACTGAAACCATCGCGCTCGAGAGCCTCGAGGAGCACCACGTCGTCAAGTGGTTGCTGTCGGAACTCCAAGACATGGATCCGGCCCACGAGCGCTTCGACGCGAAGGTCACCGTGCTCATTGAAAGCGTTCGCCATCACGTGCAGGAGGAGGAAGGCGACTTCTTCCCCAAGGTTCGCAAGCACCTCGGTCGCAACGAACTCGCCGACCTCGGCGAGACTCTGGCCGACGCGAAGAAGTCGGCCCCGACCAAGCCGCATCCCCGTATGCCCGACTCGGGCCCAGTCAATGTGGTCGCCGGAGCGATCACCGGCGTCGTCGACCGGGTCGGTGACAATCTCGGTGGCATCGCCCAGGGCAGCGTGAACGCCGCCCAGGATCTCATCGCCCGCATCACGGGCTCTGACCGACCGAAGGTCTCGCCCACCGGCTCGTCGACCACCCGCAAGCGCGCGACCGGGGTCCGTTCGGCCGCTTCGACGGCCGCCAACGGCCTGAAGGAAACGGCCCGCACCGCCAAGACTGGCGCGGCGTCGACTGCGAAGGCGGCCAAGTCCGGAGTCAAGGGCACAGCCACCACAGCGAAGAAGTCCACCAGCGCCACGGCGACGACAGCCAAGCGGGCAGCCACCACCACCGGCCGCACGGCACGCGCGGCGACGAAGAAGACGACTTCCACGGCAAAGCGCACCGCGTCGAACACCGCAGCGGCTGCTTCTGGATCGCGCTAATCGACGACAGCCCGACGAACCGACCCCGGCCAACTCATCGGCGCAAAATGAACAACGCCACGGCGGTCAACCGACCCGGGTCTCCTCAACTGCCCGACGCCGACGGCGTTGCAACTGCCGCGCTGGATCTGAGCCACGATCTCGTCGCAGTGCTCGACGACGAAGGGATGATCGTCCTGACGAACGCCGCCTGGCAGGCCAGCGCCGATCGGCGGGGGAGTTCGCTCTCGGGGGCCGGCCCGGGAATCAACTATCTCGACGTATGCGAGCGGTCCGACGCCGCTGACGTCGCCGCTGTGATTCGTGGTGTCCTGGTTGGTGAGCGGCCTCGCTACGAACTGGAATACTCGTGCCACTCGCCGATCGAAGACGCTTGGTTCGCATTGGAGGTGTTGCCGCTCGGCGAGCCTCCGTCGGGTGTGGTGCTGACGCACACCAACATCACCGCCCGGGTCGCCGCCACTCGATCGCGGAGCGATGGCCGTGACGTGGAACCGGTGACGATGTTGCCGACTACGCCGGCCGGTGTCGTGGGTCTGGCGCGGATGCTGGCCGGCGCGCAGTCTCGCGGCAACTCGTTGGCGGTCGTTACGGTCACGCTGCCCAACCTTGGCGACATCGAGGCACTTCACGGTCGCCGAAGTCGAGATGAGCTCGTTGTCCAAGTGGTCGCCAGGATGCTTCGCCTCACGCGCGGAGACGATGCCCTCGTCCGTGCGTCGACGAACGAACTGCTGCTCTTCGCATCTGTGTCCGATGCTCAGGGTGGCGAATTCCTCTGCCGCCGAGTCGCGGAAGTCTTGGCATCCTCGTATCTCGTGGGGGCCGACGAGATCGACGCTCACGCGTCTGTGGAGGTGACCTCCAGCGACCGGTTCTCAACCCTCGACTCCCTGTTGAACGGACTCAGCTCGATGCCGGTGCCGGCGAGTCAGACCGAGCGAGATCCAGATCATGATGACAACGACACGGGCGTCGATGAACGTCATCCACACGCAGCCCTGTCCGTTCCGTTGGTGGTGTACAGCCTGCCCAGCGGGTTCCTGCACGCAGCCAACGGGGCGGCGCGTGCGTTGTTCGGGTTGGAGGAGTTCGGGCGGCACCGGTTGCGAGCGCGCGACCTTGCTGATCCGATCGAAGAGCGGCACACGGCGGCTGCGCTGTCGGCGTTGAGTTCCGGCGCGACCGACTCGTACCGTGCCCACCGAACGATGACGACCGCCGAGGGACCTCTGGCCCTGCTGACGTCGGTGCGACGTCTCGATTTCGGAACCGGTTCACTCGCCGTGGCGCTGACCGTTCCCGTCCGATCCGAGGTGGCGTCGACACCTACGCCCGAGGATCCGTTCTCGGCGGCGCTCGTCGCGGGCACGATCGACGCCCGCGGCGCGATCGAGAGCGTGTCACCGCCGACCTCGCCGATGGAACGTCAACTGGTCGCCGTGCTGACCGAGACGTTGACCCTGGCTGCTCATCCCGACGACGCCGTTCACGTGGACGAGATGGTGAGCTCGATGCGGCTACGAGGCAGTGCCGTCGGCGAGTTTCGCATCCCTCATGGCGAGCTGGGCTGGGTGGTGTGCGAGTGTCAGTTGTTCACGATCCATAGAGCTGTGGGTCGCGATTCGAACACCGAGTCTCGGGTCGTTGGCGACGACGAGCACGTATTCGTTCTGTCAGCCAACGTGAACGCCAAGTCGATGGTCGACAAGATCACCCGGTTGGAACGCCACATTCGTCGCATCGGAGCCGAAGTCCACGCAGCAGATCTCGAGGTGACAGCGGGGCCGACCGTTGACCCGGGCGTAGCCGAAGTGCTGAATTCGCTGGCGCTGACAGCACGGCAGCGTGACATCGTGGAACGACTGGCTCAGGGCCAGCGCGTCCCGTCGATCGCGACCGCGCTGTTCATCAGCCGGTCAACGGTGCGGAATCATCTCGCCCAGGTGTATCGGCTCGTCGGTGTCCATTCGCAGGACGAACTACTGAACGCACTGCGGGCTCAATGAGCCCGCCACCGAGTTCTCGCGACCACGGTTTCGCGGTAGCTCCTGATACGTTCCACAGCAGATTTGATCCGTCGAGACCCAGCGGGCCTGAAGTTCAGCGCCTGGAGGCAGTCGTGGTCAACGAAGACAAGCTGTCGGCAGTACTCGGCGAGTTCGCTCGCACGATGATCACCGACTTTCCCATTCAACGCATCCTCGATCGCCTCGTGGACCGGATCGTTGACGTGCTGCCGATCACCTCGGCCGGGGTCACCTTGATCACGGAAGGCTCCACACCGCACTACATCGCCGCGTCGGATGACTCGGCCCTACAGTACGAAACGCTGCAGAGTGACATCAACGAAGGTCCGTGCCTCGAGGCGTTTCATTCCGGCCACGCCGTAGCGGTGCCGAACCTCGACACCGACGACAGGTTTCCGAAATTCTCACCCGCCGCCGTGGAAGCCGGCCTTGCTGCCGTCTTCACGTTTCCGCTGTTTCACGGGCTGGAACGCTTCGGGGCACTGGACCTGTATCGCGACATGCCCGGAGACCTCGATGCAGCCGACATGATGGCCGCCCAAACCTTGGCTGACGTCGCCGCAGCACTGTTGTTGAACGCAAAAGCGCGCGAGGACGCCCTCGCCATTTCGAATCGGTTTCACTACCACGCGATGCACGACCCGCTGACGGGTCTCCCGAATCGACTGCTGCTTCAGGAGCGGATGGAGCGCGCCGCGATGCGGTCGCAGAGGACACAGACGTACACGGCGGTGTTGTTCCTCGACCTGGACCGGTTCAAACAAGTCAACGACACGCATGGCCACCTCGTCGGCGACCAGCTCCTTCGTGCGGTGGCACAGCGGCTCTCCGCCCTCGTGCGGTCCGGCGACACGCTGTCGCGGTTCTCGGGTGACGAGTTCGTGTTCCTGTGCGAAGCCCTCGCCGACGTCGACGATGTGTCGAGTCTGGTCACACGCATCAACAAGACGTTCGCCGAGCCGTTCCGGCTCGATGGCGTCGAACTCACGGTGTGCGCCAGCGTCGGCACGGCGTACGTGGGCCCGGGTGAAGCCATCACCTCCGAGCTCTTGATTCGTGCCGACCTCGACATGTATCGAGCGAAGAGCGACAGCGCCCGAGCCAGAGTCGTCCGGATCAACAGTGCTCGATTGAGCCCCGACGATCAGAGTCTGGCGGAAGAGGTGCGGGGCGCACTCGAGGGCGGGCAACTCGAGGTGGCATACCAGCCGATCGTTCGAACCTCCGACGACTGTGTCAACGGTGTCGAGGCGCTCGTGCGGTGGACGCATCCGCACCGCGGACCCATCGCACCTTTGACGATGGTGTCGGTCGCCGAACGAAGCGACCTGATCTGCGGGATCGGGGCATGGATCCTCGATCAAGCGTGCCGAGACCACGCCGCATGGATGGGGGACCACCCGGACCGGCCTCTCGACCTCGCGGTCAATGTCTCCGTCCGGCAACTGCTGACCCCCGACTTCTACTCGGTCGTGAGCGCCGCGCTCAGCCGAACGGGCATGGACTCGCACTCGCTGGTGCTCGAGCTCACCGAGAGCATCGCGATGGAACACAGCGCTCGCATCATCGACGTACTCGTTGGCCTGAGCGAGCTCGGCATACGGTTGGCACTGGACGACTTCGGCACCGGTTACTCATCGTTGAGCTATTTGAGCCGGTTGCCGATCGACATCGTCAAGATCGATCGCAGCTTCATCGCGCAGCTCGATCATCCGTCTGGCCGGATCGTCGTTGCTGCGGTGACCGACATGGCTCACGAACTCGGTCTGGAGGTCGTCGCCGAGGGAGTGGAAACCGAGACCCAACGCCAGGAGACCATCGCCGTCGGTTGCGACTACACGCAGGGGTACCTCCACGCTCGCCCGATGAGCTCCGAGAACATCAGAGAGTTCCTCGCCATCTCGATGTGAGCGTTGGTCAGTCGATCACCACGACGCGCTCCGTTTCTCGAAGCTCCGCGAGATCAGGCCGGTTCGACGTCGAGCGCAGCTCGAGACGTGAGTATCGGATCCGTCGAAAGCGGGTAGGGAACCCTCGTGACCACATCCAGACGATTCCTCCTCCTCGCCGCCGTACTGGCGACATCTTCGTTCGCCGTCGGAGAAGCCTCGTTCGCTTCCGAAACGCCACCACCTCCGTTGTACGAACCGTTGCCGGTACCGGCTCGTGTACTCGACACCCGCGACGGAAGTTCTACTGCCGACGGCCAGTTCACTTCGCTCGGAGTGCAGGCTGCCGGATCCACACTCGAGCTACAGATCGGTGGGCGCGTCGGAGTGCCCATGGATGCCGACGCCGTGGTACTCAATGTGACGGCCGTCGATCCGCTGGCACCCGGATTCCTTTCGGTCTTCCCATGCGGCACCACGCAAACTCTCACGTCGGACGTGAACTACTACGCCGGCGTGACGGTGCCGAACACGGTCATCTCGAAGATCGGTGACGAAGGCAGGGTCTGCGTGTACACGCTCTCGCCCACTCACATCGTCGTCGACGTGGCCGGCGTGCTGCCGCTCGGTTCGTACGACCCGCTCGACGCCCCGCAGCGGCTCCTCGACACCCGCGTCGGCGAGCGGACCGCTGACGGCCTCTTCCAGGGCGAGGGACGCCGACCCGCCGGATCGATCTTGCAGTTGCCCGTCGCCGGGCGCGCCGGAGTCGATGCCCAGGCGAACGTCGTGGTGCTCAACCTCACCGCCGTCGACCCGGGCGGTCCGGGGTTCCTGAGTGTGTTCCCATGCGGGGAGAATCCCCCCAACGCCTCAAACGTCAACTACTACACCGAAGCACCATCACCCGGGGCGCAGCCGAACGCCGTCCCCAACACCGCAGTCGTTCGCATCGGAGCAAACGGCAGCGTGTGCGTCTTCACGCTGGCCGACACGCATGTGATCGTCGACGTGGCCGGCACCTTCCCGGATACCACGTACATCGGTCTACCGAGGCCCGAGCGGCTCGTCGACACCCGAGCCGGTGCCCAGACCACCGACGGGCAGATGGCCGGCACCGGCCTGATGGCCGCCGACTCCGTACTCAAGCTTCGCGTCGGTGGCCGCGCCGGCGTGCCGCAGGGTGCGATGGCTGTGGTGCTGAACGTGACTGCAGTCGACCCGACCTCGCCTGGCTTTCTCTCCGTATATGCCGCCGGTGAGACCCGCCCGAACACCTCGAACGTCAACTACTACACCGGCCGCACGATCGCCAGCACCGTGGTCGCAAAGCTCGGTGCCGACGACAGCGTCTGCGTCTACAACCTGTCTGCGGTACACGTCGTGGTCGACGTGGCCGGCTACTTGCCGCTCGATCCGGAAACAGCACGCACCGCTGGTGAGTGCGGCGGCGTGCAGACGGTCGGGTCGACCGCTGTCGATGTGATGGCCTCGATTCCCATCGAGGCCGAGCAGCCTGCCGGATACGACCGGCTCCTGTTCGGTGACTGGACCGACGATGACGGCGACGGGTGTGCGGTCGACGAACTCGTGCTGATCCGCGACTCGCTCGAGCCGCCGACGCTGACTCCCACGTGTGACTCGATCACCGGGCGTTGGTTCTCCCCATACGACGGGCAGACCTGGACGCTGGCGACCGACGTGGAAATCGATCATGTGGTGTCGCTGAAAGAGGCATGGGATTCCGGGGCATGGTCGTGGTCGGCCGAGCGCCGCCTCGCATTCTTCAACGACATGGCCGATCCTCGAACCCTGCGCACCGTCAGCAACACGATCGACGACACCAAGCAGACGAACGACCCGGCCAACTGGATGCCGCCGCTCGAGTCGGATTGGTGCCGCTATCTCGCTGACCACATCTCGATCAAAGCCCGTTGGGGACTTTCGATGGATGACAGGGAGCACGAAAAGATCAGCGAACTGCTCGGCGAGCGTTGCCCAGGGCTGCAGATCTTTGCGTGGCCCGCCGCATCCTCGGCATGACCCGGACCAAACGGACGATCACCATAGGGGCTGCCATGTTCGGAATGATTCTCGGAGCGACCGCCTCGACGGTACGAGCCCAGACGCCGACACCGCCTGAGGTCCAGCAGGTCCGTCTGGCATGGGTGTACGACAGCGCCACCACGATGACAGTGCGATGGCGCGGCGGGGCCGACGATGGTCGTGCCCAAGTACGACCGGTCGGTTCCGAGACCTGGACTGAGGTCCAGGCTTCGGAGCTGCCGATCGGATCAGACGCCGGTCGTCACTTCGAGGTCACCTTCATCGACCTCGCGCCCGCCACTCAGTACGAGTACCAGCTGGCAGAACAGTCCGATTGGACCGAGCCGTACAACTTCCGCACGACGTCAGCGGCCGGTGAACCGGTGACCGCGGCCTTCGTTGCCGACACCGGGATTCCGGGCCGTCTCGACGGCCTGGCCACCGGCACCATCGATGTACTTCGGGCGATCGACGCACTCGATCCCACGGTGGTCCTCGGCGGCGGCGACTACGCCTACTTCGACACCGATTCGCGCTACGCCACACAGTCCGAGGCAATGGACGCGTGGCTGCGATCGATGGAACCGGTGGCGAGCGAACGCCCCTTCATGCCCACATACGGCAACCATGAGGTGCTCCTGCAGGAGCAGGTGACCGACTGGATTGCTCGCTTCGCCACGCCCGAGGGTGACGCTGGCCGCACGTCATACTCCTTCGACGTCGACGGAGTTCACTTCGTTGCACTGCTGGCTCACGAGTCGCAGATCAGCCCGGAAACCTTCGCCTGGTTGGCAGCCGATCTCGAAGACGCGAAGCAACGTGGTGTCCGAACGATCGTCCCCTACCTGCATCGCAACCTCTACGGCGACGGAACCGTGCACGATCCGTCTCCGTCACTGGCTCGGCAGCTGACGGCTCTGTTCGAACTGCACGACATCGACGTCGTCCTGACCGCACACGACCAGTCATACGAGCGGACATTCCCGTTGTCGCAAGGCGAACCCACGACGAACTCGCGGCGCTGCTACACCGGAGCCGAGGGCATCACGTGGGTGAAGACGAGCCCGGGCGGCAAGCTCAGCAACATCAGCGGCGGGTTCTCCGGCTACTCGGTCACACCGCCCAGTCCGCAGGTGGCCGTGCGGGAGAACGCGCTACACCACTTCTCGACCGTCACCGTCACGGGGTCCGATCTCGAGGTCGTCACGTACGGCGTCGTCGGTGACGGCTCTCCAGCGGTGGTGGTGGATCGCTTCCAGTATCAGGAGGCCTGCGCGCCGGAGCTCGGCTTCACCGGGCAGCCGGCAATTCTCGATGTCGATGAGCAGTCTGCTCCGACGTTCGGTGTCACTGTGTCGGTCGCCGATCCGGCCGTGGCGTGGAGCGCTGACGTGCCGTGGTTGTCGGTCGTCGCTGACAGCGAGCCCGGCAACGCGCTCGTAGCACTCGACGCCGCGCAGCTCGCGGTGGGAACCCATGTCACGTCGGTGCGCGCCGAGTTGGCCGGTTACGAGCCGGCAACACTCCTAGTTGTC
>DATKCX010000111.1:0-6473 GCA_035512975.1 Ilumatobacter sp.
GCCATCGTCAAGGGTGACAACATTCCCGAGCCTGGTGTGCCCGAGTCGTTCAAGGTGCTCATGAAGGAGATGCAGGCACTCTGCATCAACGTCGAGGTGCTCGGCGACGACGGCCGCGAGATCGAAATGCGTGATCTCGACGACGAAGTCTTCCGCGCCGCCGAAGAACTCGGCATCGACATCTCCCGTCCCGAGCGCGGCTCTGACGACGACGACCGAGATCGCCAACGCGCCACACGCTGACGATTCTGTGAGTGTGGCGAGGGCCGCCCGACCCAATGGGTCGGGCGGCCCTTGTCGTGTTCGTTGTCGTGTTGTTGCCACACCCACCGGGCAGGCTGCAGCTCTGCGTCCTACCGCTCCGGGAGATCTTCGTCGAATCCGAATTGGCGTGAGGGCTACCGGCCCCACCGTTGGAACCGCCTCCGTGCGCCGGTATCGTTCTCGGGAGCTGTGCCCGGGTTCACCCGGGTAACCGAAGACACGTGTTGCGCCCCAACCTGCGGCCCGGCGGTATTCCGCCCGGCCACGACGCAGAGGCCGCGATGCTCCGGAGCGAAGAGAGAAGCTGAATTTGCTGTCCGCCCATCGGTGGGTAGCACGCCCTCGATAGCCGAAATAGAGGCCTTCCATGCTCGACGTCAACATGTTCCAACAGCTCAAAATCGGGCTGGCGACATCCGACCACATCCGTGACTGGTCCCACGGTGAGGTCAAGAAGCCCGAAACGATCAACTACCGCACGCTGCGCCCTGAAAAAGACGGGCTGTTCTGCGAGAAGATCTTCGGCCCCACCCGCGACTGGGAGTGCTACTGCGGCAAGTACAAGCGCGTGCGCTTCAAGGGCATCATTTGCGAGCGCTGTGGTGTGGAAGTCACTCGTTCCAAGGTTCGTCGCGATCGCATGGGTCACATCGAACTCGCCGCCCCCGTCGTACACATCTGGTACCTGCGCGGCACCCGCTCTTGGCTGGCCTACCTCCTCGCCGGCATCGAGCCGAAGGAAGAGCTCAAGGCCAAGCAGCTCGAGAAGGTCATCTACTTCGCGGCTAACCTGGTCACCTGGGTCGACGAAGAGAAGCGTCACGCCGATCTGTCCACGCTCGAAGCCGAGTACCTCACCGAGCGCGACGAGGTCCGCAAGGAACTCGAACTGGCCGTCGATCGCCGCTTCAAGGAACTGGAAGCTGAAGCCGTTGCCGCCGAAGCCGACGGCACCGACACCAAGAAGATGAAGCGCGACGCCGACAAGGAGATGGACGCGCTCCGCGAGCGGTACGAGATGGAGCTCGACCTCATCGCGCGTGCGTGGGACGAGTTCAAGAGCCTGCACAGCCGCAAGATCCTCGACGACGAAATGCTGTGGCGCGAACTGCGCGACAAGTACGGCGATTACTTCGAGGGTGGCACCGGTGCCGACGCCATCAAGCAGCTCATCGACCGCATCGACTTCGATGAGGAAGAGATCAAGCTCCGCAACGCGATCGACCCGCACTCGGAAGGCAAGCCGCTCAGCGCCCAGCGCAAGCAGAAGGCCATCAAGCGTCTGAAGATCGTCGCCTCGTTCAACCGCCGCAACGAGCAGGGCCGTCGCCTGAACGACCCGAAGGCCATGATCCTCGACGTCGTGCCGGTCATCCCACCGGAACTGCGCCCCATGGTGCAGCTCGACGGTGGCCGCTTCGCCACCTCCGACCTCAACGACCTGTACCGCCGTGTCATCAACCGCAACAATCGCTTGAAGCGCCTGCTCGACCTCGGCGCACCCGAGATCATCGTCAACAACGAGAAGCGCATGCTGCAGGAAGCGGTCGACGCGTTGTTCGACAACGGCCGTCGTGGCCGCCCCGTCACCGGGCCGGGCAACCGTCCGTTGAAGTCGCTGTCCGACATGTTGAAGGGCAAGCAGGGTCGCTTCCGTCAGAACCTGCTGGGCAAGCGCGTCGACTACTCGGGCCGTTCGGTCATCGTGGCCGGCCCCACGCTCAAGCTGCACCAGTGCGGTCTGCCCAAGCTGATGGCGCTCGAACTGTTCAAGCCGTTCGTCATGAAGCGGTTGGTCGATCTCGAACTGGCGCAGAACATCAAGACGGCCAAGCGCATGGTCGAGCGTCGACGTCCGCAGGTGTGGGACGTTCTCGACGACGTCATCAAGGAACACCCCGTGCTCCTCAACCGTGCACCCACGCTGCACCGCCTGGGTATCCAGGCGTTCGAGCCGGTGCTGGTGGAAGGCAAAGCCCTCCAGATCCACCCGCTCGTCTGCACGGCGTTCAACGCCGACTTCGACGGTGACCAGATGGCCATCCACGTGCCGCTGTCGGCCGAGGCGCAAGCCGAGGCCCGCGTGCTCATGTTGTCGGCCAACAACATCTTGTCGCCCGCCAACGGCCGTCCGATCGTGGTTCCCAGCCAAGACCTCATCATCGGTGGGTACTACCTCACCGAGCAGGTCGATGGTGCCAAGGGCGAAGGCCGCGTGTTCCGTCACCTGTGGGAAGCCCTCCAGGCGTACGACATGAAGGAACTCGATCTGCACGCGTCGATCTCGCTGCGTCCGCCGAACGGCGTTCCCGCCCACGTCACCACGCTCGGCCGCGCACTCTTCCAAGAGACGCTTCCCGCTACGTACGCCGAGAAGTTCGGCTATGTGCAGGGCACCATCAAGAAGCGTGAGATGGGCGAGATCGTGGAGCGTCTGTCCGAGACGTACGGTGCCGTCGAAGTCGCCAACGCGCTCGACGCGATCAAGAACCTGTGCTACCGGTTCGCGTCGCAGTCGGGCCTCACCGTGTCGATCGACGACGTGCGCACGCCGAAGGCGAAGCGGGCGTTGCTCGACGGCTACGAGGCACAGGCCGACAAGGTCGAGTCGCAGTTCCGTCGTGGCATCATCACCGACGGCGAGCGCCGTCAGCAGGAAGTACGCATCTGGACCGACGCCACCAAGGACGTCCAGGACGCCATGGAAGTGGAGTTCAAGTCGCAGCGGTTCAACCCGATCGACATGATGGTCGGCTCGGGTGCACGCGGCAACATGACGCAGATGCGTCAGATCGCCGGCATGCGTGGCCTCGTGGCCAACCCTCGTGGTGACATGATTCCTCGCCCCATCAAGTCGAACTTCCGTGAGGGCCTCGAAACCCTCGAGTACTTCATCGCCACGCCGGGTGCCCGCAAGGGTCTCGTCGACACCGCGTTGCGTACTGCCGACTCGGGTTACCTCACGCGCCGTCTCGTCGACGTTGCCCAGGAACTCATCGTGCGTGAGCTCGACTGCGGTTCCACGCTCGGTATCTGGATCGAAGACGTCATTGCCGACACCGCCAACCAGCGCAACTACCTCGAAACGAAGTTGTTCGGCCGGGCATTGCTCAACGACATCACCTTGTCGAACGGCACCATCCTCACCCGCGGCACCATCGTGGGCGACGACGAGATGGTGGCGCTGCGCGACGATCCGGAAGTCAACCGCGTCCGGGTCCGTTCGGTGCTCGCATGCGACGCCGAACTCGGTGTGTGCGCCACGTGCTACGGCCGTTCGTTGGCCACCGGCAAGTCGATCGAGCTCGGTGAGGCCGTTGGCGTCATCGCCGCTCAGTCCATCGGCGAGCCCGGTACCCAGCTGACGATGCGTACCTTCCACACCGGTGGTGTGGCTGGTAAGGACATCGCCGGCGGTCTACCTCGCGTCGTCGAGCTGTTCGAGTCGCGTACCCCCAAAGGTGCGGCTCGTCTCGCTCGTGCCACCGGCGTGTTGCGCATCGGTGAAGACGAAGGCAAGGGCATCCCGGTCACGGTCATCGACGATCAGGGTGAAGAGCACGAGCAGATCCTTCCGCTCGGCGCACGTACCCGCGCCGAGATCGTCGACGGTGCCGAGATCCGCGCCGGAGACCAGATCACCGACGGTCCTTCCGACCCGAAGGAGCTCATGGAGATCAAGGGCATCCGCAAGACGCAGGAGTACCTCGTCGAGGAAGTGCAGAAGGTGTACCGCGATCAAGGCGTGTCCATCCACGACAAGCACATCGAACTCATCGTTCGTCAGATGACTCGCCGTGTCGGCGTGCAAGAGCCGGGCGGCACCGACTTCCTCCCGGGTGAGCGCGTCGATGCGAAAGTGTTCCGCGACACCAACCGTCGCATGGTGGAAGAAGAGAAGCGTCCCGCCGAAGGTCGCCCGGAGATCATGGGCATCACCAAGGCCTCGCTGGCCACCGAGTCGTGGCTGTCGGCCGCTTCGTTCCAGGAGACCACGCGTGTCCTCACCGAAGCCGCCATCGACGGCAAGGGCGACAGCCTCATCGGCCTCAAGGAGAACATCATCATCGGCAAGCTGATCCCAGCTGGCACCGGCATGATGAAGTACCGCGAGTTCGGTATCGCAGCCCCCGACTACGAGCCCATGTCCTACTACTCGAGCGACATCGAAGACGAAGACCCGGCTGCCTTCCTCGCGAACCTCCACGGTTCCTACGAAGCAGAAGCTGTCACCGCCGCCGAATGACGAGACGTGCTCTCTGGCGTTGGGGACAGCCGGTTGGCCCCGTAGCATTGCTCCGTCCTCTCGATCCGGCTTCGCGCCGGTTCGTACGGCGGGTGTGATCCATCGGTCACACCCAACACATCACATGCTGGTGGAATCACCGTGGTCGAGTTACCGCGTTGCTCTCAGCCAGCAGAGACACATGAGGTAGTACATGCCAACCATTCAGCAGCTGATCCGCCAGGGTCGAGTTTCGAAAGTGACCAAGAGCAAGACTCCGGCACTCAAGGGCTCTCCCCAGCGCCGAGGCGTGTGCACCCGTGTGTACACCGCCACCCCCAAGAAGCCGAACTCGGCGCTCCGCAAGGTCGCCCGCGTCCGTCTGTCGAGCGGCGTCGAGATCACCGCGTACATCCCGGGCGAGGGCCACAACCTGCAAGAGCACTCCATCGTGCTCGTGCGTGGCGGTCGTGTTCGCGACCTCCCCGGTGTGCGTTACAAGGTCATCCGCGGCGCGCTCGACTCCGCCGGCGTGAAGAATCGTAAGAAGGCCCGTAGCCGTTACGGCGCCAAGAGGGAGAAGTAAGTCATGCCTCGTAAGGGCCCAGCTCCCCGTCGCGAGCTCGTCGCCGACCCCATTCACCATTCGGTGGTCGTCACGCAGCTCATCAACAAGGTCATGCTGCATGGCAAGCGCAGCATCGCCGAGAAAATCGTCTATGACGCGATGACCATCATCGCCACCAAGACCGGTGAAGATCCGCTCGACACCGTCAAGCGTGCGGTCGAGAACATCAAGCCTCCGCTCGAAGTTCGCAGCCGTCGCGTCGGTGGTGCCACGTACCAGGTGCCTGTCGAGGTTCGTCCTCGCCGGGCCGGCACGCTCGCCATTCGGTGGATCGTCGACTTCAGCCGCAAGCGCCGTGAGCGCTCGATGGCCGAGTGCTTGGCAAACGAACTGTTGGACGCCGCCAACGGTCTCGGTGCCGCCATGAAGAAGCGTGACGACATGCAGAAGATGGCAGAGTCGAACCGCGCCTTCGCTCACTACCGCTGGTGACATCCGACCGGTGAACGCGTGCTGGCGGCAACGCCGGTGACAATTTCGAACGACAGCCCGCCCCCGTGGCGGGCTGTCGCCGTTCCGGGTCTGCCTGGTCAGCCCTTCACGAACGCACTAATGTGCGCCTTCGGGGGACAGACGACAGAGGGGATAGTGGATGAACGTTCAATCGATCATTGGATCGAAAGGCTCCGACGTGGCCACGATCGCGCAGACCGCGACCTTGGCTGAAGCCGTGGCGATGCTCAACGACCGCAAGATCGGCGCGCTGGTGGTTTCTGGCGACGGCCGCGCGATCAGCGGCATTCTGTCCGAACGTGACATCGTGCGCATGATGGCGCAGCAAGGGTGTGATGTGCTGTCGGGCAGCGTGGGCTCGGCCATGTCAGTCGACGTGGTCACCTGCTCGCACGGTGACGGAGTCGACCGCCTCATGTCGCTGATGACCGAACGGCGTATTCGCCATCTGCCGGTGGTGGACGACAAGGGTCTGCTCGCTGGCATCATTTCGATCGGCGACGTGGTGAAGAACCGACTCGCCGAGCTGGAACTCGAGAATCGGGCGCTCGCCGAGTACATCACCGGGCACTAGTCGCCCTCGCGTCAGTCCAAGTCGCCGACGGCGTCTTCGGCCCTGAAGGAGACCGTCGCGGCGGAGACCTGGGTTTCACCGCACGCGCAGTTCGAACCGGCTCATCGCGACATCAGCCTTCGGGCTGCGGGCGCTCGCCGAGGTTGGCGAGGAGTTGCGGGCAGAGCAGCAGGCAGCCTTTGTCGCGCCCGAGCTGCGGACGGTCCCACCACTCGAGGCGGGTAGCTGCCACCGGTGCCCTGGCCCGGGAGTGATCCGGAAATCTGATCGGTACACTGGCCAACCGTGTCTGAGCCGACTGTCGTCGGCCGAGACCGGAAGTTTTTGCT
>DATKCX010000112.1:0-4407 GCA_035512975.1 Ilumatobacter sp.
TCAGTTCACGGAGAATGGCGGGCTGAACAGTCCCGGTGGTCGTCTACGCTTCGGCCATGTTGGATGCATCGTTCGTTGGGCGCGCCGACGAACTGTCGGTCCTGTTGCGGGCGCTCGACCCCGCGGTGCCGACGCGCATCGTCAGCATCGAAGGCACCGCCGGAATTGGCAAGACCACCCTGCTGCGTCAAGCACTGGGGGCGAGCGGGGTGCCGACTCGCACGGTTGTCACGGTGTCGCCAACGAGTGCCGAGCGTCTAACCGCTTGGGGCGCAGTGCGCCTCCTCCTCACGGGCGGGCTTGCCGACCTCGCTGCCGAACACGGCGACTCGATCGAACCCTCGTTGTTGTTGGCCACCGGATTGACGGGCCACGGCGATGCTGCCGACCTGCGAGACGTGATGGCCACTGACGCATCAGCGGACAGTCAGGTGGCGTTTGCATTCGCCGATCTGGTCGGCCGTTTACAACGCCGTGTGCCGCTCGTGATCGTGCTCGAAGACGCGCAATGGATCGATGCTGCGAGCGCAGCCGCTCTCACCATCGCACTTCGAGCTGGCGGCACGTGGGCGGTCACCCGCCGCACCGGCGAGCGGTCCTTTCTCGACGTGCGTCGTGCGTGCGCAGCCGAGGAATTCATCCACGTCGAACTCACACCGATGGATACCCACGACCTCGACCTCTTGGCCCGGGCAGAGACCGGGCGTCCGTGGAACCGTGTGGAAGCCACACGGCTTCTCGAACTGAGCGGCGGGAATCCGCTCCACGCACGCGAACTGGTGCGCGCCTACCCGAATCCGGGTGAGTTGGCCAAGAGCAGTGGTGTGACGAGTCTCGAAGACCTGTTCGGCGAACGCATCGCCACGCTGTCGAGTGCTGAGTTCGAGGTCCTGGCCCTGCTGGCACTGATGGCGCGGCCAGATCTCGGAGCGTTGTTGCAGCTGATCGATGCCGCCCAAGCCGAGCCTGCGCTGGCTCTGGCCGAGCAGTTGGGCTTGCTGCGCGTCTCGACCACCCGTTGTGAATTCGATCATGCGCTCACTCGGCGAGCCTTCATCGATCGTGTCGGTGGGGTCCAGCGAGCTCGTCTGCATCGGCGGCTCGCCGAAGTTGCCGAGCATCCTGTGGAACGTGCCTGGCACTTGGGCCAGGGAGCGTTGGGGCCAGACCCCGCCATCGCTGCCGTGCTGGAAGAAACCGGTGTCGCCATGTACGAGCGCGGCGACAGCGCACCAGCTGCCGACATGCTCGCCCGGGCTGTGGAACTCACGCCAAGCACCAACCACGATGATCGGACACGCCGGGCATGTCGAGCCGGCACCGCCGCCGCCGACGCCGGCGACTGGTCGCGTGCTCACGAGTTGCTGGTCGACGTGGTCGCAGCTGCAGGAGACGCGCCGGCAGCAATTGCCGGTCGGAACTCCTACGTGGTCGCGGTCAACCGGCTGTTCGGGGCCAAGCCCACCCTGGATGCGATCGACGTGTTGCTGCCGTTGGTGACCGACCCGTTCGAGCGGGCTGAACTATTGGCGAAGTCGGTGCGGATCACGATGTTCAACAACCTCGAGGCGGCCAACGAGGTGGCGCTGCATGCGCTCGAACACGCTGAATCCACCGGCGTGGAGCGTCTCATCATCGGCGCACGGCTCGGGTTGGAACAGATCAGGCTTTTGCGCGGGTTCGCGGTCGACCCGGCACCGTTTCTGGTCGACCGCGCCAAGATGACCTATGCCGAGATCGGTTACACGGCCCGTGCCTGCCTCGAGGAGATCACCGACTTTCTCGACATGCACGACGTCGCCAGGGAACTGTGCACCGAGACCTACGAGTTCGGCATTGCCACGGGCAGCACCGCCGATGTCCACAATGCGCTGAACCGGTTGGTGGGGATCGAGCGGCGTTGTGGCAACTGGGCCCGTTCGAAAGAGATCGCCGACGAGTATGTGGCGTTGGTGTCTGGTCACAACGGCGAACTGCCCGGCCAGCAGTCGGTCGAGCAGCTGTGGCACATGGCCGCCACCGGTGATCACGCCCTCGTCGCTCAATGGGTGCCCGTCGTGGTTGCCGAAGTGGAAGCGTCGTTTCCCATCGGGCGCTTTCCGATTCTGTGTGATGCCGGTTTCGCTCTGTTCGCAATCGGTGACCTGGTCGGTGCCGTCGACCTCTGGCGGGCTGCTCAAGCGGCAGCGGACGATCTGCATCTCAGAGATGTACGTTCGGCCGACTACCACGTCAACCTCGTGGAAGCGCTGCTGTTGCTCGGCCGGGTCGAAGAAGCCACGGTCGTCGCAGCGGATGTCGAGGAGATTGCCGGGCGCGGCGACTCGAAGTTCGCAGCGTTCGAAGCAGCCCGAGCGAGCGCTCTCGTTCTGGCAGCGCACGGTCTGTACGACCAGGCCCGAGATGTGTTGCAGGCATCCCTTGTGGCGGCCGAGGCGCTGCATCGGCCGTTCGAACACGGGCGCGGGTTGCTGCAACTCGGCGGGGTGCTCAGGCGCCTCGGCGCGCGTACGCAGGCCCGCGAGGTTCTGGAACGAAGCGAGGCGATCTTCACGGCGTTGGGAGCCGTTCCCTGGGTGAAGCGGCTGGCAACCGAGCGTGAGCTGTTGGGGCAACGTGGCCGGTCGAGCGACGACCCATCGGCGCTGTCTGCCGCTGAGGAGCAAGTGGTCGGCCTGGCGTTGGCTGGGCGCTCGAACCAGGCCATTGCCGCTGAACTGTTCGTGAGCGTTCGCACCGTCGAGTCCCATCTCACCCGCAGCTACCGCAAGCTCGGCGTGAAGTCCAGGTCGGAACTCCTCGCCCGTGGACGAACCACCAGCTGACGCTGTTTTTGGGCCGAAGGGTCGACAAACGTCCTGCTCACGTGATTTGATAGGACATATGAACGAGATTCACCATTGGATTGATGGACGTGTTGTCGAGTCGGTGTCGGGGCGCTCTGCTCCCGTGTACAACCCGGCCACTGGTGAGCAATCTGGCGTGGTCGACCTGGCTTCGGTGGATGAGGTCGACCAGGCCGTGGCCGTCGCTGCCGCAGCCGCCAAAGGTTGGCGCGCCACCAGTTTGTCGAAGCGTGCCGAGATCCTGTTTCGCACCCGCGAACTCGTCGATGCCAATCGCAAAGAGATCGCCCGGGTGCTCACCGCCGAGCACGGCAAAGTGCTCAGCGACTCGATGGGTGAAGTGGCCCGTGGCCTGGAGAACATCGAGTTCGCGTGCGGCGTGCCACACCTCCTGAAGGGCGGATTTTCCGAGCAGGCGTCCACCGGCGTCGACGTCTACTCCATCCGTCAGCCGCTCGGCGTCGTTGCAGGCATCACGCCGTTCAACTTTCCGGCAATGGTGCCCATGTGGATGTTCGCCAACGCCATCGCGTGCGGCAACACGTTCGTGCTCAAGCCCAGCGAAAAGGATCCGTCGGTGTCGATGCTCATCGCTGAGCTGCTGGCACAGGCCGGTCTTCCCAGCGGTGTGTTCAACATCGTGCAAGGCGACAAGGTCGCGGTCGACCGGTTGCTCGACCATCCCGATATTGCCGCTGTGTCATTCGTCGGTTCGACGCCGATCGCGAAGTACATCTACGAGACGGGCACTCGCAACGGCAAACGTGTGCAGGCGCTCGGCGGTGCCAAGAACCACATGTTGGTGTTGGCTGACGCCGATCTCGACATGGCCGCCGACGCGGCCATCAGCGCCGCGTACGGTTCGGCCGGCGAGCGCTGCATGGCGATCTCAGTGGTGTTGGCAGCAGAGTCGATCGCCGACGGTCTGGTACAGAAGATCGGCGATCGCATCCCCGGTCTGGTCGTCGGCGCTGGTGACGCACCAGACAGCGAGATGGGTCCCCTCATCACTGCGGAATCACGCGACCGTGTCGCGGGGTTCATCGCGGGGGCTGCGGCTGAGGGCGCGACCGTGGTCGTCGACGGTCGGCCCGCCGAGCCGACGCCCGGCTTCTTCATCAATCCCACGTTGATCGACCACGTCGAGCCTGGCATGAAGTGCTACGACGAAGAGATCTTCGGGCCGGTGCTTTCGGTGAAGCGAGTGGCCGGCTACCAGGAAGGTGTCGACACCATCAACGCCAGCCCATTCGCCAACGGCACGGCGATCTTCACCCGTGATGGCGGTGCCGCCCGGCAGTTCCAGTACGACATCGAAGTCGGCATGGTCGGCATCAACGTGCCGGTGCCCGTGCCGGTGAGCTACTCCAGCTTCGGCGGCTGGAAGGCCAGCCTGTTCGGCGACACCCACATCTACGGGCCAGAAGGCATCAACTTCTACACCCGTGGCAAAGTGGTCACCAGCCGCTGGCCAGACCCGTCCACCAGCAAAATCGACCTGGGCTTCCCCGAAACCCGCTGACACGCCTGGTGCCAGGCACCAGGCGTGTCAGGCGGCGAG
>DATKCX010000113.1:0-15778 GCA_035512975.1 Ilumatobacter sp.
GCGCGGACCCTCGAGGGTTGGCATCTGGCGGGTGCGTACTGCAGCCCGCTCGAACGAGCCAGGGAGACCGCAGAACTGGTCGCTCCGGCGTGCGGCATCTCGATCGACGACGACCTCGTGGAGTGGGACTACGGCGATGCCGAGGGCATTGCCACCGCCGAGCTCCGCGAAATCGACCCGACGTGGTCGGTGTGGACGCACCCGATGACCGGCGGCGAATCGATCGCCGACGTCGGGGTCCGCGTCGACCGGTTCCTCGAGCGCGTCGAGGCCGAGACGACTACCGGGAACGTGGCGGTGTTCGCCCATGGGCACCTCCTGTCGGTGCTCATCGCGCGATGGTGCGGTTTCGAGCCGTTGGAAGGACGTCGCTTCGCACTGGCCACCGCCACGGTGAGCCTGCTCGGTTGGCACCGGGAAGACCGCGTGCTGCGAGCGCTGAATCACCGTGTCGGCGACGTGCTCGACCCGCCGTTCCGCACGTGAGCAGGACCCCGTCGAGATTTCACAGAAGATCTGGCAGAAGATCTCTCTGCTCAGTGGCTGACACGCTAGGTTGCCTGTCTGACGTGAAGCGGGTCCCGTGAGGCCCGAACGGCAGGAGAACCAATGAGTGAAAAGTACGTGCTCGGGCCCGACGATGTCCGTCGGGCCGTCACCCGAATGGCGCACGAAATCATCGAGCGCAACCGTGGACTCGATGGCGTGGCCATCGTGGGGCTGCAGCGTGGCGGCGTGTGGCTGGCCGAAGCGCTCGCCGCCGAGATCGCCCGCATCGAGCATCCTGTGCCGCACGGATCGATCGACGCATCGCTGTATCGCGACGACATCGGCCTCCGACCGGTGAGCCCGGCGAGCGTGAGCGACATCTCGTTCGACCTCGAAGGTGCCGTCGTGGTGCTCGCCGACGACGTGCTGTACACCGGCCGAACCGTGAAAGCCGCCCTCGACGCCATCGGAGACTACGGGCGCCCGAGATCGGTGCAACTGGCGGTGCTGGTCGACCGCGGCCATCGCGAACTGCCGATCCGACCCGACTTCGTCGGGAAGAACCTGCCCACCAGCCACGACGAGCGGGTCACCGCCGCCGCGACCGGGGTGACGATCACGTGAAGCACCTGCGATCGATCACCGAGGCCGGCCTGGACGCCGTTCGTCGCCTGCTCGACCTCACCGACCACATGGCCGAGGTGAACCGACGCCCGAATCCCAAAGTGCCTGCGCTGCGCGGCAAAACGGTGTGCAACGTCTTCTTCGAAGACTCCACGCGCACCCGACTGAGCTTCGAAACTGCGGCCAAGCGGCTCAGCGCCGACACCATGAACTTCGCGGTGTCGTCATCGAGCGTCAACAAGGGCGAAAGTCTGCGGGACACCGTCGAGACCATCGCCGCCATGGGCGTGGATGCGTTCGTCATTCGCCACCAGTCGTCCGGTGCGCCGTGGCAGCTCAGCCAGTGGACCGGAGCGAGCGTGGTGAACGCAGGCGACGGGTGGGCGAATCACCCCACCCAGGCGTTGCTCGACTGCTACACCATTCGCACCGCGTTCAATCGACCCGACGGATTCGACGGGTTGAAGATCGCCATCGTCGGCGACATCAAGCACAGTCGCGTCGCCCGCAGCAACATCGAGGCCTTCACCATGCTCGGTGCCGACGTCACGCTCGTAGCACCGCGCACGCTGCTGCCGCCGGTGGTCGACGTGCCCACCACCACCCATCTCGACGACATCATCGGCGATCTCGACGTGTTGTACCTGTTGCGTATGCAGCGCGAGCGGATGAACGAGTCGCTGATTCCGAACTTGCGCGAGTACACAGCGCGATTCGGGCTCACTCAGGAGCGCGCGCAACGACTGGCGAGCCACGCCATCGTGATGCATCCCGGGCCGATGAACCGTGGCGTGGAGATCGCCGTCGACCCGGCGGAACTGCCCGGCTCGGTGATCACCCAACAGGTCACCAACGGCATCGCCGTTCGGATGGCCGTGCTGTTCGACGTGCTCGCGGGCACCGACGTGAATCTGGAGGCAACGCCATCATGAGTTCGTACTTGCTACAGGGCGGCACGGTCGTGGACCACAGCGGCGAGCGTCGAGCCGACGTGTTGATGCGCGACGGATCGATCGTGGCGCTCGGCGAGCCCAGCGGCACCGACCATCCGGAACTCGGTGCAGAATTCGATCGGGCGACAGTGATCGACTGCACCGGATTGATGGTGTGCCCCGGCTTCGTCGACCTGCACACACATCTCAGAGAACCGGGACAGGAAGAGGCTGAGACGATCGAAACCGGGTCGCGCGCCGCGGCGCTCGGTGGCTACACGGCCGTCGTCGCCATGCCCAACACCGACCCCACGCAGGACTCGGTGAGCGTGGTGGAATTCGTTCGTCACCAGGGCAAACGGGCGGGGCTGTGCGACGTGCATCCGTCTGCTTCCATCACCGTGGGGCGCGCCGGCAAACAACTCACCCCGTTCGCCGAGTTGGCGGCGGCAGGAGTGCATCTGTTCACCGACGACGGCAACGGTGTGCAGGACGAACTCCTCATGCGCCGAGCGATGGAGTACGCCGTCGACCTTCCCATCGTGCTGGCCCAGCACTGCGAAGTGGCCAGACTCACCGAGGGCGCGGTGATGCACGAAGGGGAGTGCTGCTCCCACCTCGGCCTGCCTGGCTGGCCATCGGTCGCCGAGGAGCTGATGGTCTTCCGCGACATCGAGCTGTGTCGTCTCACGGGGGCACCCATCCACATTCTCCACCTCTCCACGGCGCGATCGGTCGAGTTGGTGCGCGCTGCGAAGGCAGACGGCTTGCCGGTGACGGCGGAGGCCACCCCGCACCACATCAGTCTCACCGATGAATCACTGCGAGGGTATTCGTCGCTGTTCAAGGTCAACCCGCCGCTGCGCACGATGGCAGACGTAGTTGCGGTGCGCGTCGGGCTGGCCGACGGCACGATCGACGCACTCGCGACCGACCATGCACCCCACGCAGCAGACACCAAAGAACGTCCGCTCGACCAGGCACCTCCGGGCATGGTCGGGCTCGAGACCGCACTCGGGGTCGCGCTGGCGCATCTCGACATGCCGCTCGCCGACATCATCGCGGCGATGTCGTGGAAGCCGGCGGCGATCGCCGGTCTCGGTCACATCCACGGCCGCCCCGTCGCTGCTGGCGAGCCAGCCAACCTCACCGTGTTCGACCCCGACTGTGAGTGGCGGGTGGTGCCCGCACAGCTGGCCAGCAAGAGCCACAACACCCCGTTCGCCGGAATCAAGCTGCGCGGCAGGGTGCAACACACCTTTCTGTTCGGAGAACCCACTGTGATCGATGGAGCACCCACCAAATGACGCCGACGCAGGTGAGCAAGTTGAGATTGATTGATTATGTGGTTGAATGCATAACTATGCAGTCGAGCGAGAAGGCGGGCACAACGTGACGGTTCGCGAGGGCCAGCTGGTGCTGGCCGATGGATCGGTGTTCGAGGGCGAGCTGATCGGTGCTGACGTACCTGGAGGAGTGAGCACCGGCGAAGTGGTGTTCAACACCGCGATGTCTGGCTACCAGGAGATCATCACCGACCCCAGCTATGCGGGACAGATCATCAGCTTCACGTATCCGCACATCGGCAACTACGGCATCAACGCCACCGACCACGAGTCGCGCGGCGTGTTCTGTCGGGGCATCATCGTGCGTGACCTGGCCCGACGTGCCAGCAACCACCGATCGGAGGGTCACCTCAGCGGATTGCTCGAACGCAACGGGATCGCCGGAATCGGCGGAATCGACACGCGTCGCCTGACACGAATCCTGCGCGACACCGGTGCCATGCCCGGAGCGTTCGGCAGTGGAAGCGAGTGCGATCTGCGAGATGCCGCGCAGGCAGAGCCAGGCACCGACGGCATCGATCTCGTCGCCGAAGTCACCACGCACCAGCCCTACATCATCGAAGCTGCACCGGGTGCGCCGAATCGGCTGATCGTCGCGTACGACTTCGGGATCAAGACCACGATCGTTCGTCATCTGGCACGACTCGGTCGTGTCGAAGTGGTGCCTGCCGGCACGACGGCGGCCGATGTGCTGGCCCGTCAACCTGCGGGAGTCTTTCTCTCGAACGGCCCAGGCGACCCGGCGGAAGTGCAATACGCCGCGGACCAGATCGGGGCGCTCGTCGGCAATGTTGCCGTGTTCGGTATCTGCCTCGGTCATCAGCTACTCGGCAGAGCGCTCGGAGCGGGAACGGTGAAGCTGCCATTCGGGCATCACGGTGCCAACCACCCCGTGAAGAACCTGCTCAGCGGCTCGATCGAGATAACCAGCCAGAACCACAACTTCGCGGTCGACGCCGACTCGTTTGCCTCGCTCGGTGCCTCGGTGCGGATGACCCACGTGAACCTGAACGATGGCGTGTGCGAAGGCTTGGAAGTAGCAGGGGAGCGGTGCTTCAGCGTGCAGCACCACCCGGAAGCCGGTCCTGGCCCCCACGACAGCACGTACCTGTTCGATCAGTTCGACGCCCTGATGACTTCCGCGATGACGAGCAAGGCAGGTGCGTGATGCCGCGCCGCAACGACATCCACTCGATCCTCATCATCGGGTCCGGGCCGATCGTCATCGGTCAGGCGTGCGAGTTCGACTACTCGGGCACGCAAGCGTGTCGGGTGCTGAAGGAGGAGGGATACCGCGTCATCCTCGCCAACTCGAACCCGGCGACGATCATGACCGACCCCGACTTCGCGGATGCGACCTACATCGAGCCGCTCACCTGGGAAGTGCTCGCATCGATCATCGAGCGTGAGCAACCAGACGCCGTGCTCCCCACGCTCGGTGGCCAAACCGGCCTCAACGTCGCGATGGAGTTGTTCGAACGTGGGTTGATCGGCGTGCCTGGCACCCCCGAGATGATCGGGGCGAACGCAGAGGCGATCGCAACGGCCGAGGACCGCGAGCGTTTCAAGCACGCCATGATCGAGATCGGCCTGGAAGTGCCACGGTCGGGCGTGGCCCACGACATGGAGGGTGCCCGCCGCGTTCGCGACGAGATCGGGCTGCCGGTGATCATCCGGCCCGCCTACATCCTCGGTGGTCGCGGCACCGGCATCGCCAGCACCATCGAAGAGTTCGAAGCGATGGCCGGCAATGGCATCTCGGCGAGTCCGATCAACGAGATCCTCATCGAGGAGTCGATCGCCGGCTGGAAGGAATACGAACTCGAGGTCATGCGCGATCACGCCGACAACTGCGTGATCGTGTGTTCCATCGAGAACTTCGACCCGATGGGGGTGCACACCGGCGACTCGATCACGGTGGCCCCACAACAGACACTCAGCGACGTCGAGTACCAGCAGATGCGCGATTCCGCGTTGGCGTGCATCCGACGGGTGGGCGTGGAGACGGGCGGGTCGAACGTCCAGTTCGCCGTCGACCCAACCGACGGGCGCCAGGTCGTGATCGAGATGAACCCGCGTGTCTCGCGGTCCTCGGCGTTGGCATCGAAAGCGACCGGGTTTCCGATCGCGAAGATCGCTGCCCGACTGGCGGTTGGCTACACGCTCGACGAGATTCCGAACGACATCACCGCAACATCAGGAAGGGCGACCCCGGCCAGTTTCGAGCCGGTCATCGACTACGTGGTGACGAAGATTCCCCGGTGGGCATTCGAGAAGCTGCCGGGAACCACCGGCGTGCTCGGCACTCAGATGCAGTCGGTGGGTGAAGCGATGTCGATCGGGCGTACGTTCCCCGAATCGCTGCAGAAAGGGCTGCGGTCGCTGGAGCAGGGCCGACTCGGCCTGAACGCCGACCCGGCGTCGGCCAAGTACGCGGAGTTCAGCGACGAGCAGATGCTCACCCAGATCGGAGTTCCCACGCCTGAACGGATCTTTCAAGTCGGTGAACTGCTGGCCCGCGGCGTGTCGCTCGAACGCATCCACGACGCATGCCGAATCGACCCGTGGTTTCTCGACCAGATGTCGATCATCACCGAAGAGCATCACGAGCTGGTCGCCACCGGCTTCGGTGGCATGTCCGCCCGCGACTTCAAGCGTGCGAAGCGGCTCGGTTTCTCCGACGGTCAGATGGCGTATCTGTGGGGTGTTGCCGAAGACGACGTGCGGAACGCTCGCGAGGGTTTCGGCGTCATTCCCACCTACAAGACCGTCGACACCTGCTCGGCCGAGTTCGACGCCGAGACGCCGTACCACTACTCCACGTACGAAGACGAGAGCGAAGTCAAGCCGTCTGATCGACAGAAGGTGATCATCCTCGGTTCGGGCCCGAACCGGATCGGTCAAGGCATCGAGTTCGACTACTGCTGTGTGCACGCCAGCTTCGCGCTGCGTGAAGCGGGTTTCGAGACGATCATGATCAACTGCAACCCCGAGACCGTGTCGACCGACTACGACACGAGCGACCGGCTGTACTTCGAGCCGCTCACCCGCGAAGACGTGCTCAACGTCATCGCCGCCGAGAAGCCGTACAAGGTGATCGTGTCACTCGGCGGTCAGACGCCGTTGAAGCTGTCTGGCCTGATTCCCGTCGAGCTCGTTGCGGGCACTTCGGCGGCGTCGATCGACGAAGCCGAAGATCGCGAACGCTGGAACCAGTTGTGCATCGATCTCAACATTCCCCAACCCCCGGGCGGCACGGCAGTCACGGTGGCAGAAGCCCAGACGATCGCCGAGCGAATCGGCTACCCCGTGCTGGTTCGCCCGAGCTACGTGCTCGGCGGCCGTGCCATGCAGATCGTGCACGATCCCGACCACTTGGTGTCGGCCATGGCGGAACTCACCGAGTTCGGCAGCCTCGGCCTCGAGGGCGGTCTCTCGGCGGAGCGGCCAGTCCTGATCGACCGATTCCTGGCGAGCGCGACCGAAGTCGACGTCGACGCGATTCGCGACCACACCGGCGAGGTGATGATCGGCGGCGTGATGGAGCACGTGGAAGAGGCGGGCGTGCACTCGGGCGACAGCGCCTGTGCGATTCCGCCGCAAACGCTTCCCGACTGGGTGGTTGCGGTGATCACCGCCTACACCGAGGCGATCGCCGCCAGGCTCGACGTGCGCGGCCTGATCAACGTGCAGTACGCCGTGGCCGGCACCACGGTGTATGTCATCGAAGCCAACCCGCGGGCCAGCCGCACGGTCCCGTTCGTGGCCAAAGCCAACGGCATCCCACTGGCGAAGGTGGCCACGCGGGTCATGCTGGGTGCCACGCTGGCCGAACTGCGCGCGGAGGGGTTGCTCACCGACCCCGTCACCGGTCACGTTGCGGTGAAAGAAGCGGTGCTGCCGTTCAACCGGTTCCCGCAAGTCGATCCGGCACTCGGGCCGGAGATGCGCTCCACCGGTGAGGTCATGGGCATCGACGCCACGTTCGGGCAGGCGTTCTTCAAAGCCGAACTCGCGGCAGGCAACGGATTGCCGTCCGACGGGGTGGTGTTCTTGTCGGTCAACGATCACGACAAGCCGGCGGGCCTGGTCGTGGCGAAACGTATGCAAGAACGCGGTCTCGGTCTCGTGGCCACACGCGGAACAGCCGAGTATCTGGCGGGCTTCGGGGTGAAGGTCGACCGGGTGCTGGGCAAGGTGCAAGACGCCGATGCTGATGGCACGGTCACCGCGGTCGACCTGATCGCGAACGGCACGATCAAGTTCGTGGTCAACACGCCGCGCGGCTCGGTGGGGCGCACCGACGGCGCGCACATCCGCAAGGCCGCCAGCCTGCACGGTGTGAGCTGTGTCACCACGGTCAGCGCGGCGCTAGCGGCCGCACAGGGCATGGGCGAATCGCCCGAGCAACTTCCGGTGAAGTCGTTGCAGGAGTGGCACGCAGGCGAGGCGGTTCGGTGATCGACACGCGCGTACAGGTCGGCAGCGTCGAGCTGCGTCAGCCGGTGATGACTGCGTCGGGCACCGCCGGATACGGCACCGAATTCGCGCCCTATCTCGACCTGCCTGCGCTCGGGGCGTTGGTCACCAAGTCGATCGCAGCGTTCGAGTGGGCTGGCAACCCCGCGCCGCGCGTGCATTCCACACCGCTGGGAATGATCAACGCCGTGGGTCTGCAGGGCCCTGGCATCGAGAGTTGGATCGAGCACCAGTTGCCGGATCTCGTCGCCAGCGGGGCGGCCGTGGTGTGCAGCATCTGGGGCCGATCCGTTGCCGACTACCGGGCGGCCGCAGACATGCTCGCTGCTGCCCCGGCGTCGGTGATCGCCGTGGAAGTGAACCTGTCGTGCCCGAACGTCGAAGGGCGCGGCTCGATCTTCGCGCACGACGCAGCGCTCTCGGCCGAAGTGATCGCGGCCACCGACGGCTGCGGTCGACCGCGGTGGGCAAAGCTCAGCCCGAACACCGATCGCATCGTCGAGGTCGCTGCAGCAGTGCACGAAGCAGGTGCCGAGGCGGTGACGTTGGTGAACACGTTGCTCGGCATGGTGCTCGATCCGCAGACGCACCGGCCGGCGCTCGGCAATGGTGGCGGGGGAGTGTCCGGTCGCGCCATTCATCCCGTGGCGGTCCGTGCCGTGTACGACGTGAGGGCGGCACTTCCTGACCTTCCGATCGTCGGTGTCGGTGGTGTGGCGTCGGGGTGGGAAGCGGCCGAGCTGATGCTCGCCGGGGCCCACGCCGTCCAGGTCGGCACCGCGACATTTGCCGATCCGCGGGCCGCCGATCTGATCGCCGCGGAGCTCGTTGCGTGGGCCACAGAGCACGGCTTTGCCAGGCTGTCGGACCTCACGAACGCGGCTCAGTGATCGCGGGTCGCGAGGCTCCCCATTTGCGGTGGGTACGCGAGGTAGTTTGAACGCATGGGTACACCTCCGCAGTTGACACCGGAGCAGCGCTCTGCAGCGCTCGCCAAGGCGGCCGAGGCGCGCGCTGCGCGTGCCGATATCAAAGCTCGCCTCAAGATGGGATCGATCAGTCTCCGAGAGGCGCTCGATTCCGACGACACCAACCTCGGCAAGCTGAAAGTCGTCTCGATGCTCGAGGCGTTGCCGGGAGTCGGCAAAGTCAAAGCGCGTCGCGTGATGGACGATGTGGGCATTGCCGACAATCGTCGCGTTCAGGGCCTGGGCGCTCAGCAGCGCGCAGCGCTCCTCAAGCAACTTGGGTAAGCCGCTGATCGTTGTCGTGTCTGGCCCCGGTGGGGTCGGCAAGGGCACGATCGTCGACGAACTGGTACGACGCGACGAACGCTTGTGGCTGAGCCGGTCGTGGACCACTCGCGCCCGGCGTCCGGGCGAACGTGCCGACGCCTACGTGTTCACCGACTTCGAAGCATTCGAGCAGCACATCAGTGCGGGCGGCTTCCTGGAGTGGACCGAATTCCTCGGGAACTACTACGGCACGCCCAAGCCCGATTCACTCGGGGGTCTCGGTCCCCACGGGAACGACAGTCGCGACATCGTGCTGGAGATCGAACTCGATGGCGCGCAGCAGGTGAAGCAGCAGTACCCAGAGGCGATTCTGATCTTCGTGCTGCCACCCAGCCGCGACGAACAAGAGCGGCGTCTGCGTGGCCGGGGTGACCCCGGCGACAAGGTGCAGGCCCGCCTGCGCAAGGCCGAACTCGAAGAACCCGTCGGCCGTGCCGCTGCCGACTACCTCGTGGTCAACGATCAACTCGACCGTACGGTCGACGAAATGATGAGCATCATCGATCGGGAACGTTCCCGCTAGGCTGGGCGCGCCGAATCCGGCTGACTTTCCAGTCGGATCTAGTACACAATTTATGAGGAGCTGGCCATGGCCCGCAGCCACGACACCATGATGACACCATCGATCGAGGGATTGCTCGATCGCGTCGACTCCAAGTTCAGCTTGGTCACGTTGGCTGCCCGCCGGGCACGCAATATCAACTCGTACTTCAATCAGCTCGGCGATGGCCTCGGCCACATGGTGCCGCCGCAGGTGTCGTCCACATCACGCAAGCCGCTCAGCATCGCCTTCGAAGAGATCTCCACGCAGAAGATCGTCGCCACTCCGATGCCGGTCGAGGCTGACGTCGACCCGTTGGATCTGCCAGCTGGCGATGTCGACGTGGCTGTCGAAACCAGCGCCTGATCGCTCCTGCGATGCTCGAGGGCAAGCGCATCGTCTTGGGTGTCACGGGCGGTATCGCCGCTTACAAGTCCGTCGAGATCAGCCGTCGATTGGTCGACGCCGGTGCCCATGTGGTGCCGGTCATGACCAAAGGTGCCGAACGGTTTCTCGGTGCCACCACGTTGTCGGCGTTGGCCAGTGAACCCGTGCGCACGCGTCTCTGGGACGACCCCGAGACCCCGATCCCGCACACGAAGCTCGGGCAGAACGCCGACCTCGTCCTGGTCGCGCCAGCCACCGCCCGACTGATCGGGGCGTATCGGGCCGGGTTGTCGACCGACCTGCTGACGAACGTGCTGCTGGCGACTCGTGCGCCGGTGATGCTGTGCCCCGCCATGCACACCGAGATGTGGGAACACCCTGCAGTGGTCGACAACATCGCGACGCTGCGCGCCCGGGGTGTGCACATCGTCGATCCGGAATCGGGCCGACTCGCTGGTGGTGACAGTGGTGCAGGTCGACTGGCTTCGCCCGCCACCATCGTCGCGGCCGTCGAGCGACTGTTCGGACCGCAAGATCTGGCCGGCGTGCAAGTGGTCGTCACCGCTGGCGGCACCCGCGAGCCCATCGACGCCGTTCGCGTCATCGCCAACCGAAGCAGCGGCAAGCAGGGCTACGCCGTGGCCGCCGAGGCTGCATCGCGTGGAGCGATGGTCACGCTGATCTCCACCGTCGACCTGCCGGTACCTCCCGGCGTGGAGGTCGAGACGGTCGAGACGGCCGAGCAGCTGCAGGGGGCAGTCGAACGCCACGCGGCATGTGCCGACGTGGTCGTCATGGCTGCGGCCGTCGCCGACTTCCGGCCGGTGACCGCGGCGCCCGGCAAGCTGAAGAAGCGCGACGGCGTGCCCGAGATCGTGCTCGAGCCGACACCAGACATCTTGGCGGGCCTCGGCGCGAACAAGCGCGACGGCCAGATCCTGGTGGGGTTCGCGGCCGAGACGAACGACATGGCCGATAACGCCCGGCGAAAGCTTGCGAGCAAACGTCTCGATATGATCGTCGCGAATGACGTCGGCGCACCCCTTACCGGCTTCAAGCACGACACCAATGCGGTCACGATCTATGCCGCGAACGGTGCGACTCGCGAGGTGCCCTTGAGCAACAAGCGGGCCGTCGCCGCGGCAATCATCGACGAGATCGTTGCCCATCGGGCTACGTGCCGCTAGCTCGTGTAACCGACCGACTACCTACTCGAAATCATCACAAGGAGAAACCGTGGCTCGCTGGACCTTCAGTTCTGAGAGTGTGACCGAAGGTCACCCCGACAAGATGGCCGATCAGATCAGCGATGCCGTGCTCGACGCCATCCTCGCTGTCGACCCCGATGGTCGCGTCGCATGCGAGACGATGGTCACCACCGGATTGTGTGTGATCGCGGGTGAAATCACCACCAAGGAGTACGTCGAGATCCCCAAGATCGCTCGCGAGACGATCAACGGCATCGGGTACGACAACGCTGCCTACGGCTTCGACGGCAACACCTGCGGTGTGATCGTGTCGATCGACCCGCAGAGCCCAGACATCGCTCAAGGCGTCGACACGAGCGAAGAGTTGCGTGGCGGCACCGCCGGCGAAGACCTGATCAACGCACAGGGCGCTGGTGACCAGGGAATGATGTTCGGGTACGCCTCCAACGAGACCGCCGAGCTGATGCCGCTGCCGATCTGGACGGCGCACCGCTTGGCCGAGCGACTCGCCGGTGTTCGCAAGTCGGGCCAGGTTCCATACCTACGGCCCGATGGCAAGACGCAGGTCACCTTCGAGTACGAAGATGGTGTCCCGGTGGCACTGCGCAGTGTGTTGATCTCCACGCAACACCAAGACGGCATCGACCGCGATTCGGTCATCCGGCCCGACCTCATCGAGCAGGTCATCCGGCCGATCATCCCGGCGCAGTTCGCCGACGACGACTACGACGTGTTCATCAACCCCACCGGCAAGTTCGTCATCGGTGGTCCGCACGGCGACTGTGGCCTCACCGGTCGCAAGATCATCGTCGACACCTACGGTGGCATGGGCCGCCACGGTGGCGGGGCCTTCTCGGGCAAAGACCCGTCGAAGGTCGACCGTTCGGCCGCCTACGCCACCCGCTGGGTCGCCAAGCACGTCGTAGCGTCCGGTGCTGCCGACCGCTGTGAGGTACAGGTGGCGTATGCCATCGGCATGGCGCACCCGCTGAGCGTGCTGGTCGAGACCTTCGGCACGAACAAGGTCGATGTCGCGGTCATCGAGCAGGCCGTGCGCGACGTGTTCGACCTGCGCCCGGGTGCCATCGTGAGCGACCTGGATCTGAAGAAGCCGGGTTACCAGCGCACCGCCGCATACGGCCACTTTGGTCGCGAAGGCTTCACGTGGGAAGCGCTCAGCCGCCTCGACGACTTCGCCGCAGCCGTCGGACTCTGATCCGCGCCGTCGCCTTCCCCATGCGGCACTGACCGCCTCTGTGCCATGGTGGTCGTCGCTCGCGTCCTGCCAAATGTCACCGGGCTCGACAAGTCGTTCGACTATCGCGTGCCCGACGGCCTCGTCGATCGGGCCCAGATCGGATCGGTGGTCCGAGTTCGCCTGAACGGTCGGAGTGTTCGCGGCTGGATCGTCCAACTCGACCCGCCGGATGCTCACCACGGCGATGACCTGATCGACATCACGAAGGTCAGCAGCCACGGGCCACCGGCCGAGCTCGTCGGGCTCGCCGAATGGGCATCGGCTCGTTGGGCAGGTCGCGCACGTCACTTCATGGTTGCTGGGAGTCCGGGACGGGATGTTGTCCGTCTTCCCGGTTCGCAGCGGACGGGCATGGTGGTGGAGCCACGTTCCCCGGCGACTACCTCGATGCTGCAGAGGGGCGGAGGTGTGTTGCGGTTGCCGCCGGCGAGTGACCCACTCCCAGCGGTGCTCAGCGCCATCGCCACCGGACCGACGCTGGTGGTGACTGCCGGTGTTGATCAGGCGGTGTTGCTCGGTGCCCGGCTGCGTCGGTCCGGTGTGAGCGTTGCCGTGATGCCTGACGGTTGGGCAGCGGCCGCCGGTGGCGTTGACGTGGTCGTTGGTGCCAGGTCGGCTGCGTGGGCCCCGTGCCCAGGGCTCACCGCGGCGTTGTTGCTCGACGAACACGACGAAGCGCACCAGGAAGAAGGTTCGCCGACGTGGCACGCTCGGGATGTTCTGATCGAACGCTGCCGTCGAGCGGGAGCGGCATTGCTGCTGGTGTCTCCGTGCCCGACGGTCACTGCGTTGGAGTGGGGTCAAGTGACCCGGCCGCCCAAACAGCGCGAGATCGACGGCTGGCCGCTGGTCGAAGTCGTCGACCGGTCTGACGAAGAACCGTGGAAGCGGTCGCTCATCACGTCCGAGCTCATCGAGTGCCTACGCGACGAGACGCTCACGGTGGTGTGCGTCACGAACGACACCGGGCGTGCCCGATTGCTGGCATGTCGACAATGTCGAGCACTCACGCGTTGCGAACGGTGCGAAGCTGCCGTCGGCCTGACCGACGACGGCACCCTCGCGTGCCGTCGATGCGACGCGGTTCGCCCGCCGGTGTGCTTGGCGTGCGGTGGCGGCCGATTCGCCAACCTCCGCCCCGGCGTCACCCGGCTTCGCGAGGAGTTGGAGGCCGCGGCCGGCCGCCCGGTCGTTGCCATCACAGGCGCCTCCGCCGAAGCCCCAGAACAGAGTGGCGTATACGTGGGCACCGAGGCGGTCCTCCATCGAGTGGAGTCGGCAGACGTCGTCGCTTTCCTCGACATCGATCGAGAACTCCTCGCCCCGAGATATCGAGCAGGGGAGCAGGCACTGGCGTTGTTGGTCCGTGCCGCACGTGTGGTCGGCCCGCGATCACGCGGCGGGCGCGTGCTGGTGCAAACGTTCAT
Source organism: Ilumatobacter sp. (assembly GCA_035512975.1). GTDB lineage: Bacteria > Actinomycetota > Acidimicrobiia > Acidimicrobiales > Ilumatobacteraceae > Ilumatobacter. The sequence goes on from DATKCX010000113.1 coordinate 13,987, forward strand.
CCCCGATCACGAAGTGCTGGAGGCAGCGGTCACGGCAGACCCGGGAATCCTGGCGGAAGCCGAACGCGAACGGAGATCGGTGCTTGGCCTCCCACCCTTCGGAGCGTTGGCCGAGATAAGCGGTGCCGGAAGCGAGTCGTTCGTCGAATCACTCACACCCGTAGACGAGGCGACCATCGTCGCTGTCGACGACCAGTACCTGGTGCGAGCAGCAAACTGGCACACGCTCGGCGACGTCCTGGCGACAGGAGTCCGCCCCCCGGGCAAACGCCTCAGGATCGCGGTCGACCCGCCGAGGTAATCGGCGGGGTACGGCACACTCCTGGAGTGACACCGCACCGAAGACATGGTGAACCGATGACAGCCCGCGAGTGCCCGGCGGCGTCGTCCACGACCTTCCTCGCGATCTGCGCTCCGCGTTGATCGAGGTCGACGGTGCTTGGCCGGGCTGCCAGCATCGCGAACGCAACGGAAAAGCCTGAGGCCCGTCGGCCAGGTACGTGCGGTTGGGTCAGATTCGTGCGCGGTGTCCGGAACCCGAACGGCCCTTGTAGGCATTCCAGAGAATCAGCACGAGCACAGCGCCGACCACCGACCCGATCAGTCCGGACGCTTGGAACGCGCCGTCGTCGCCGTCCTTGCGGAACAACGCGTAGCCGATCATGCCACCGACGAACGAGCCGATGATGCCGAGCAAGATCGTGTGGAGAATCGGCATCGAGTCGTCACCGGGCACGAGCGCACGCGCTAGGAATCCGGCGACAAGACCGATGATCAGAAGGAACAGAATGAAACCGAGCATGGGGGAACTCTCCTTGAGTACGGGATGACCGGACGGCCACCTACCGAACAGGTCTTACCCACTTTCCGGTATCCCCACACTCGTGGGCAGGGCGGTGCATGCCGGTCGCTCGTGCTCTACGGGCTCGAGGTCGTGGCGCGCTCGTTGTGCACCACTCGAAGCAGGCGGAATCCTGATCGGCTGGCGATTCTGTCCGCGTGCACTCCTTGTTGGTTGAGCCATGACTGCAACGAGTCGGCTCCGAGGTGTTTCTGGACCACCAGGACCATTCGGCCGTTTGGCACGAGGCGGGCAATCCAAGTGGTCAGGAGGTCGTGGAGGGGAGCCTTGCCGATTCGGATGGGTGGATTCGACCAGATTTCGTCGAACTGCACGTCGGCTGCCAGAGCCTCGTCGGGTGCCGCGACCCGAATGTTGGGGGCATGGTTGCGCTTGGCGTTCGCCGCCGTGAGGGAGCGGGCACGCTCGTTCACGTCGACGGCCCACACGGTCGCTTGGGGCGAACGGAGCGCCATCGCAATGGCGATCGGGCCGGCTCCGCACCCGAGGTCGAGGAAGGTGCCAGCGGCCGGCAAGGCCGGTCCTTCCTTCAGCAAGAGCGACGTGCCGTTGTCGAGATGGCCGTGGCTGAACACGCCACGGTCGGTCGTGATGGAGAACGCCACATCGACGAGGGCGACGTCGAAGGACTGCTCGTCGGATGCCGTTGTGGTCTCTTGATCGAAGTAGTGCGGCATCGCAGATAGCCTGCCAGGTCATGGCGTACGAGATCCGCACCTACGGCGACCCGGTGTTGAAGTCTCAGGCCGCGCCTGTCACCGACGTCGACGGAAAGCTGGTTCGCCTCGTCGACGACATGTTCACCACGCTCTACGACAGCGGCAATGGGCTCGCACTGGCGGCCCCGCAGATCGGCGTGCAGAAGCAAGTCATCGTGTGGGACCTCGGCGACGGGGTGCGGTCTGCGATCTTCAACCCCGTCATCGCCGA
>DATKCX010000114.1:0-13844 GCA_035512975.1 Ilumatobacter sp.
TAGCCGTCGCTACCGGAACGCCGACGGTGTCGGCGGCCGGTTCTGACTGCGGCAATGGCTCGTACCAGGTGCGCTCCGGCGACGGATGGTTCGCCATCGCGCGCCGTGTGGCGGTGGAGGTCGACGACCTTCTGGCGGCCAACGACGCGTCGGTCGACGATGTGCTCGTGGTCGGCGACGATCTGTGTCTGCCCGCCGGTGCCGATCTCGTCGCGGCGTGCGCCGGATCGACGTACCAGGTGAAGTCGGGCGACGGATGGTTCGCCGTCGCGCAACGCCACGGTGTCGACGTCACCGAGTTGCTCGCCGTGAACGGTGCCGAACTCTCCAGCGCGATACACCCCGACTCGGCGCTGTGCCTACCATCGGGTGCCGTCGCGACCGGCCCGGCCGCTGCCTCCGACACGCCCGCGGCCGCGAGCGGCGCGGGCACGACGAGCTACACGGTGGCCCGCGGCGACAGCTGGTCGTGGATCGCCGAACGTGCCGCCGTCACGATGGGCCGCGTGCTGGCGGCCAACGATGCTTCTGCCACCGACCTGCTGATGCCGGGTGACGTGATCGCGCTGCCGGCTGGCGCGGAGACGCCCGCGCCTACGACGCCGGCGTCGGCCGCACCGGTGGAACTCGCGGCCCTACCGTCGCAGGGGCCCTGCTGGTACAGCGACACCTGGCTGGCACCGCGTGGCAACGGCCGAACCCACCGCGGCGTCGACGTGTTCACGTTGCACAACCAATACGTGTACGCCGTGGCCGACGGGCGGCTGTCATCGCGATCGTGGGACCAGCCCGGCAGCCGTTCAGGCAACGCGTGGATCCTCACCGGAGCCGACGGGACGAAGTTCTTCTACGCGCATCTGTCGGATTTTGCGCCTGACCTGTCGGTCGGCTCGTGGGTCGAAGCCGGCCAGATCATCGGGTGGGTCGGCTCGACCGGCAACTCGTCGGCTGATCACCTGCACTTCGAGATCCGCCCACGCGGCGGCGCTGCCGTGAACCCGTACCCGATCCTGCGAGCCGCGGGTGGTTGCAATCAGGGCACCCCGTATACCCAGCCAGGAGGCTGGACCCCAGCGAAGGGATAGTGCCTGGCACTATCCCTTCGCCTATCCCTTCGGGGGGAAAATCCGACTTGCTTGGTCGGGTATCGGTCGGTAGCGTGCGCCGCCATGAGCGACTCATGGGGCTTCGAGACCAAACAGATCCACGTCGGCGGGGATGCAGACCCCACCACGGGGGCCCGGGCGGTTCCGTTGTATCAGACCACTTCGTACGAGTTCCGCGACACGGCGCACGCCGCGAACCTGTTCGCGTTGGCCGAGGTGGGCAACATCTACACCCGCATCATGAACCCCACCCAGGGGGCCCTCGAGGCGCGGTTGAACGCTCTCGAAGGTGGCTGCACGACCGCCATCGGTATTCCCGGAGCGCTGGCGGTGGCGTCGGGCCAGGCCGCTGAGTCGCTGGCCATCATGACGATCTGCGAGTCGGGCGACCACATCGTCGCGTCGCCGTCGCTGTACGGCGGCACGTACAACCTGCTGCACTACACGTTGCCGAAGATGGGCATCACGGTCACCTTCGTCGACGACCCCGACGACATCGAACAGTGGCGCGCCGCCGCACAGCCGAACACGAAACTGTTCTACGGCGAGGTGCTCGCCAACCCACGCAACAATTTCCTCGACATCGAGGGCATCGCCGCCGTGGCCCACGAGGTCGGTGTGCCACTCATCGTCGACAACACGGTGCCCACGCCGTACCTGGTGCAACCGCTGAAGTGGGGTGCTGACATCGTCGTCCACTCGCTCACCAAGTTTCTCGGAGGGCATGGCACGTCGATCGGCGGCTGCATCATCGACGGAGGCACCTTCGACTACGGCGCTTCGGACCGCTTCCCGAACTTCACCGAACCCGACCCCAGCTACCACGGACTGGCGTACTGGCCGGCACTCGGTCACGGCAGCTTCATCCTCAAGGCCCGAGTGCAGATGCTGCGCGACCTCGGCCCGGCCATCTCGCCGTTCAACGCCTGGACTATTTTGCAAGGCATCGAAACGCTCAGCCTCCGGATGGAACGACACTTCGCCAACGCCCAAGTCGTCGGCGAGTATCTCGATGCACACCCGCAGGTGTTGAGCGTTTCCTACGCCGGCTTGGAGTCGTCACCGTGGCACGACCGCACCCGGACCTATGGCGACGGCAAGGGATTCGGTTCCATCCTCGCGTTCGAGATCGACGGCGGCATCGAGGCCGGCAAACGATTCGTCGAGGGCCTGACGCTCCACAGCCACGTCGCCAACATCGGTGACGTCCGCAGCCTGGTGATTCACCCGGCGAGCACCACCCACAGTCAGCTGTCGGTCGACGAGCAGGCCGCTTCGGGAGTCACACCGGGCTTGGTGCGCCTCAGCGTCGGCCTGGAAACGATCGCCGACATCCTCGCCGATCTCGATCAAGGCTTCGCCAAGGCCAAGTAGCCCCGCACCCATCCCCGCACCCATCCCTGCGTCGCGTTCTTGCTCGGCCCGTTGAGCAGAAACGCGACGCGGGAACTCACGTGGGGGAGTGGGGGGGTTGGGGTCTAGTGTGCTGGTGTGCCTTCCATGTCGGCGATCGGTCTCTTCAGCTTGGCGGCGTTGGCGCTGCTCATGATCCCGGGTCCGGCGGTGCTGTACATCGTGGCTCGGAGCTCGTCGCAGGGCAGGCGCGCCGGGCTCGTGTCGGTCATGGGGATCCATTCCGGCACACTCGTGCACATCGCCGCGGCGGTGTTGGGGCTGTCGGCGATCATCGTGGCGTCGGCCACGGCGTTCAACGTCGTGAAGTTCGCCGGTGCTGCGTATCTCATCTACATGGGGGTTCGCACGATGCTGACGCGAGTCGGGCCCGCCAGCGAGCACCGGCTCACGGCGCGTACCGATCGCCAGTTGTACACCGACGGGTTCGTCGTGAATGCGCTGAACCCGAAGACAGCTGTGTTCTTCCTGGCGTTCGTGCCGCAGTTCGTCGACGCCAACGCCGGCGGTTCGGCGACTACTCAACTGCTCGTGCTCAGCGCCGTCTTCGTCGGCCTCGGCCTCGTCACCGACAGCATGTGGGCGTTGGCATCGGCCACGATCGCCACACGGCTTCGGCGTCGCAACGCCAAGCAGCGCCGCGAAGGGCTGATCACCGGATCGCTGTACGTCGGCCTGGGGCTGATGACCGCCGTGACCGGTCGCCACACCGCCTGACGTCAACAAGGGTTCAGGACCCTTGTGACGTCAGTCGTCGCGTTGGTCGCGGAGGAATTGTTCGAACTGAGCGCCCAGATCGTCGGCGGAGGGAATCGCAGCCTCGGCCTTGCGGTCGTAATCGCTCTCGAGCATCCGCACGTAGAAGCCCAACTGGTCGTCACTCTCGACCAGTTCATCGTGCAGCGACCGCCACCGGGCGATCTCTTCGGCGTGATCGTTGGCGGCGGTTGGTGCCGGAACGCCGAGCACGTGCGACAGGTGCGTCTGCAATGCGGCGACAGCGAGCGGGTGTTCGGCATTCATGAGGTAGTGAGGGATGCCCACCCGCAATGACACGCACGCGATGCCTGCCGCCGCGAGGTCGGCCTGGATGACGCCGACCACCCCGGTGGGCCCTTGGTACGTGGGCTGGCCGATACCCAGTGCGCTCGCCAACGCTGCGCTGGTGGTGCTACCGGTGACCCGTGGCGGGCGGGTGTGCGGCACGCCTTCAGCCGCCGACCCGACGGTGACCACCGCTTCGCAGCGCAGCAGTTCGGCAACGCGGCGAATACACCCGGCGTAGGTGCGCCAGCCAAGATGCGGTTCGGTACCCACGAGCACCACCAGGTCGCGACCGCCTTGGCCGCGCACCACGTCGAACTGGTTCTCTGGCCAGGTGATCTCGCGGAGGCCGTCGTCGTCGAACTCGATTTGGGGGCGCGCCTGGGTGAAGTCGTAGAACGGGTCGGGGTCGATGTCGCCGATGGTGACGGCTGCGTCGGCCGGAGCGAACTCGTCGAGCGCAGTGGTGGCCGATCCGGCGATGTCGAACAGCCCGGTGAGCGCGATCAGCATCACGGGAGAACGCAACGGCGCGAGGTCGTCGATCTCGAGCGTGAGTACGTCGTCGACGCTGTCCATCCCGTGCAGGCTAACTGCGCCGCCAAACCCTCAGCGATGTCGCGTTCTTGCTCGCCCCGGCGAGCAGAATCGCGACGCTGCGCGTTGAGCGGTCAGTGCTGGAGGGACTCGACAACTTGGTCGATGCACACGGTGAGAGCTTGCACGTCGGCCGGGTCGATGGCCGGGAACATCCCCACCCGAAGCTGGTTGCGGCCGAGCTTGCGGTAGCTGTCGGTGTCGAGGATGCCGTTCTTGCGCAGGATCGAGCTGACCTCGTTCGCATCGATGGAGTCGTCGAGGTCGATCGTTGCAACGACCGACGACCGCTTCAGAGGGTCGGTGACGAACGGCGAGGCCCAGTCGCGCGACTCCGCCCAGCCGTAGATGGCTCGCGCCGATGCGTCGCTGCGGCTGGCACACCATTCGAGCCCGCCGTTGCTGTTCATCCACTGCAACTGGGCGTCGAGCATGAGCAACGTGGCCACCGCCGGAGTGTTGTAGGTCTGGTCGGCTTTCGAGTTGGTGAGGGCGATTCCGAGGTCGATCGACGCCGGGCACCAGCGGTCGCCGGCGGCGATGCGCTCGATGCGTTCCACCGCGGCCGGTGAACATGCGGCGATCCACAGCCCCCCGTCGGCGGCGAAGCACTTCTGCGGTGCGAAGTAGTACACGTCGACCTCGTTGGGGCTCCAGCGAAGCCCACCGGCACCCGACGTGGCGTCGACCGCGACGAGCGAGCCGGCGTCGGCCCCCTCGGGTCGGGTGAGTTGCATGGCCACACCGGTGGACGTTTCGTTGTGGGTGAGCGCATACAGGTCGATGCCGGCTTCGGCCACCGCGGCGGGGTGATCGCCGGTTTCGCTCTGGATGACCGTGGGCTCGCCCAGGTGGGGTGCCGCGGCACAGGCTTCTGCGAACTTCGACGAGAACTCGCCGAACACCAAGTGTTGACTGCGGTTGTCGACCAAACCGAACGTCGCCGCGTCCCAGAACACCGTGGTGCCGCCGTTGCCGAGCACGATCTCCCATCCTTCGGGCAGACCGAACAGGCTGGTGAGCCCCGACCGGATCGATCCGACCACGCTCTTCACTTGCGGCTTGCGATGCGACGTGCCCATCACCGACGTGGCGGCGGCGACGATCGCGTCGATCTGCGCCGGGCGCACCTTGGACGGGCCGCAGCCGAACCGACCGTCGGCCGGTTTGATGGAGTCGGGCAATGTGATGGTGGGGGAGTCGCTCACGGTGTCCAAGCATGGCAGCCCCGTGGTGCCTCTCCCACCCCGGTTCATGAACTGGTTGATGAACTGGTTGTAGGAAGTGTCGGGTGCGGATCATGTGTTCCAGTGGGGGAGACGAATCGACTCGGATCGTTCACCACAAACACCGGAAACTTCGCGGGTGAAACCCGTTCGCGCCTGGCACGATTAGGCCCCGTGAACCGAATCGTCGCACGTACTTCCCAGCGCCTTGCCGCCATCGCTCCCTCCGCCACCCTCGCCGTAGACGCCAAGGCCAAGGCCTTGCAGGCGGCCGGCGAGAACGTGATCGGCTTCGGTGCCGGCGAGCCCGACTTCGCCACCCCGGCGCACATCATCGAAGCGGCCGTGGCTGCGTGCTCGAACGTCGCCAACCACAAGTACACGCCGGCCGCCGGACTCCCCGACCTCAAGGCGGCCATCGCCGCCAAGACCTTGCGCGACTCCAACCTCGAGGTCGACCCGGGCGACGTGCTCGTCACCAACGGCGGCAAGCACGCCGTGTTCACCGCATTCGCGGCCTTGTGCGACCCGGGCGACGAAGTGCTCGTGCCTGCACCGTTCTGGACCACGTACCCCGAAGCGATCGCCCTGGCCGGCGGGGTGTCGGTCATCATCGACACCACCGACGACACGGATTTCAAGGTCACCATCGAGCAACTCGACGCCGCGCTCACGCCGCGCACCAAGGTGCTCCTGTTCGTCAGCCCCGACAACCCGTCCGGCGCGGTGTACACGCCCGCCGAGGTGGTCGCGATCGGTGAGTGGGCCGTGGCCAACGGCGTGTGGGTCGTCACCGACGAGATCTACGAGCACCTGCTCTTCGGCGACAGCGAGTTCGTGTCCATGCCGGCCGTGGTGCCCGAACTGAGGAACCAGTGCCTCATCGTCAACGGCGTCGCCAAGACGTACGCGATGACCGGCTGGCGTGTGGGCTGGATGATCGGACCGCGCGATGTGATGAAAGCGGCTGCCAACTTCCAGAGCCACACCACGTCGAACGTGTCGAACGTGGCCCAACGAGCAGCGCTCGCGGCCGTCGCCGGACCACTCGACGATGTGTACCGCATGCGCGACGCCTTCACCCGGCGCGGCACGGTCATGCACGGCATGCTGAACGACATCGACGGCGTCACCTGTATGGCACCACAAGGGGCGTTCTACTGCTTCCCGAACATGACCGGGCTGCTCGGTCGCGACCTGCACGGGGCCACGGCCGCTACCACGCTGGAACTCGCCGACATCGTGCTCGACAAGGCGAAGGTGGCCTTCGTACCAGGTGAGGCGTTCGGTGCCCCCGGTTACGGACGGTTCTCGTTCGCGCTCGGCGACGACGACATGGTCGAAGGCATCCGCCGCGTCGCCGAATTCGTTCAGTAGCCGAACGGTAGCTACTTCCACCAGAGTTCGTGGTGGAGGGCGAGACCGCTCACGGTGACGAGTACCAAGCACTCGACGACCTGTTCGATGGCCCCGAGCGTGTCGCCGGTGAGTCCGCCGATCTTTCGGTGCGACAACCACATCACCGCACCTGCTCCGGCGATCGAGACCGCGACGAGCGGTGCTGCCCACCAACCAGCGATCGCGGTGATCGCTGCCGCCGCAACGATCGACGACGCCCCAATCGCGAATCGTGAGGTGCCCGTGGCAGCACTTGCGCCGAGCCCAGATCGGGTGGCTGGCCGCCCGACCATCAACGCAGCGATCGCGGCGGTGCGACCGAGCGTGTGCGCGGCGATGAAGCCGACCAAGAGCGCCGGCTGGGCGACGATCGACCCAGCGCTCACCACGCGAATCACGATCGATCCGCACAACGCGGCCACGCCGTACGTGCCGTGTCGAGAGTCTTTGAGGATCTCGAATCGTTGCTCGGGTGTCCAGCCACCACCGAACGCGTCGGCGATGTCGGCCAGCCCGTCCTCGTGGAACGCACCCGTGATCAACAACCCGGTTGCGACTGCCACCGCCGCTGCGACTCCGACCGGGAACCACTCGGCGAGCCCCACCGCAACGCCACCAACGATGAGCCCGATCAACCCGCCCACCACGGGGAACCAGGGGAGCGTGCGTTCGTGGGGCACCGCCGCCCGCGTTCGAACGGGAACACGGGTGAGGAACTGGATCGCGCCGAGGAGTCCCGTCAACTGCCGAACCACTCGTCGAACGTTGCGACGTCGGTGACCGCCGCGCATGCCAGGTCGATGATGGGAAGTGCTGCGAGCGCGCCGCTTCCCTCGCCGAGTCGCATTCCGAGATCGAGAATCGGCTGCATCCCCAAGTGCTCGAGCAGCAGGCGATGACCGCCTTCGGCGGACACGTGACCGGCCAAGCAGTGGTCGAGCGCAGCGGCGTCGGCGCAATGCAACGCCAGCACTGCGCTGGTGACCACGTACCCGTCGAGTACCACCGGAAGGTGATGGTGCCGGGCGCGTGCACAGGCTGCGGCGATGGCCACCAGTTCCGACCCGCCTACTTCGCGCAGCACTTCGAGCGGATCGGTCACGTCAGCGATTCGAGCGATGGCCTCGGCGACTGCGTCGACCTTGCGATCGAGCCCTTCGTCGTCGACCCCGGTGCCACGGCCCACCCACTGGCGGGTGGGGCCGCCGAGCAGCTTCGCCGCCACCGCGGCCGCCGCTGTGGTGTTGCCGATACCGAGTTCGCCGAGCACCAACGCATCGTGACCTGCGGCCACCACGTCGTCGACGGTGGCGAACGCGATGGTCACGATCTCGTCGAACCGTTCCGGCGTGAGTGCCGATTCGTGGCGGAAGTCGCCGGTGGGTTGCTCGACGCCGACGTCGACCACCGACACGTCGGCTCCCACCCGCACCGCCATGGCGTTGACGGTTGCCCGACCGCCCTGCACGGCGCGCAGCATTTCTCGAGTGATGCTGGATGGGTACGCGCTCACACCGGCCGCGGCGATGCCGTGATCGCCGGCGAACACCACGACCGCCGGCCGGCGCACGCTGGGGGTCGTCGTGCGCTGCCACGCCGCGATGTGGATGGCGATGTGGTCGAGCGATTGCAATGCGCCCGCCGGTCGCAGCACGTTGGCAGCGCGATGATGGACGGCGTCGGCGGCGCTCTGATCTGCCGTGGTCATGTTGGTCAGTGATGTGGCGAGTGCGTTCATAGGTCGTTGATCCTCAGGTGTCGATCTCGATCAGGGGCAGGGCGCGTCCAGCCACCAACAAATACGCCTCGTCGGCCGCGGCGACGAATTGTTGGTTCACCCGCCCGAGGAGGTCGCGGTACTGGCGAGCGAGGTCGTTCATGGGCACGATCCCCAGGCCGACCTCGTTGGAGATCACCAGCGTGGCTCCGCTGCGGTCGCTGACCGCGGCGATCGCTGAGCCGGCGGCTACCGCGACGCCTCGCGCGTCGATACCGGTGTGCAGCAGGTTCGACACCCACAGTGTGAGGCAATCGATGATGACGAGCGCATCAGCGGGTGCTGAAGCGATAGCGCGCGCCAGATCGGTCTCTTCCTCTACGGTCTGCCAACCGGCGGGGCGCTCGGCCTGGTGAGTGGCGATTCGTCGATCCAGATCTTCGTCGCCAGCGATTCGAGGGCTGGTTGCGACGAAGGTCACCGAGCCGCCGGCGCGTTCGTGGGCCGCACCGCGCCGTACGGCGAGGGCGGATTTGCCCGACCGCGCGCCGCCCAGCACGACGGTGAAGGTGCCCCGCGATGACATGGGATCAATGCTCGCGATCGGTGCTCAGTAGTCGATGCCGCGCTTCGCACGGATGCCTTGTTGGTACGCGTGTTTGACCTCGGTCATCTCGGTGACGGTGTCGGCGATGGCGATCAGTTCCGCCGAGGCGTCACGACCGGTGATCACGAGGTTCACGTGGTCGGGGCGACCAGCGATGGTGGCGAGCACGTCGGCCTCGTCGATCCATCCCCACGTGCACAAGTAGGTGAGTTCGTCGAGAATCACCAGCTTGTGGGCACCCGACTCGATCAGCTCCTTGGCCGTGGCCCAACCGGCAGCAGCAAGCGCTTTGTCGTGTTCGAGGTCGTTGGAGTCCCACGTGAACCCGTCGCCGAACGAGTTCCAATCGACTCCGAGTTGGAGACCCAGCTTCTCTTCGCCGACTTTCCATTCGCTCGACTTGATGAACTGGCACACGGCAACGCTCCACCCGGCTGCAATGGCGCGAAGCATGACGCCGAACGCGGCTGAACTCTTCCCCTTGCCGTTTCCGGTGTTGACCAGAACCAGCGACGGAACCGACCGCAACCCGTCTGGCCGCGGGTCGTCGGTGAGCGCGTCGGTGAGTGCGTTGAGGTTCGTCTCGTCGGCGGTTTGCCCGCTGGAATCGGTGCTGCTCATCTCGCTACTCATGTGGTTGCTCATCTCGATCATCTCGTTCATCATCTGGCGGGTCTGGTGTGGGGCGGACGCTAACGGCGGGTAGCTTGGCCTCGCACAGTGTGGCGCGAAGTCCGGTGAGATTCCGGTGCTGTCCCGCAACGGTGGTTCCAGACGAGTTCTGGACAAGCCCGGTCGACCCTGCTGAGCGTGAGAACCAGACCCTCGAGGCAAGGGCGGTCTGCGGGCTTCGGCCCTCAACCAACACTTGTCCTCCCAACGTGGAGGAATTTCCATGCGCACTACCCCTATGGCCCGCTGGGCCGCCGTTGTCGTTGGCTTGGCGTTCGTCGCCGGTGCCTGCGGCGACGACACCGAAACCACCAGCACCACGGCCGCGACCACGGCCACCACCGCATCCGGCGCAGAGGCGGTCGCGACCACCGATGCGGCAGAGGGAGAGACGACGGCGACAACAGCGGCCGTCGCAGACGTCGCCACCACCGTGGGCGATGACCAGATGGCGGCAACGCCTTCGGCGATCATCTCGCTGTCGGCTTCGGCCACCGAGATGCTGTACGCGCTCGACGCTGCCGACCAGATACTGGCGGTCGACGACTTCTCGAACTTTCCGCCTGAGGCCGCCGACAAGATGGCGGGTCTCGATGCCTTCCAGCCGAACGTGGAGTCGATCGCCGCATTGGAGCCCGACCTGGTGATCACCGACGGTACCAACTCCGACTTCCTCGCTCAGCTCGACTCGCTCGACATCGCCCATTGGGAAGGCATGGCACCGTCGTCGTTCGACGACATCTACACACAGGTCGAACAACTCGGCGCTGTCATCGGTCGTGTCGGTGAGGCAGCTGAACTCGTGGGTCAGATGCAGACCGACATCGAGGCAGTCATCGCCGACATGCCGGAGCTCGACGCGCCGATGACGTACTATCACGAACTCGACAACACCTACTTCTCGGTCACGTCAGACACCTTCATCGGTGCCGTGTATGCGCAGGCCGGCCTGCAGAACATCGCCGACGAGGCGGGCGACCTCGGCCCGTACCCGCAGCTCAGCGCAGAGTTCATTCTGCAGTCCGATCCCGATCTGATCTTCTTGGCCTGCACGAAGTACTGCGGCGAAACCGCTGAGTCGGTCGCTGATCGTCCCGGTTGGGATGTGGCCTCGGCCGTCGTGAACGGTGGCGTGATCGAGATGGACGACGACATCGTGTCTCGATGGGGACCACGCGTCGTCGACTTCCTGCAGAGTGTTGGAGAGGCCGTGAACAGGCAGGCTTCGGTCGAAGCTGGTTGATCCAGGCGATCCCGATGACGACCGCCAGCGATGCGCCGCAAGATGCACCGGCCGACGCATTCGTGAATGCATCGGCCGACGCACTCACGTCTGCACCGGTCGCCGCGCCAACATCTGATCGGGAGGCCGCGCTCGAATCCGGGCGCGGCTCCACCCGTTGGGTGGTCTGCGCCAGCGCATTGGCGCTGATGGCCATCTTCGCCGGCGTCGTCATCGGGCCTGCCGGGCTCACCTGGTGGCGCGTCCCACTCGCGCTCCTCGACCACCTGCCGCTGATCTCCATCGACAGCGGTGTGACCGACAGTCAGTGGAACATTCTCTGGCAGATCCGCATGCCTCGCGTGGTACTGGGTGGCCTGGTCGGGGCGATGTTGTCGGTCGGCGGTGCCAGCTACCAGGGCGTGTTCCGCAACCCACTCGTCGACCCGTACCAACTCGGGGCCGCCGCAGGCGCAGGGTTGGGAGCCACGCTGATGATCGCGACGTTTCGCGGTGTCGGTGCCGACTGGCCGATCGACCCGGTACCTGCTGTGGCATTCGTCTTTGCCCTGGCCGCCGTGGCGGTGACCTACTTCGTCGGCGCTGCGTTCGGCGGAGCCCGGTCCACGGCCAATCTGGTGCTGTCCGGCGTAGCGATGGTGTCACTGCTCACCGCGGCTCAGACGTTCCTCCTGCAGCGCAACTCGGAAGTGATTCGTGAGGTGTACACGTGGATTCTCGGTCGGCTGAACACCGCCGACTGGGACGATGTGAAGCTGGTCGCGCCGTATGTGCTGGTGAGTTGCGTCGTGCTGTTCCTGCATCGTCGTCATCTCGACGCGTTGCGCGTGGGTGACGACGAAGCGACCACGCTCGGCATCCCGGTGGCGCGGGTACGGCTGATCGTGGTGATTGCGGCGACGTTGGGAACCGCTGCTGTGGTGTCGGTGAGCGGCCTGATCGGGTTCGTTGGCATCGTCGTGCCACATGTGGTGCGCTTGGTCGCTGGTTCGAGCTACCGACGGGTGCTGCCGCTGTCGGCGTTGTTCGGGGCGGCCTTTCTCATCGTGTGCGACATTCCGGCTCGCATGCTCACCGCCCCAGCGGAACTTCCGATCGGCGTGGTCACCGCATTCGTCGGAGCGCCCTTCTTCATCGTGTTGCTGCGCACGAGAAATCTCAACCGATGAGTTCCATCGACTTCCGCGACGTCTCGGTTCGATACGGCAAGCGTGTCGCGGTGCACGGCTTCACCGCGTCGGTGCGTTCGGGCGAGTGGTTCGGCCTGATCGGGCCCAACGGTGCCGGCAAGTCGTCGCTGCTGCAGGCGGTGGTGGGCGTGATTTCCAGCGCAGGGGAGATCGACGTCGATGGCTCGCCGTTGGCCTTGCGCGCTCGGTCGCGCCGCGCTGCGCTGGTGGCGTACGTGCCGCAAGACCCGACGATGCCTGCGGACATGACGGGGTTCGAGTACGTCCTGCTGGGGCGCGCCCCGTACGTCGGCTACTTCGGCACCGAGAGCCGGCGCGACCGTGCGATGGTGCGCGACGTGCTCGCCCGGCTGGACCTCAGCGATTTTGCTGATCGTCACCTCGGCCACCTGAGCGGCGGCGAACGGCAACGTCTGGTGATCGCGCGGGCGCTGGCGACCGAGGCACCGATTCTGCTGCTCGACGAACCGACGAGCGCGTTGGACATCGGTCATCAGCAGCAAGCGCTCGACCTGGTGGCGCGGCTGCGGCACGACCACGGGTTGACGGTCATCTCAGCGATGCACGACCTCACGCTCGCGGGCATGTACGCCGACCGGCTCGCGTTGATGCACGAGGGCGTCGTGGTGGCAGAAGGCACACCCGAGACGGTGCTCAGCGCCGACATCCTGGCCGAGTTCTACGGCGTACGGGTGACCGTGCATCGCGAGCCCGATGGCACGATCGTCGTGATTCCCCGTCGCAACAGCCTGCTGTAGCGCGCGCGGAGGCGGGCCCCGATCATGAGCATCGAGTCCTGTGAACGGGTCAGCAGCCGTATACGCGCAGACCGAGCGATCGGGCGGCCTGCCCCTGGCGGAGGTCGAAGGTGATGAACGCCAGGTCGTCGATCAGCAGCCGCTTCGCTGTGGCCAGGTGGATGGCATCGAGCGACCTCACGCCCAAGTTCTCGGAGATCTCTGCGGCCGCATGAGCAACCGTTGCGTCGCACGCCACAACCGCGAGCGAATCGAAGTCGCGTGCGAACTGGGCTTGAGCGGACCGCAAGGTGGAGCCGCTCAACGCGCGGGACAGGTTGCGTCGCACTTCGACGTGAGTGATCCAGCTCGTTGCCAGCACCGGGTCGATGTCGAGCAGATGCTGGCCGACGGCGGAGTCGGGTTCATCGAGATAGCGCTTGAGGAGCGCACTCGAGTCGACATACGCTGTCAATCGTCGCGATCCTCGTTGAGGAGTTCACGGATCTTCCGGTCTGAATGCGCTGCCTGCACGGGGGTGAGCGCTCGTCCGTTTCCCGGCCGAATCCAGCCTTCATCGATTCCACGCTGGAGTTCGCCGTTCGGCTGAATCGGTGATAGCAACGCCTTCGGCGTGCCCCGGTCGGTGACGCGAATCGTCTCTCCGCTCGCGACCCGTTCCAGGTATTCCGAGAGATGCTGTTTGAGTTCGCGCACTCCGACGTCCATGTGTCTACATTACCTGACGATGTGGACACAGGCGCTGAGAAACGTCACGACGCAGGCATCAGCCCAACACGGTGACCACGATCACCCCGGCGAGCACCAGCCCGCTGGTCACGTAGTCGGCCCGCAGATGGCGTTCGCCCAGGGTGAGGCGGGCGATGACGAAGG
>DATKCX010000115.1:0-11340 GCA_035512975.1 Ilumatobacter sp.
TTCACTCCGGAGGAAGACGAGTTCCGTGCCGAGCTGCGGGACTGGCTGCGCGACAACCTGGTCGGCGAGTTCCGCAACCACCTCGGCGTCGGAGGACCGGCCGACGACAGCCACTGGGAGATCCGTCTGGAGTGGGAGAAGGCGCTCGCCAAAGACCGCTGGCTGAACATCAGCTGGCCGGTCGAGTACGGCGGTCGGGGCGGCACGCTCAACCAGGAGATCATCTCTTACCTCGAGTTCGCCGAGGCACGCGCCCCGTACTGGGTGGGCGTGCAGGGTCGCGACCTGCTCGGGCCGACGCTGCTGCATTTCGGCACCGAGCAGCAAAAGGCGCGGTTCCTCCCGCCGATCACGCGCGCCGAGGAGTTCTGGAGCCAGGGTTTCAGCGAGCCCGAAGCAGGCAGTGATCTTGCCGCGCTGCGCACCTCGGCAGTGCTCGACGGCGATCGCTGGGTGATCAATGGGCAGAAGATCTGGAACACGTTCGGCGCGGAGGCCGATTGGATCTATGTGCTGTGCCGCACCGATACGGCGGCGCGGCACAAGGGCATCAGCATGCTCCTGGTGAAGCGCGACCAACCAGGCGTCGACGTGCGACCGATCCGCACGCTCACCGGAACGAGGGAGTTCTGCGAGGTGTTCTTCACCGACGCCCATACGCCCGCGGACCACGTGGTCGGAGCGGTAAACGGCGGGTGGGGCGTGGTGATGGGCACGCTCGGTCAAGAGCGCGCGCTCACCACGCTGCCGATGATCTTCGGGTTCCGTCACGAGGTCGATGCTGCCATCGAGACCGCCCGGCAGCGGGGGAGTGCCGAAGATCCGATCGTGCGCGATGCGCTCGCCAAGGCGTACAGCGGGATGCGGATCATCCATTGGACGTACTACCGGATGCTGACCACGATGATGCGTGGCGGGCAGATGGGTCCGGAGAGTTCGGTGTCGAAGCTGCTCTGGGCCGAATGGCATCGGTCCATGGGAGAACTCTCGATGCGCCTGCGTGGGATAGCGGGGGAGATCACGGGGGACGATTACGCGCTCGACATCGGCCAGATGACCGCGCTCAACGCCCGCGCCGAGACGATCTACGGCGGCAGCAGCGAGGTGCAGAGAAACATCGTCGGCGAGCGCGCCCTCGGCCTACCAAAGGAGCCTGCCTAGCTCCACCGTCGACCTGACCCCCCGGCTTGCAGCAACCGTTCAGCGGCGGAGCAGCCGACCAGGCGTAGTGCCCGTCATCTCACCGTGCTCTTGGGTGATCACCCCGCCGACCATGGTGGTGCGGTACCCGCCGGGAGGCCGCCGGAGGCGGCGCGCGCCGGTGGGCATGTCGGCCACGAACGATTCGAGGCCCCAATTCAGTTCGTCGAGTGCGAACACGTTCACGTCGGCCACGGCACCTTCACGCAACACTCCGCGTCCCTCGAACCCGAACAGCCCGGCGAGGTGACCGGTGAGCTTGTGTACCGCCTGCTCGATCGTGAAATCGCCCCGATCGCGGGTGAACTTCGTGAGCAGCAGCGTGCTGTCACCGGCCGCGGAGAACATCTGTAGATGGGCCCCCGCATCGCTGTTGGCGAGCACACCCGCCGGGTGCTTCAGCAACGCTGCCACACCGTCGGGGTCTCCGTTGCCGACGCCGGTGCCCACCACGCCAGGACGGAGATCGTTGGCAAGGATCCAATCGGCAAGCACGTCGCTCTGGTGGCCACCGCGCTCGGCGACCAGATCGGCGAGCGTGCGGTTGAGCCACTCCTCGTGTTCTGGCCGAGTGACCGATAGCAGGCGCACCTTGTGTGGCAGCTGGTGGCGGATCATCGTGAACGGCACTCGGTCCCAATCGGCCCGGGCCGCGGCGCGCCACTCGGGGTCGGCGAGCATCGCCGCCTTCGCGTCGGCATCCATCGTCTGCACCATTCGGTGCCAGCTGTCTTTCATGGTGAAGAACGACATGCCGCCGAACCAGTTCACCTGGATGTCCATCGGCCGCGGGCTGACCTGCGGGTAGCACGGCGATCCGTCGGCTTGCAGCTCGGCGGCGAGGTCCATCAACGACAGCGCCAGCTCTGGCATCTGATCGTCGTGCATCACGTTGATCCAGGTGTTGACCAGATTGCGCTTGGCACACAGCGTTGCCAGACGGCGCACGCTGGCCGGCGTGCGTTTGGCATACGGGTCGGAGATGAACTGCAGGAATCGGCCGCGATCGGCGAGCACGTCGATCAGCGCAACGAACTCCGCATCGTCGGCCACGCGACTCGGCACCGGGCGTTTGTTCCGATCCTCGTCGAACCCGATCGACGTCGACATGCCGAATGCCCCGGCGGCCATGCACTCGTCGGCCAATGCGGCGATCGCGGTGCGCTCGTCGTCGGTGGCCGGCCGCTCCCATGCCTCGGCGCCCATCACGAACAGTCGCAGTGGGGTGTGCCCGACGAGGCCGGCGATGTTCAGGCCGAACTCGCGTGAACCGACCTCGGTGACCAACTCGGGATAGCGCTCCCACGTCCATGGAACGGCGGTGGCGACGACTTCCTCGGGCAGGTCCTCGATGTAACAGAGCAGTGCAGCCAGTTCTTCGCGTGCTTCGGGACGGCACGGCGCAAGCGACAACGAGCAGTTGCCGTAGAGCAGCGACGTCACCCCGTGCAGAGGCATCGGGTCGCAGAACGGGTCCCAGAACAGCGAAGCGTCGAAGTGGGTGTGGATGTCGATGAAGCCTGGCGTGACGTACGCGCCTCCGGCATCGATCTCGCGCTCGCCGTCAGACCTCAGCCCAGGTCCGATTTCGGTGATGCGGCCATTGCTGATGCGCACATCGGCGACACGTGGAGCGGCACCCGTTCCATCGACCACCTCGCCACCACGCAGTAGCAGATCCATGCGAAACCTCCGGAAGATTGTTGCCGCGACCAGTTGCGGCGGCACTCATTGTACGCCGTACAAACGCCGCGATGAAAGGTGATCAGTCGGTGGCCCGGTTGGCAGCACGGTTGGCAGCATGGTGGGCTGCACGGTTGGCGGCGATGCGGGACTCGAAGCCGGCGATCAGGGTGTCGAACGCCCAGCGGTACGCCATGTCGGTGCTGACGGGAGCCCGATTGGCGCGCTCGACCGCCATGCGCCCAAACATGCACGATTCGAACGTGGTGTAGGCGAGTTGCGCTTCCGCAGGGGAGAACCCGGCCTCGACCAGGCAGTCGATGATCGCCTGCATGTGGCTCTGGGCGGCGAGAGTGGGCGGACGATCGAGCAGCGCGTCGGCCAGGCCGGGGTGCGCCGCCGTGGCTTTGCGAGAGTCGCGGTTGAGCTTCCACATCCGCTCCGACCACGAGCCAGATGACGGGTCGGGCACGCGTACCGACGACATCACCGCCTCGATCACCAGATCGACCAGCTCGGTCTTGTTGCGCACGTAGTAGTACGTGGCCATCGGAGTCACGCCCAACTCGTCGGCGAGGGTGCGCATCGTCAGGTTGGCCAGGCCCTGCTGTTTGGTCAATCGAATTGCGGCCGTGACGATCTGGTCGAGCGTCAAGCGTTCGACGGCCTTCTTCGACTGGTGATCTGTTGCCGTGCCAGTCGGAGTGTTGCCGGTCGGAGCGGTGCCGGTGGTGGGCTGTTTGCGGCGTGCGTTGGACGAAGGCATCAGTGGAATTGTACGCTGTACAACAACGTCGGGTCAGGTTCTGATCCGCGATGAGCTGAGAGGGCCACCGTGGCTGATGTCTTGATCGTCGATGCCGTCCGAACCGCCGTTGGACGGCGCAACGGAGCGCTGTCGTCACTGCACGCCAATGATCTGCTCGGTACCGTGCAGAAAGCGGTGTTGGACCGCACCGGCGTCGCTCCCGATGCGGTGGAACAGGTCGTCGGCGGCTGTGTGGGGCAGGTCGGTGCCCAGAGCAGCAACGTCACCCGGAACGCATGGCTTGCCGCCGGTCTGCCGCTCGAGGTGTCGGCGAGCACCGTGAACGTGCAGTGCGGGTCGTCGCAGCAGGCAACCACGCTGGCCCACGGAATGGTCGGCAGTGGCTTGGTCGGCTTGGCGATGTCGTGCGGGGTGGAGACGATGTCGCGCGTGCCCATGGGTTCATCTGTCACGGATCCCGCGCTCGGCATGCCACGCGAGGGTACCTATGCCGAGCACTACGAGGCGACCAGCCAGTTCCAGGGAGCCGACCGCATCGCACGTCGGTGGGGCATCAGCCGTTCCGACACCGAAGTCTTTGCCAAGCAGTCGCAGGATCGCGCCGCGCAGGCATGGCGCGAGAACCGGTTCGACGGCCAAATCGTTCCGATCACGATCGACGGCGCGACGGTGGAACGTGATGAATGCATGCGCGACACATCACTCGATGTCTTGGCCGGTCTCCGAACGAATCTTCCCGACGACGACGCGGTGCACACCGCCGGCACTTCATCACAGATCGCCGACGGTGCCGCCGCACTGCTGCTTGCGTCCGCCGAGCGTGCCTCACAACTCGGGCTGACACCACGCGCGCGCATCGTCGATTCCGTGTTGGTCGGTAGTGATCCGGTGCTGATGTTGACGGGGCCCATGCCGGCCACTCGGCACCTGCTGAAGCGGACGGGCCTGCATCTCGACGACATCGACGTGTTCGAGATCAACGAGGCCTTCGCTTCGGTCGTGTTGGCCTGGACGAAAGAACTCGGAGCCGATCCTGCCAAGGTGAACCCGAACGGTGGTGCCATCGCCCTCGGTCACCCGCTCGGCGGCACGGGATGCATCCTCTTGACCAAGGCGCTCTACGAACTCGAGCGCACCGGCGGACGATACGCGCTGATCTCGATGTGCTGCGGCGGTGGCGTCGGCACCGGCACGATCATCGAGCGGCTGTCGTGAACGGTGCGCACACCTCCATATCAGCTACGGCCACATCAGCTACGACCACATCAGCTACGACCACATCAGCTACGGCGCTGACCATTGGAATCCGTCCACCGCACGGACTGTTCGAGGGCGGAGCGGTGGCATTGCGATCGGGCATCGCCGCGATCGAGGCGAGCGGTATCGATCGCGTCTGCGTCGGCGACCACGTGTCGTTCCACGGCGGACGCGGCTTCGACGGCCTCGTTCAGTCCACGGCGCTCGCGGCGCTCTCCGATCTGGAGGTGCAGACCGCGGTGTATCTGCTGCCGCTCCGTCATCCCGTGCCCGTCGCCCGCCAGGTGAACTCGTTGAGTCAGATTGCCCCCGGCCGGTTCGTGTTCGGCGTCGGTGTCGGTGGTGAGGATCCCGCCGAGGTGTGGCTCTGCGGCGTCGACCCGAAGACACGCGGCCGCCGCATGGACGAATCGCTCACCATCGTGCGTGCGCTGCTGGCCGGCGAGACGGTGTCGTTCGACGGCGAGTTCTTTCAGATCGACGAGGGGTGTGTGCTGCCAGCACCGCCGGTCGCGATCCCCATCGTGGTCGGTGGTCGCTCGGCGGCGGCACTGCGTCGGGCCGGCCGCCTCGGTGACGGTTGGCTCGCGTTGTGGACCACGCCAGAGCGCTTTGTCGACGCGGTCGCCGAAGTCGAGTCGCACGCGTCCGATGCAGGCCGTGGTGAGGTGAGCTGGCGCCACGGGCTCCAGGTCTGGTGTGGTTTCGGCGCAGACAAGGACACCGCCCGCGCCCCGCTGGCGAAAGCGATGGAAGCGCTGTACAAGGTGCCCTTCGAAAAGTTCGAGCGCTACTCCCCCTACGGCACCCCTGCCGATGTGGCGGCTGAGCTCCTGCCGTTCGTTCAGGCCGGGTGTCGCGACATCAACGTGATCGCCGCAGCAGCTTCGCCCGAGGCGGCCACTGAGGCGGTCGCCGAGACCCGCCGACTGTTGATCGCCAACCAGTAGAGGTATATTATTTAACTGTATGACGCTCGATGAGATTCCGGAACTGATCCACGGCCGCACCTGGGAGGAAATGCCCGTCGGGTTCGCCTTCCGAACTGGGGGTCGCACGATCACGGAAACGGATCTCGTCACGTTCATCGGCCTCACCGGCATGATCGAGCCACTGTTCTACGACGAGACGGTGTCGAGAGATCTGGGCTACGCGGGCCGACTGGTGCCAGGCGCTCAAACCTTCTGCTACGCCGAGGGTCTCGTCATCCAGTCCGGCAGCATCCACGGCACGGGCATGGCCCACATGCACTGCGAGATCGACATCAAGGCACCGGTCTACGTCGGCGACACGATCTCCGTGGTCGTGGAGGTCACCCAGCAGCGCGCCGCATCGACAGGCAACCGCGGCGTCATCACCACCCGCAACACGGTGTACAACCAGAGCGGCGATGTCGTGATGGAGTACCACCCGGTGCGTCTGACGAAAGGCCAGTCGTGACTGCCCCCGTGAGCGAGGACGGTGCCACCACCGAGCCGTTGGTGCTGCAACACCTCGAAGACGGAGTGTTGCTGCTCACGTGGAACCGTCCCGAGCGCAACAATGGCTGGAACATCGATCTCGAGGAAGCCTTCTTCGGTGCCCTGATCGATGCGTCGAACAATGCCGATGTGCGCGTGATCGTGGTCACCGGGGCCGGCCGCTCGTTCTGCCCAGGTCTCGACATGCAGACACTGTCGGCAGCGACGGGTGGAACGCCGATGGCGAGCCGACGCCGCTGGCCGATGAACTTCGTTTGTCACGTGCCCAAACCCGTCATCGCCGCAGTGAACGGCGCATGCGCGGGAATCGGCTTCATCCAGGCGGTCGCCTGCGACCTGCGGTTCGCCTCCACGAACGCCAAGTTCACATCGTCGTTCGCGCGGCGTGGCCTGCCGGCCGAGAACTCGATCTCGTGGATGCTCCCGCGACTGATCGGTACGGCCAACGCGATGGACGTGCTCCTGTCGGCCCGCGTGGTGCAAGCCGACGAAGCGCTTCGCCTCGGCCTCGTCAACCGCGTCGTCGAGCCGGAGGATCTGCTGCAGGTGACGCTCGACTACGCCCGTGATCTGGCGGCCAACTGTTCGCCGAACGCAATGGCGGCGATCAAACGGCAGGTGCTCGAAGATTGGGAGCACACCAGTGAGCAGAGCCGTTTCACCGCTCTCGTGACCGTGTCGGAGTTGACCTCTCTCAGTGACTTCGGCGAGGGAGTCGCCAGCTTCACCGAGAAGCGCGCGCCAGAGTTCGCGGGTCTCTCCGTCGAGCTGTCCGTTCCCAAGGGCTGGTACCGCTGAACGGGCAACCCGCCACCTGGCTGGCGATGCTCGAGCAGCGAGCGAGCTCCGACGCTCCGGCGGTGTACGCCGACGACAACTTGTGGACGGGTCGCGAGCTGATCGAGCGGGCTGCAGGGGCTGCCGACTTCCTCGACGAAGTCGATGCCCCCATCGGACGGCCGGTGGCTGCGTTGCTGTCGAGTACACCGGCTGCATTCGCACTGTCGATCGGCGCGGCCGCGACCGACCGCGCCCTCGCCCCGCTCGGGCCGCGTTTGACGGTCAACGAGCTCGTGCCACTCGTCGCTGCGCTGGACGGAGACGTGATCGTGACCGAGCCGGCCCACGAATCGGTGGCGAACGACGTCGCAGATCGCACCGGTCGGCGGGTGGCGCTGCTCACGTCGGCGAGCAGGTCCACCCGCGACCTGTCGTTCGACATCGCCGCCGACCGCCCAGCCGCGATCTTGCACACGTCGGGGACCACGGGAGCACCGAAGGCGGTCTACTGCCGCCAAGATCGCCTGGCGGCGCGAACGCTCGTGAACGCCGAACTCGTCGGTTTGGGTCCAGGTGCCATATACGCGTCGGCATCTCCGTTCCATCACATCGCCGGCATCGGCATGTTGTTCGTCGCGATGGGCTCTGGTGCCGCACTCATGCCGTTGCCCAGGTTCGATCTCGATGCGTGGGGCGGGCTGGCGGCCCGCGGTGCCACGCACGTTCTGATCGTCCCGACCATGGTCGAGATGCTTCTGGATGCTGGGCGGCTGTCGCTGCCGGGTCTGCAGGTGCTCCAGTACGGGGGAGCGTCGATCCATCCAGACACGCTGGCGCGTGCGATGGCCGCGATGCCAGGGGTCCGCTTCGTCAGCATCTTCGGTCAAACCGAGGGCAGCCCGATCACCTGCCTCACGATGAACGACCACGTGCTGGCGGCAACGGGCCGACCGGACCTGCTCGAGTCCGTTGGGCGTGCTGTGCCGGGCATCGAGGTGACCATCGCCGACGCCGATCAGCACGGTGTGGGCGAGATCGTCGCCCGCGGCGCGCATCTGTTCCAGCCGGGAGACGACGGGTGGCTGCGCACCGGCGACCTCGGACGACTCGATGACGATGGTTACGTCTACCTGTCTGGTCGACGCGGCGACAAGATCATCCGAGGTGGAGAGAACGTGTACCCGCTGGAGATCGAGACGGTGCTCGCCCAGCATCCCGACGTTGCAGAGGTCTGTGTGTTCGGCGTGCCCGACCGGAGGTGGGGCGAGGTCGTTGCGGCGGCGGTGGTGGTCCGCGGCGGGGTGCTCGCTGACTTCGAGGAGTTGCGTCTCTTCGCGCGCGAACGTCTCGCCAGTTTCAAGGTTCCGACCACGTGGGAGCAGACCGACGCCCTGCCGCGCAATGTGGCCGGCAAGGTGCTGCGACGTGATCTGGTCGCCGCTCGATCAGCACGTGACGAATGACTGTTGAGTGATCAGCGACCGGTGAAGGTCGGCTGCCGCTTGGCGTTGAACGCGGCGATGCCTTCCACCCGATCATGCGTGTCGAACAGAGCCGACACGACCTCGCGCTCGAACACGATCCCGTCGGCAAGTGTCATCTCGGTTCCGGCATCGACCAGACGTTTGGCCGCGGCGAGGGCCAACGGCGCTCCCGTGGCGAGGCTTTGCGCAAGTTCGAGGGCAGCATCCACGACGTCGTCGTGGATGGCGTTGATCAGCCCGTAACCCAGCGCTGCATCAGCGCTGAGCGGTATGCCGGTCATCAGCATGTGCTTGGCGACCGCCACAGGGACCAGCCGCGCCAGACGTTGGGTGCCGGCCGCGCCCGGCAACAAACCGAGCTTCACCTCGGGCACACCGAGTCGACCGTTCGGGGCGGCGAGGCGCAGATCACACGCCAGGGCGAGCTCGCATCCCCCGCCGAGGGCGATGCCGTTGATCGCCGCGACCGACGGTGTTGTGCACTGGGCGAGTCGATCGAACGCGTCGGTCAGTCCCTGTACGAAACGGCCGAAGTCGGCACCGGACTGCAGCGTGTCGAGCTCGGAGATGTCGGCGCCGGCAGAGAACGCTCGGCCCACGCCCGTGACGACGATCGCCCGAAGCGATTCATCGGCCTCGATCTCGTCGAGCGCGGTGTGCAGCAAGGCGATGGTGTCGGAGCCGATGGCATTGAGCCGCTCTGGGCGATCGAGTGAGATCAGTGCGACGGCATCTCGGCGCTCGAGGTGCAGTACCGGGTTGTCGTGGGCATCCACATCAGACCATCGTCAGTCCGCCGCTCACCGACAGCGTCTGCCCGGTGATGTACGAGCCGCCGTCGCTGATCAGGAAGGCGACCGCCGGAGCGATGTCGTCGGGTTGCGCCGTGCGACCCAGCGGAATCGCGCGCGACAAGCCCTCGTACAGTTTCTGGGAGTAGTCGGCGACTTGACCGAGCAACGCGGTCTCGGTGGGGCCGGGACATACGGTGTTCACCGTGATGCCGTGTCGAGCGACCTCGCGCGCCAGGGTCTTGCTGAACGCGATCACGCCACCCTTGGTTGCCGAGTAGACCGCCTCACCGGAGGACCCGACGCGTCCGGCATCCGAGCCGATGCTGACGATGCGGCCGTGCTTGCGCTCGATCATGCCGTCGAGCACCGCCCGGCAGAAGCCGATGGTGCCGCGCAGGTTCACGGCGATGATCCGGTCCCATTCGTCTTCGGTGGAATCGACGAACGGTTTGATGACGTCGATGCCGGCGTTGTTCACGAGTGCGGCGATCGGCCCGAGCGTTGCCTCGATGTGGGCAACGGCGGCCGCGACCGATGGGCTCGAAGCGATGTCGACCTGCACGCCGATGGCCGGCACCGAGTGATCTGCGGCGATCTGGGTGGCCGCTGCTGATGCTGCCGACTCGTCGAGGTCGCACACCGCCACGGCGAAACCCTGGGCGGCGACCGCGTTGGCGATCGCGGCACCGATACCTCGGGCAGCTCCGGTGATGACGGCGACTGGATGGGTCGTGTTGGAGGTCATGGAGGATCGTCCTTGTCGATGGTGTTTGGGCGTTGTGGGTGTGCGTGGTTGGGAAGAGTCAGGCGGTCGATGGCCGGTTGAACACCGGTGGGCGCTTCTCGCGGTGCGACGCGATGCCTTCGAGCACGTCGGGCCCGCCGAAACCGTAGAACTCGTAGGCGAGCGATGCGTCGAAGGCCGGCTCGGCGGCCCGGTACCAGTGGTTGAGCGTGTGCTTGGTCCATTGCAGCGCCGACTGCGACATCGCGGCGAGCTTGGTTGCGACCTCGAGCGCCTTGTCGTGGACTTCGTCCTCTTCGACACACATCGACACCAGCCCGATCCGCTCCGCTTCCTCGCCGGTGAGCGTGTCGCAGGTGAGCAGGTAGTACTTGGCCTTGGCCATGCCGCAGAGCAGCGGCCAGCAGATGGCCGCGTGATCTCCGGCGGCGACGCCGAGGCGGGTGTGGCCGTCGATGATGCGTGCCGTGCGCGACACGATCGAGACGTCGGCGAGCATGCCCGCCACCAGTCCTGCGCCAACGGCGGGACCATGTATCGCCGAGACGATCGGCTTCGAGCAGTTGATGATGTTGTGGACGAGGTCGCGTGCCTCACGCATCACTCGCGTACGGTTCTCGAAGCCAGAGGTCATCGACTCGAGGAGCTCGAATGACCCGCCCGACGAGAAACCCTTGCCAGCGCCCTGCACGATGACCGCGCGCACGTCGTCGTCGCGATCGATCGTGACCCACACGTCGGCAATCTCGCGGTGCGCCTGCGGGGTGACCGCGTTCAGGCCGGGCGCATCGAACGTCAGCCGAAGCACGCCGTCGTCGGGATGGTCGAACGTGAAGCTCGAATAGAGAGTGTTGTAGTCGGTCATCTTTGGCCCCTGCATTTGCGTCGACAGTAGAGTAGAATCCGTTAGAAGAGTCTACTCAATACATGAGCCGAAGGGGAGCCCTGGAATGCAATTTGCCCTGAGCGACGAACAATTGCTGTTGCGGGACACGGCGCGTTCCTTCGTCGCCAAGCACTGCCCGCCGGCGTTGGCCAAGGAGTGGGACGAGACGAATCACTTTCCGGTCGACCTCTGGAACAAGATGGCTGAGCTGGGCTGGTTCGCACTCCCGTTCCCCGTCGAGGACGGAGGTGGGGGAGGCAC
>DATKCX010000116.1:0-4103 GCA_035512975.1 Ilumatobacter sp.
CCAACGGGTAGCACGACGGTGCCGTCTTCACGGATGCTGTAGAAGTAGCCGTTGGTCGCCTGTTTGGTCTGCCATCGATTGCGATGTTTCCATCGGTTGTGATAGCCGCACCGGACGGTCGCGTTGTCTTGATCGGTTCGCCCACCCTGATGCCATTCGATGTTGTGGTCCACCTGGGATCGGCTGGCCGGAAGATCGCAACCGGGATGTTGGCAGAACCGCAAGAGCAGCAGCGCGGCTTCGCGGGCCGTTCCGGTGTACAACCGGCTCAATCGACCCATGTCGGTGACGACACCTTTGGAATTGACGACGACTCGGCGCACGTAGCCGTGCAGCAGAGCTCGCAACACATCGTGCGGATGAACCGGAACACCATCAGAGGTTTCGCAGCGTCGCCGTTCGAGGTTCTCGGGGTCGCTCAACCAGCCATCGAGGTCGGCGTTGATGTCGCTCCGATTCGGGGCGAGACCGGATTCGGCCAGCAGGTGCTCGAAGGTGTCTTGATCGATGTTCAAGTTGACGATGGTGTTCGCCGGTGTGGGCTCGCCGCCATCGAGCGCGGTCCGATTGATGGCGGCGGTGCGTACCAGCTTGACGAATGCGTCGAATCGGCGCTGACCGGCAGTGCGTGACAACGGGTGACTCTGGGCCTCATCTCCGAACTCGGCGGCTCGCTGCGCCACGTCGATGGCGTACTCGGCATCGACGAACTGCTGGATGATGTCGACGACCTCGGTGGCGGTGACCGGGTCGCCTCCCACCACCGACACGTCGAGCTCGGAGCCGTTGACGCAGGCGTGAGCGTTGCGGTGTTCGACGGCTCGATCGCGGTCGGCGTGGGCACCGTCGGCATCGCCCATGGCGACGAATTCCTTGACGACCATCTGGAACTCGGCGAACTTGAGCTGTTCGGCGGCGCGGAGCAGGATGGGTAGGAACTCACCGAAGCGCCCTTGCAGCCGCCGGTTGTTGTGAGTCTTGGCGAGTGCGGCAGCCTGGTCGAACCCGATGCGGCCGGCAGCGAAGGCATCGCCCACGGAGAGGTGTTGGGTGACCAGACGGCTGATCGAACGCCAGGTGTTGGCTCGTGGCTCGGACCACGAACACTTGGCCTGTAGGTATGCCTGCATCGTCCGGTGCCCATCGGCCAGGTAGACCTGATGCTGCTCGGCGACCGCGATCGTGACGGCGAGTTCGGCGTCGAGCCGACGGCGTTGCAGCTCGATATCGCCAATGCGCGCATCGAGCAGGTCGTTTGGCTGACCGACCAGTCGTTCGAGCTGAGCCTCGGTGAGGCCAACAGACTCGTCGGCGACATCGTCACAGCTATCGTCACAACCCTCATCACAACCCTCATCACAACCGTCATCACAGCTACCTGGACAGCGGCCGTCGACGGAGAGACCCTCGTTGGTTGTGGTGCCGCTGAACCCCCGTTCCATGCCTCCAGCATAATCGACCGGATGTTCGATCGATGGTGTTTGACCAGGACTTATGCGGAGTTCACCGACATTTTGTTTTCGGCCGATCGACGCGGTTGAGCGGCGGCTGCAAAGCCCGAAAGCGAGACGCCGACATGGCCACTGAACGTCAGTTGGGGATACGGATCGACCGGCCGACGGCCACGCGGGAGAGCTTGTCGCCGACGCGCACGGGCACCCTGTTGCCAGCTGCCACCGTCAATGTCGCGCCCTCTTGATCCACCGTGATCTGGATCGAACTACCGTGACGCTCGAGCGAGAACGACATCGACGTCCAACACGCCGGCAACCGTGGCTGCAGGCTGATCTCCACACCCGAGTCGACAAGACCCGCAAACCCGTGCACGAGCGCGGCCCACACGCCGCCCGCATTGGCGACGTGAACTCCATCGGAAACGTTGCCGTGCGTGTCGGCAAGGTCGAGATACAACGCCTGTTCGAAGTAGTTCCAAGCGAGTTCTCGGTGCCCGACGACCGACGCCATCGTGGACTGCACACACGCCGACAATGAGGAGTCGCCGGTGGTGATGGGGTCGTAGTAGTCGAAGTTGCGTCGTTTGGTGTCGACGTCGAAGTGCTCGCCTCGCAGAAACATGGCCAGCACGACGTCGGCCTGTTTCAACACTTGATGTCGGTAGATCACCAACGGATGGAAATGCAACAGCAAGGGGTACTTGTCGCTGGGCGTGTGCCCAAAGTCCCATCGCTCGAGGTCGAGGAACGAGGCATCTTGGGGATGAATGCCGAGCTCCGCGTCGTACGGCAGATACATCGCGTCACAGGCACGGTTCCACGCATCGACCTCGGCGTCGGTGAGACCGGTGCGAGCCACGATCGCCGGCAGCGCGTCGGGTGATTCGGTGCGCAGGAACTCGATCACCTGAGCCGCGTAGCGCATGGTGAAACGTGCCATCACGTTGGTGTACAGGTTGTCGTTGACCACAGCGGTGTACTCATCGGGGCCGGTGACTCCGTGGATGTGGAACACCTCGTCGCCGTTGACCGCATAGAAGCCGAGGTCCTCGAAGAGCCGGGCCGTCTCCACCAACATCTCGGCACCCTCGTTGACGAGATAGGCCATGTCTCCAGTGGCGTTGATGTAGCGCTCGAGCGCGTAGACCACAGCGGCGTTGATGTGGTACTGCGCGGTGCCGGCGGCGTAGTACGCCGATGCCTCTTCGCCGTTGATCGTGCGCCACGGATAGAGCGCTCCGCGTTGATTCAGTTCGGCAGCGCGATCCCTCGCAGCGTCGAGCATGAGGTACCGAAACCGCAGCAGCTTGCGGGCTGCCTCGGGGTTGGTGTACGCCAGGAACGGGATCACGTAGACCTCCGTGTCCCAGAAGTAGTGGCCGTCGTACCCGCCAGCCGTCACACCTTTGGCCGCGATGCCGATGTGGTTGTTGCGCGCCGAAGCTTGAGCGAGTTGAAACAGGTTCCACCGGATGGCTTGCTGGGCAGCTGCGTCGCCCTCGACGGTAACGTCGCTGCGTTTCCAGAACTCTGTGACCCAGGAGGTCTGCTCTGCGTACAAAGCAAGCCGTCCGGTGCTGCGGGCACGATCGATCGTGCGGTGGCACCGTTCGGCGAGTTCCAACGTGGGTACGCCCCGGGACGTGTGGTACGACACGTACTTGTTGATACGAATCGTCTCGCCCGGTTGGGCGGCGATGGTGAACACGGTCTTGGCGAGGTCTTCCGCGACGTCGCTCTCGACGTGAAAGTCACAGGCCGTTTCGATCTCGTGGCGGTACGCGCAGGCAATCGTCATGCCGCTGCGTTGACAGCTGTAGCCGAGCGTGGCGGTGCCGCCGCCCGGGTCGGTTGCGTCGACCAATTCTTGGAGTCTCGGGATGAGGACTCGACGGTCGAACGAACGTCCCTTCCGCGGGTCGGTGCCGCTTCCGAGTGCTGCCGACTTGACGTGGTACTCGTCCTGGCCGTCTTGACGGTTCAGGAGTTGGGACGAGATCACCACTGGAGCCGAGGCGTCGAGCACCGTGAGTTCCATGGACATCACCGCGAGGTGACGGTGCTCGAGGCTGATCATCCGTTCGGTTCGAAGGCGCACCCGTCTGCCACTCGGTGTTCGCCACAACAGCTCGCGATGAGATTGGCCCGTTCTGAAATCGAGAACTCGTTGGTACTCGTCGAGGTCGGCACTACTGATGAGTAGCGGTTCGTCGTCGATGTAGAGCTTCATCAGCTTGCTGTCGGGCGCGTTGACGATGGTCTGGCCGGTCTTGGCAAACGCGTACGCGTCTTCGGCGTGTTGGATGGGCCACGTCTCGTGAAACCCGTTGATGTAGGTGCCGTGTGCGCTTGCGTCGCGTCCTTCGGTCGGGTTGGCACGCATGCCGATGTATCCGTTGCCAACCGCGAAGAGCGTCTCGGTCAAACCCAGGTCGTTGCCCGGTCGAGTCTCCACCAGACGCCACGGGTCGACAGGAAATCGACTGCGGTCGATCGCATTGTCGAGATCGCGAATTCTCAAGGTGTGTCCCCAGTCTCATTTGTCTGCAGTGTTTCGGACAGGTCGGTCACGAGTGCGTGGGCTCCGGCGGCTCGCAAAGCGTCGGCGTTGCCACCGCGATCCACTCCGAGCACGAGCGCGAACCCGCC
>DATKCX010000117.1:0-2130 GCA_035512975.1 Ilumatobacter sp.
GCTCACGAGCAGCTGCCACCCCGTCGATCCCACTCGGTTCGCCGGTGCCGGAAAGCGCTTGGTCAAGACGACACCCAGCGCAAACGACACGTTGGCTCCCATGGCTGCAAGGACTCCAACCGGATCTACCGACGCGCCCGGCCGAACGACCACGAGGGCCACACCGATTGCGGCGATGATGCCCACTACCAGATCGCGACGCCGTGGAACCGATACGCCCAGAGCTGCTGACAGGGCTGCAACCAACAGCGGCTGCACGCCGCCGGCAGACGCGGCGACACCGCCAGGCAGCCGGTAGATGGCGACGACGAGCAGCGGGAAGAACACCGCGAAGTTCAAGAGTGCGAGCGCGGCGATATGCAGCCACTGCCGGCCGTGGGGGCGTCGGCCGCCGGTCAGGTGCCCAAGGGCGGCGAGGATCACGCCAGCAGGCAGCACTCGCATCGCGGCCACGAGCAATGGCCGGTCGGGTGGCAGGAACTCCGTCACCGTGACGTACGTCGTACCCCAGGCGATGGGTGCGATCAGCGTGACGGCCGCGACAGCGGCGTGAGATTGAGGGACCCATGTCTTCATAGCAAGTATCTTAATATGAAGAAACTTAATGTCAACGAATCATTGCGTGCTGCGGTATGGTCGCGCTGATGGAAGAACGCGACGCGGTCGACAGGATCCTCGACGAGTGGCAGTCGGAGCGTCCCGACCTCGACATGTCGCCCGTTGCGGTGGTAGGTCGGATTTCTCGCTTGTCGCGCCTGTTCGATCGTGCGTTGTCTGCAAACTTCGCGGCGCACGGGATCGAGGACTGGATGTACGACGTGCTGGCGACACTTCGTCGAATTGGCGCGCCGCACGAGCTCACACCCCGCGAGTTGATCCGTTCGACCATGGTGACCACGGGGGCGATCACCAACCGCATCGACCGGCTCGAGGAACGCGGGCTCGTCGAGCGCAGCCCGAGCACAACAGATCGCCGCAGCGTCGTG
Source organism: Ilumatobacter sp. (assembly GCA_035512975.1). Taxonomy (GTDB): domain Bacteria; phylum Actinomycetota; class Acidimicrobiia; order Acidimicrobiales; family Ilumatobacteraceae; genus Ilumatobacter. The sequence continues at coordinate 987 of DATKCX010000117.1, forward strand.
GTGCGCCTCACGCCTGCCGGCCGCGACCTCGTGGATCAGGTGGTGACCAGCCATCTCGAGGTGGAGCATCGACTGTTGGCAGTGCTGTCGCCACGTGAGCGTGAACTGCTCGCGGCGACCTTGCGAACGTTGGCGATCGACGCCGGCGACCTGGCCTGAGCGTGCCCGTCAGATGAACGGGTTGCGGGTCCACAGCTCGCCGGTGTCGTTCCGGTCGAGTGCATTGGGCGTGCCTACGAGCCGCACCAGGTCGATGCTGCCCGGAAAGCCCGGCAGCGCCACCTCGCCGAACGGCTCGGCAATGACGCCTTCTGGGAGTTGCTCCAACTGCATGGTGGGGATCAGTACGTCGAAGTTCTTCGCGTGGTCACACAACCGTGAGGCCATGTTCACCGCCGACCCGATGTAGTCGTCGCCCTCGAACAGCAGTGCCTCGCCCGTGGCCAGTCCGGCCCGCAGCGTGAGCGGCGCGCACACCCGGCTTGCCCGTCGTTCGAGGTCGGTGATGAACTCCACCGCGAAGTGCTGCTCCACGGCCACGATCATGCAGCCGTCGCCGAGCCACTTGGCGATGCGCACTCCACGCTCGGACGCGACTTCGCGGGTGAGCGTTCGGAACGTACTGAGGATGCGCCCGGCCGCCTCGTCACCGTACGCGGCCGTGTAATTCGTGAAGCCCGACAAGTCGAGGAATCCGAAGGTACGAGGCACCCGCATCTCGCCAGGATAACTGGGCGAGCACCCGCCGACCGACCACTTTTAGCAGCCGAGCGGGTAGGTGAGGCTTTGCCGAGCCTGCCCGGTTGGCGACGCCAATGGATACGGGGGAAATGAGCGGAATGAAAAGGAGCGCAGCGACCTATCCGCTCATCCCCTTCGAGCACGTTCAATCGACGTGCAATCGATGTCCAATCGACGGCTCGGGCGGCAAGCCGAGCATCGCGGACTCGCGATACGGTGGCACGATGGCAGCCCGATTCACCTACTCGCGTTGGGATGGTTCACAACGCGGGTTCGACCTCGACGCCGACGCACTCTTCGGCCAGCTCACCGATGAGTTGATGTACCACGGCGACGTCAACGCCGCGCTGCGCCGGATGATGCAAGAGGGGCTCCAAACGCCGGACGGACAGCGCATCGAGGG
>DATKCX010000118.1:0-2501 GCA_035512975.1 Ilumatobacter sp.
CGAGGTGGTCGCCTGGGTAGCTGCGCACTCTGCGATGCCTTGCAGAATGCGCGTCTTGCCTGCACCGTTGCGGCCGTAGAGCACGTTGAATCCAGGCGGGAGTTCGAGTATCAGGTCTTCGATCGGAGCCGATTCTGCGATTCGGACACCGAGAAGCCGTGGGTGAGTCTGTCCTTCGAGCTCAGCCCTCGGGTGCGACATGGCAATTGCCTAGCCCACGCTCCCAACCATTTCGATGTTGGAGCCTCTAAACCTCACCGGGCAAAGCGCATGCTCTGGCCTGTTCATCGTCGGGGATGGACGCTTGGCGTTCCCCGATCGGACACCTACCGAGCGCTCGATGCTGGTGGATATGAACGTGAAAGTGTGTCGTCACGTAAGGGCCGCGATGCAGCGCGCCGATCGACGGCCAGAGCGGGATTACGTGCGCTGATATCGGGTGCCCCTGACGGATCACCCGTGTAACAACACTTCGGGGATGCACCTTTGGGGGCTGCGGTCTGGCTGCTACCGGGGGTCACGGCCTGGGTGTATCGTCGCGTTGGTTGACCAATCCGTGGGGGTCGCAGATGAATCTTCCGGCACGTCGCGCCGCTCCGTTGACGGGCGCAGCGTCGATCGTCTTGTACTTCGTCGGCTTCGCTCTGATCGGCGAGGTGAGCGATACGGCATCACCGTCCCCAGACCGGGTTGTGGACCACTTAGAGGACGGCCCGGTCCAGATACTGATAGGCGCCTACATCTCGTTGGTGTCCGTTGTGCTCCTACTCTTGTTCGCCGCGACGCTGCGGAGCAGGCTCCGGGTGGCCGAAGGCGGTACGGGCCAATTCTCGGCGGCGGCCTTGGCGGGCGGAGTCGTTGCTGCGGCTGCGATGTCGGTGGGCTTCGCGTCGATCGGGCAGGCCGCGTTGCGTGCTGAAGACGAGGCCATAGACCCCCAGATCGCAACGGTTCTTTATGACCTGTATCGCGCCATGCTCGGCGGCGGCGTCCCGATTGGGTTCGCGGTGCTCATCGGCGCGACCGCGATTGTCTCCTTTCGGGGCGAGCTGTTTCCTTCTTGGCTTGCGTGGGCCAGCGTTGTGATCGCCGTCGGCGCGGCTACGCCCTTGCTAGGGCTGTTCGCATTCGCCGCGTTTGTGTGGGTCTTCGTCGTCAGCATCTGGCTCGCCGTCGGCGATCCTGCTGGGGCGAACCACCGCAGTCCTCGACAACAACAGAGCGAAGCAGACGGCTCCGACAGCTGAGCAACCGTCCCTGATCGCCGGCTTGGTGACGGGATTATGCAGTGTGCGGCTTGGGTAGATATGTCGGTGATCCACCCGTCCGTTCTCGCTGTCGGTGATGATGGTGCAGCGGGCGTGATCGGAGGATCACATGAAGCCCATTTCGTTCCCGAAGCTGACGCTTCCTGACCCTGGTTCGCGCGTCGCTCCGACGCTCGGCCACCCGCTCGTCGACGACTATCTCGAGTCGGTGCATGCGCGGCTTCGACCGAACTCGACGCTGGCGGTCGTCTACGACGTGAAGGTGTTCTTCACGGTCATCGACGTCGACCCGCTCGATGTCCGGCGACGTCACGTGCTCGAGTTCATCCGCGTGCAGCGGACCGGTTCGACGGATGCGACGGTGATCCCGATCGATCAGTCCGAGGGGTTGGCGTTGTCGACGATCCGGCGTCGGTTGTCGTCGCTGGCGGGGTTCTATTCGCACCTCGTCGCGCTCGGTGAACTCGACCACAACCCGGTCCAGCGCGGCATGCCGGTGAGGTCTCCGGTGACGCGTGATCGGCGGGTGGTCCCGCTGGTTCGACCGGTGCGGCATCTGCCGCGCATCTTGGATCACGACGACGTCATCAAACTTGCCGCGGCGCTCCGGAAGGATCGGGACCGGGCGATGATCGACGCAATGCTCCTCGCCGGTCTGCGCCGTTGCGAGGTCCTCGGCCTACGACTGTCGGATGTTCGTTGGAGTGAGCGCCGGCTGTTCATCGCGGACGGCAAGGGCGGCCATCAACGTCTCGTGCCGATCTCACCGCGGTTCTTCGACACGCTTCGCCGCTACCTCGACAACGAACGGCCGGCCGATGCGGAGACACCGTTCGTGTTCGTCGTGTTGAAAGGCCCGAACCGGGGCCGCCCGCTCACGGCGAAGGGTCTCGACGAGATCATGTTGGGTGCCCGCACCCGTGCCGGTGTCGAGCATGCGACGTGCCATGAGCTGCGCCACACCTGCTTCACCCGGCTCCGCGAGGCCGGCATGGCACTCGAAGCACTCCAAGCCCAGGCCGGTCACCGGTCGATCTCAGCGACGCAGATCTACCTGCACCTCGCGAACGATTGGCTCGCCGGGGAGTACATACGTGCAGCTCAAGCCGTTGATGCCCAAGCCGCGCTCGGCCGCAAGGTGGTGGCGTCATGACGATGCTCGCCATCGAACACGAGCCCGTCGACGAACGCTGGGCACGCATCGGCGCACACGCTCCGGTCCTCGCTGCGACC
>DATKCX010000119.1:0-6085 GCA_035512975.1 Ilumatobacter sp.
AACCGTTCGGTCGAGGACCACCAGAGCGAACGAGTCGAGGTCGATCGCGAAATCTCGCCGTGCACTGAGCAACGCATCGCCGTCGAGCAACCGGGCAAGGTTCCGTCGCACTTCCACCTCGGTGAGTTGCGAGGTGACCAGCACGGGGTCACTCAGGAGAATTTCCTGGACCAGAGCCGAGTCGTGCTCGTCGACGTAGCGCTTGAGGAGGGCGCTGGTGTCGACGTACAGCATCAGCCGCGATCGTCTTCGAGGACTTCGATCGTGGAGCGCGCCGAGCGATGCGGCGTGCGCGGGGTCAGCCCGACCCGACGTTGCGGTTCGATCCATCCCTCTTCGACGCCACGCTCGAGCGCCGACGTCTCGCCGTACATGGTGAGCCGAGCGACCGGGCGGCCGCGATCGGTGACCACGATGTCGTTGCCCTGCTCAGCCATCGAGATGTATTCAGACAGCTTCGCCTTCAGCTCGCGGACACCAACGTTCATGTAGTCACACTACCAAGTGATGTAGTCACCATCCGCCGTCAACTCTTGCAATCGCCATGGTGCAACGGAGGCGGGCGAGCTGGGGCACACTGGACCCATGGCCGAGCGCTTGATCGACGTGGTGCGTGAAGCCGGTGCCACCGTTGGCGACCCCGACGCCATGGTCGAGGCATTCATGGAGTGGGCCGATCGCCGCCAACTGGTGCTGTATCCCCACCAGGAAGAGGCGATCCTCGAGCTCTACACCGGGGCCAACGTCATCCTCGCCACACCCACCGGTTCCGGCAAGTCGATGGTGGCGCTCGCCGCACACGCCCGCTCGATCGCCGGCGGTGGCCGCTCGTGGTACACCGCGCCGGTGAAGGCGCTGGTGTCGGAGAAGTTCTTCGACCTGTGCGACGAACTCGGTGCCGAAAACGTGGGGCTGCTCACCGGCGACTCGTCGGTGAACGGCGACGCTCCGGTGATCTGCTGCACCACCGAGATCCTGGCGCTCGCGGCGCTTCGCAACGGCAGCCAACTCGACGCCGACACCGTGATCCTCGACGAGTTCCACTACTACGGCGAGTCCGACCGCGGCTGGGCGTGGCAGACCCCGCTGGTCACGTTGCCCAACGCCCAGTTCCTGCTGATGTCGGCCACGCTCGGCAACGTGTCGTTCTTCCGCAACGATCTCAGCGAGCGCACCGGCCGCCCCACCGCGCTGATCGACAACGCCGAACGGCCGATTCCCCTCAACTACGAGTGGCGGCAAACGCAGCTGCACCGCACCGTGGAAGAGCTGCTGGCCGCCGGTCAGGCACCGCTGTACGTCGTCAACTTCAGCCAGCGTGACGCTTTGGAGGTCGCCACCGCGATGTCGTCGGTGGCGAAACTCGACGCCACAGCGAAGGCGATCGTGGCCGAAGAGCTCGCCACCGCAGCGCTGCCGGCGGGCTTCGGCCGCGACCTCGCACGACTGCTCCGAAACGGCGTCGGCGTACACCACGCCGGCATGCTGCCGCGCTACCGGCGGCTGGTGGAACGACTCACCCAACGCGGCGCGCTGCGCGTGATCTCGGGCACCGACACGTTGGGCGTGGGCGTGAACCTGCCCATACGCACCGTCGTGCTGACCCGCCTGTACAAGTACGACGGCTCGGGCACCGCAGTACTCGGAGCTCGTGCGTTCCACCAGATCGCCGGGCGCGCCGGCCGGGCCGGGTACGACACGGCTGGGCTCGTCGTGTCGCTCGCTCCCGATCATGTCGCCGAGAACGCAGCCAACGAGGCCAAGGCCGCCGTGGATGCCAAGAAGAAGAAACGCCCGAAAGTGCAGCCTCCCAAGGGCTTCGTGCACTACGACGCCGACACGTTCACGCGCCTGCAGACCGCGCTGCCCGAGCCGCTGGTGTCGTCGTTCGCGATGACTCCCGGCATGTTGATGCAGCTGCTCGACCGGCCGGGCAACACCTACGAGAACGTGCGTTCCGTGCTGATCGACAACCACGAACCGCGCGCCAAGCAACGGCGGCTCATCCGCAACACGATCAAGCTGTACAAGGGTCTGCGTACCGCCGGAGTGATCCGTGAACTCGACGAACCCGACGCCGAGGGCAGGTGGGTGGAAGTCGATCGCGATCTGCAAGACAACTTCGCGCTCGATCAACTGCTCGCCCCGTTCCTGCTGCACGCTGTGCCCCAAGTGCCGAGGGACCAAGACGGGTACGCGTTCGCAGTGCTGGCATTGGTGGAGTCGGTGTGCGACAACCCGATGCCGGTGCTGCTCGCGCAGCGCGACAAGGCGCGCGACGAAGCGATGGCGGAGATGAAGGCCGCCTACGTGCAGTACGAAGAACGCATCGAGCGGCTGGAGAAGATCAACTATCCGCAGCCGCTGCGCGACGACATCTACTCGTTGTTCGACGCCTGGCGCACCGATCAACCATGGATCGGCAACCACAACATCGCCCCCAAAGGTGTGGTGCGCGACATGTGGGACCGGGCGCTCGACTTCCCCGGATTCGTCAGGCACTACGGGCTGAAGCGTTCCGAAGGTGTGCTGTTGCGCTACCTGTCCGACGTGTTCAAAACGCTCACCCGGTCGGTGCCCACCGACGCCCTCGACGAGCAACTCGAAGACATCATCACGTGGCTGGGTGCCGTCATCCGCACCACCGACTCGTCGCTCCTCGACGAATGGCAAGCCCTGCTCGACGGCTCCACCAGTGTGGAGGGTCGTGCTGCGGTGGAAGCGCAACGTGTGGTCGTGGTCGACGAGCGTGCTGCCTTGCGACCATTGACACGCATGCGGGTGGCCAGGTGGGTGCAGTTCGCCGCCACCGGCAGTTGGCAAGCATTGGCCGACGAGTTGCGTGAGGCGGGCGACTTCAAACACAACGCGGAACAGCTCGCCGAAGCAGTGGGTGCAGTCACTGCCGACCACGACCCCGGTGTGATCGACATCGGGCCAGACAGCCGTCGCGCCGACCTGTTCACCGTGACCGACGACGGCGACACGATGACCGCCGCGCAGCGGCTGATCATCGACGGCGAGATCACCGATGTCGCTCTGCGAATCACGGTCAACGCCGCGGCCACCATCGCCACCGGCGACTTCACCGCCCGCCTCGACACCATCGGCTAGACCTAGACCGCGTGCGGGGGAGGGGAGTTCTGCCGATTCCCCTGCTCCAGCGACTTGCGTACGTTGGCTCCTGTCAAGCACCGGCAACACGGCCGGCACACACAAGGAGCACACCATGACCGAGATCAAACTGCGGGCCGAAGAGTGCCGTGAGAACGCCGCCGACGTCCGCTTATCGCAGGCGCTCGCCGGCGACACGCTCGATTCGTTGCGAACCCGCTTGAACAGCCTGTCGCTCAGCTTCACCGGAGCAACCCACGACGCGTTCATGGTCAAACTCGACGAGTGGAAAGTCGCCAACGACCAACTGTTGCTGGCGCTCGACGGGTTGGGGACCTTCCTGTCGAACGCCGCAGACACCATCGAAAACACCGACATGATGCTCGCGGGCCAGCTCACGGGGGCCTGATCCGGTGCCGGGGGCCAACGACATCGTCATCGTCTACGCGTATCTCGACACGCTCGCCAGCAACGCTCTCAGCGCTGCCGGTCTGCTCGCCGAATCGTCGGCAGCGATGAGCTTGACGTTTCCAGGGAACGAAGCGGTGGACGGTGTGTACGACGACTTCCTCGGCGAGTGGGACAAACATCGCGAGCAGTTGCGGGCCAGCATCGAAGGTGCCGGATCGGCCTTCCAGGCTGTCAGCGCTGCCTTCGTGGCGGCCGAGGAGCAACTCATCGCTGCCCTGAACGGCGGCTGACCCCATCTCCCCGCATCCAGCGGGAGTGATCTCCAGGGAGCGCAGTGATGCTGAGCTGGAACGCGATCTTCGGCGATCTCGACCCCCATCCGGTGCTCGGCCAACCCGAAACCTATGCAGCCGCGGCCGCCGCCGTTGCCGTGCAGGTTGAAGCGTCTGCGGATGTGCATGCCGCGTTCGCCCGGATCGCTTCGTCGGCCGAGCTCACCGCGCTCCGCGGCGGTGCCGTCGGGCAACTCGCCGAACTCGTTCGTGGGGTCGACGAGTCGCTCGGCGTCGTACCACCGATGTTCAGCTCCCTGCAACGGCTGTTCGTCTCCCACGCCGACCAGCTCTCGGCGCTGCACCGCCGAGCGGGAGACGCACTCGCACTCGCCAACACGCGACACGACGAGTTGCTCGCCGCCACCGAAGCGCACGCCGCGGCGGCTGCCGCGCTGCGAACCATCGACGCGCAGCTGTGGTACCTGCACGGCAGCGTCGACGATCCGTTCACGAATCAACTGATCGAGCAGCTCGAAGCCGACCGCCGATGGGCGCACACCAACGTCGCCGCACGCGCGTCGTGGGTTGCAACGGCCGACGAGCAGCTGGCGCTGAGCCGAATCGATCACCACCGGCTGACGGCGGCCGAGGAGGCGTTGGTCGCCGTCACCATCGCAGCGATCCGCCGTACCTCGTTCGATGAGTGCGGTTCACCCGCGGACGTCGAGCAACTCGACAGCGGCGGTTTGGAGGCGCTGTGTGAACTCGCGGACCAGTCGATCGGCGGACCGCTGCAACACCTCGCGCTCGCGGTGCACGCCACCATGCGAGAGCTCATCGGGGTGCATGCCGATCTTCCCAACCTGCACGCTTGGGGCGGGAGCGGTGGCGGTTCGGGCGACCGCGACGGCACGTACACGGCGCGGATCTCGTCCGATGTGCACCGTCGCAACCTCACGCCAACCGGCGGCACGCCCAACGAGCGAGCGCTCGACGTCATCGTGCAGGCGCTTGCGCACACCGATGATCAGAACCAGATCTGGCACGACGAGTTCGAACTCGTGAAGATCAGCCGCGATCGATACATCGTGGTGCTGCCAGGCGTGGTCGACCTCTCACAGCCACAACTGGGGCTCAACCCCCACCATCGTTCGGCGCGTGACACCGACCAGTTCGCGGTGCGGTCGGCGCGCAGCACAGGAATGGGCGACAACGTGTACGCCCAGATGGTGCATCGGGCCCTCGCACTGAACGGAGTGCCACCCGGTGCCGACGTCATGCTCGTGGGTCACAGCTTCGGTGCCGACACAGCGCTCGACTTGGCCGCCGACCCCAGGTTCAACGGGCCAGGTGCATTTCACGTCACCCACGCGCTGGTGGCCGGCTATCACTCGCGCCCGCAGATCCCGCACGTCCGCGACGGCACCGAAGTGCTCGCGCTGCAGAACACTGAAGACCTCGTCGTGCGAGTGGAGCAGTTCGGTGAGCCCATCTTGGTGAGTGCCGAGCTCGTCGAGCGCGGTGTCGACCGCCTCTTGGATGGCAACTTGTTCGGCGGTCTCCGCGATCTGGCGACCGGGGCGACGACCCTGAAGCGCATCGACGCATCGATCAAGCCTGGCATCGAACGGTTCGGTGATGGGCAGCACTTGGTGGCGTTTGCCGGCGGTGACGCCGGCCGCGGCCATCGCCCGTCGAACTACACCGACTACCTCGGTGCCACCAACGCGGCCGTTGTCACCGACTTCGTCGCGTCGGTCGCGACCTCTGGGTACGGCAGCGGTGGCACCGTCACCGCGATCGACATCTCGGTGCCGCGGCCCTGACGCCATCGCGAAGGTGGGGTCACGGGGAGACCAGCCCATCGACCGGATCGGCGAGGTCGCGTACGTTCGCCCCATCGACCGAGCAAGCAATCCAAAGGCAAACCATGAGTGACAATTGGGGCCAAGTGTTCCCAGGGTTCGACCACCCGGTGCGCGGCCAAGTGAGTTCCTACACAGCGGCGAGCCAGGCGTGCCTCACGCTGAAGTCGGTCACCGAAACGTGCGGTACCGAGTTCCACCGACTGTGCTCCAGCGAGTCGCTCGATCAACTCGGGGGCGCTGCGGCGGAACAGCTCGTCACACTCGTCACTCAGATCGATGGCTCGTTCGCCCAGGTGCCGCCGGTGTTCCAATCGCTCGCCGACGTGTTCACCAAGCACGCCCAACGACTCGAAGAACTGCGTGCCCAGTCTGCGTGGGCGCTCGCCGTGGCACACACCCGATGGGCCACCGTCACGC
>DATKCX010000120.1:0-4496 GCA_035512975.1 Ilumatobacter sp.
ACAGTGGGATACGCCTTCGGCTTTCGGCCTTCGGCCATCTCCTCGAGGATGTCGCGCTGGTACGCCATAGAGATTCGAGTGTGGCACGGGAACCGTCGCCGCTCGCGGCACGTCGAACATCCATGGGGAGCAACCAGCCACGCACGGGAACATCAGACACTCGATTCGAGAACCGATGCCGACGGCGTCGAGCACGGCGAACCCTCGTGGCACTCGGATCGGGCCTCGTCATCGTCAGTTCGCTCATCGCATGCGGTGGAGACGACGACTCCGGCGACGAGTCGACATCGCTCAACGCAACCGCAGCGACGATCGCTGCCAGCGCCGAAGCTTCCGCCGATTTCCTCGACGATGGCGCAACACCGGCGGCAGCCGAAGAACCGGGCGCGGCCGACACGCTGACGAATGGTGCACAGACCAACGGCGCACAGCCGAACGACTTCGACTTCGGCTCGGTGGGGCGCGACGTCATCGTCGAGATGTACGTCTCGATGCACAGCGACGATCTCGCCCGCACCGTGGCCTCGATCTCGGCCCAGGCATCGGCCCTTGGCGGAGGCATCGCATCATCGAACATCGACTACGGAACTGTCGCTCCACCGTCTCCTGACGCCCCCGACACCACCGGCCAGATCTCAGGGGCTCAGATCTCCGGTGGCCACGCGGTGATGGTGGTGAAGTTGCCGCCCGAGGCGGTTGAACGCCTGCTCGACGGTCTCGCCGATTCGGGCAGCGTCATCTCGATCAATCAGAGCGCAACCGACGTGACCGACCAACTCGTCGATCTCGACGTTCGCATCGCCAACGCTCGCACCAGCGTGGAGAACGTGCGCGGCTTCATGGAGCAGACCACCAACCTCACCGAACTGGTGTCGCTGGAAGGTGAGCTCACCCGTCGTCAGACCGAGTTGGAACAGCTCGAGGCGCAACAGCGCAACCTTGCCGACCGTGTGGCGCTGTCGACGATCACCATCGAGGTGCGACCGACGCCGGTGGAGGCCAACGCGGCCGCCGGGTCCGAACCGGACGACGGCATCGTCGATGCGTTCCGCACCGGATGGGAAGCGTTCGTCGCCGTGGTGTTCGGTGTGGCGTTCATCCTCGCCGTGCTCGCGCCGTTCATCGCGCTCGGGTTCGTCGTGCTGGCGTTGGCTTGGCTGATCACCCGCCGCACCAACCGAGTGGTGCCGAGCCCAGCGGTCACCCTGCCCGAACCCGATCAGGCCCCAGTGGAACAAGACGCCTAGCCGTGGTGATGTCGGGCTCGACTGCGCCAACCGTCAGACGACAACACCCAATCGGCGATCATGCCGTCGGGAAATGCCACTGGCACCCGCAGGCCGGTGTGCGCGATGACCGGTTCGACGAGCAGCGGGCTCATCGAGAGTTGCCCGGGTGCCGACCATCGATGCCACCGCCTCGCCGGGATCTCGGCCACTTCGATGTTCGGCCGATCGAGCAGCTCCACGAGCCCATGGACGACTCCCTCTTGCACGTACCCACGCCAGCCCGCCTGATCGTCTGGCAACTCGACTGCGGACAGTTCCACGACCGGAGCGCTCGCGTACCATTCGAGGTCGGTGGTGAGCGGCGTGGGCACGCCGTAGGCGCGGCCCAGCGCTTCGTCGGGGTCGTCGAGCGCCACGGCGTGCGCCTCGTTGCCGACCGTCCACTGTTCCATCGGCGCGACGCAGTGATGCTCGGCCCACATCTCCGGTGCTTTCACGATGAACGGGTCGGAACGCAGGCGCACGTCCCACTCGGTGATCGCGAGGAGCGGGTGACCAGCTTGCACGAGCCCGAACCAGAACCACGCCGATCGACCGATGATGCGATGGCCGGACACGACACCAAAGTTCCCGTCGGGAGCCCACGCGGCAAACACCCATTCCTCGCACCCTGCATCTGGGTGCGGCATGTCATCGATCGCGGTGATCTGCAAGACCCCGAAACCTACCGGCGAAGGGTTAGGCGGGTAACGTCTGGCGCGTGAGTGAGACCGTTCGTTACTTGAGTTTGGAGTGGATCCGCGAGTTGACTCGCGAGGTCGCCGAGAGCGACACGCTGGCAGCGTTGTCGCACGAACACGACATCGGCATCACCCAGGTCGTCACCGACGGCCCGGAAGGCGACATCACCTACCACCTGCAGGTGGGCAGCGGCGAAGCCCGGTTCGGCGCAGGCGCAGCAGATCCCGAACACGTGAAGATGGAACAATCGTGGGCCACCGCGGTCAGCGTGGCCACCGGCGCGGCCAACGCGCAGGAGGCGTTCATCACCGGCCAGATCCGGTTGTTCGGCGATCAGCAGGCCTTGATGGGAGCCCAACCCGTGTTCGGCGCACTCGACTCGATCTTCAGCTCGGTCCGCGAGCGCACCCGCTACGAGTAGATCGAGCAGCCGACGTCGTGCCCGAGATGCCCGAAGTTCAGGCCCACGCCGAACGTCTGTCTGAGGAGTTCGCGGGCCGTGTTCTCACGTCGTTCCGGCCCATCACGTTCACCGCGTTGAAGACCGCTGTGCCCGCTCCAGACGCGGCGTACGGCGAGGCACTGGAAGGAGTCGGTAGGCGCGGCAAGTACCTGTTGCTGCGTTTCCGATCGGTTCACTTCGCGGTTCACCTCATGCAGGGCGGGCGACTCATCCCCGATGCCAAGCAGGCACCCAAACCCCGAGGCGGCCAAGCCCGGTTCGTGTTTGCCGACGGGTCGGCGCTACTTCTCACCGAAGCGGGCACAGAGCGTCGCGCCGGAGTGTGGGCGCTCACGCCGGCCACCGCGCTCACCGCGCCACCACTCGACGTGTTGGGGCCAGACGCCGAACACGTGTCTCCGGAGCAGATGGTCACGCTGTTCGAGGCCAAGAATCAGCGGCTGCACGGGTTCCTCCGCGACCAACGATCGATCGCAGGGCTCGGCCGACGACTGGCGAACGAGGTGTGTCACCATGCGAAGGTCAGCCCGTTTGCCATGACCGGCAAGCTCGGCCTCGTCGGTGCCACCCAAGTCGTCGACGCCATCAAGGTGTGCGTCGACGAGGGTCTGGCGTACGAACGCACCCGTCCCGACATGAGCTCATCGAAGGATCGGCCGGGCAGCGTGCATCACGGCACCGGCGAGCCATGCAACGTGTGCGGCGACATCGTGCGCGCCGTGGAGTACTCCGGGTACACCGTGAATTACTGCCCCACGTGCCAAACCGGCGGCAAGATCCTCGCCGACAACACCACCAGCAAATTCCTGAAGTAGTTTGCTCCCCGGAGAGTCAGCGGATAGGTCGCTGCGCTCCTAATGGGGGGTCTTTTCATTCCGCTGACTTCTCCCCGTATCTATTGGGGTTGCCCAGCGGCTCCGGGCTGCTAACCGAGTCACAGACGGAGGCGGAGCAGATCCTTCATGAGCAGCGTGAGGTGCAGTTCGTCGGTGGGAGACGGCTCGAACTCTGGCGCGTGGTGGAGGTAGAACGCGCGCGCGTCGTCGGTCTCACAGTGCACGAGCAAGGCGCGACAGCCGATCTCGCTGCCGAGGATGGCAGCGCGGCGAATCACGTCGGCCAACAGGGCACTGCCGACGCCGTGTCCCTCGTGACTGGTGTCGACGCCGAGCCGGGCCAGCAGGGCGACGGGCTGGGGGTACGCGCCGACGCCCTTGCGGTGGCGGGCAGGCAGGTCGATCGGACGAACTGAGGCCATGCACCAGGCGTAGTAGGCGACCACGGCGGAGCTGTCGACTTCGGTGACGACGAGCACCTTGGCGCTGTTCGCGGCGTGGGCTTGGCGGGCGTGTCGGCGCAACCAGTTGGTCTGCTCGACCGAGCCGCACACGAACCCGTCGAGTTCGTCGCCGGGCGCGAGCAGTCGGGGCGGCGCGTAGGGGACGCTCACTCGGCGAACGGCGACGGCCTGTCGAGCAGCGTCTGGACGCCGGGCAGGTCGCGGCCAGGCCGCGCGTTGATCGCTTCCCACGCCTTACGCGACTTGGCGTCGAGAACGAACTCGATGCGGTCGGCGAGCACCCGGGCGGCGGCATCGGTGAGATTCGTGACGACGAACGTCGTCAGGTCGGTGCCGCTCGCAGCCACGGCGCGGTCGATCAACGCCCGGTCCTCCGGTGTGGTACGAACCTCGATCCGGCTAGTGCGAGCTGCGACGGCCATGTACGGCAACTGTACGGCAACCAGCGGGTCGGGGCAACCGGGTTGCATGCTCAAGGCGGCGATCCGAATAGCAGCCGATGGTCGGGAGCATTGCGGGGTCGATGCCGAGTCGGATCCGCTCGCGATTGTTGAAGTAGGCAAATCCTTGATGGATCCGTGGGCTACGTGCTCACCAACTTCACCGACGGACATACGTGGTGGTAGCTCACCGCGACAGGCGGTGCAGCAACGCGGTGTCGAGGTGCTCGTCGATGGCGTCGGCCAACACGTCGAACGTTTCGTGGAGCACGGCGGCCGGGCGGATGCCGCACACCGCCTGAACGAAGTTCGAGTCTTCGAAC
>DATKCX010000121.1:0-20991 GCA_035512975.1 Ilumatobacter sp.
CGAAACGATCGTGGCCCCGAACAGTTTGTGGAACGAGGCACCGAGGCGTGTCTTCGTGGGCGCGGGTGCAGCTGGAGCAGGTTGTGCGATGGTCACGGCTCGACGCTCGTCGTGTCGTCGCTCGTCGCGGCTTCGTCGACAGACTGCGAACGGACGCTCGGGAACGCCAAGAGATAGATCGCGTAGTCCGCTGCGAGTTCGCGCGCATCGGCAACGGGCCGTGGCTCGGCACTGAACTCGAGCGACAGCGCGTTCAGTCGGTCGACGTACTCCTCGAAGCGGTCGGCGGTGATGCGGGCGTGCCGCAGCGTGGCAAAACCATCACGGTTGGTGTGTGGTCGGGGCGGCGGTATCTGCGGGTACTCGCGCTGTACATCGTCGATGAACGGCAACTCGCCATCGTTGAACGACATCACGAACGTGCGCGCCGTGCGCCCGTAGAACCGTTCGGTCATCGCCCGCACTTGGCGTGTGCGCACCACTTTCACGAGTCCGGCGTCGACGAGCACTTGCACGTGATGGGCGACGCTGCCCCGTGGGCGGCCGACCTCGTCGGCCAACTCGGTGACCGACATCGACCGTTGGAGTACGAGATCGCAGATGAGGCCGCGCAGTGGATCGCCGAGCGCCTTCAGTCGTTCTGGCGTGTCGGCAACCAGCTGGGCATCGAGTTGGTAGTCAATGTCCGACATACTTCGTACATTACAGAATTCTCGGGCATCTGCAAGAAGCCGGACCGGAAAGGCGGTCTGACCCCACTTCCAGACCCCACTTTCCAGACCTGGCGGGCTGATCGTGCTGAGCGCTCCGTAGGCTGGGCGCATGGCGTTCGAACGACCCGCACCCGATCTGGCCAAGCTCATCGCCGCCTGGGAAGAGTTCGAACGCGGCGAGCAGCTGCCGGGCAAAGTGTTGGCCAACCTGAAAACTGCTGGCCTGACCGATGTCTTCGCCGAACTGGCCGCTTCCGGCTGGGTGCCGGCCGCCCGCGACGCCGACTGAACCATCACGCGATGAACGACGCTGGGCGACCTTTTGTCGTTCAGAGCGACGCCATCCGCGCGATTCCGCAGTTGATCCCGCGGCCCGGGCAGTGGGAGCCCGGGCCCGAGGTGCCTTGGGAACGTGCAGCACCTCCGTGGTCGCCAACACTGGCCCAACTGCTGGCGGGGGCCATCGTCGAACGACAAGACATCATCCTGCAACCTCAGGCGCGGCTCTCGGCGGTGCTGGTGTTGTTGGCAGAGGGCGATCGCGGCGTCGAGGTGTTGCTGACCCGCCGCTCGCTCGCCTTGTCGAGTCACCCCGGCGAAGTGAGCTTTCCGGGCGGCCGCGTGGACCCTGACGAGTCGGCCCACGAAGCGGCGCTACGCGAGGCGCATGAGGAGGTGGGGCTTCCGCTCACGGCCACTGTGGTACACGGCGAACTCACGCACCTCAACACGTTCGTGAGCCGCAGCTACATCATTCCCGTGGTTGCCAGCATCGAAGCCGACGTCTTGGCCGGCATCGACATCACACCCATGACCATGGAGGTCGACCGGGTGCTGTGGACGACGGTGTCGGAGCTGGTTGCGCCCGGTGTGCATCACACCGAACGATGGAAGCTCCCTGATTCGGTGCCCGAGGTTCCCGATGCCACGCTGCACTTCTTCGACACGCCGACCGACGTGGTGTGGGGTGCCACCGCGAGGATTCTCGTCGACCTGTTCGAGCGAGCCTGGAGAACCAGCGGATGGGTCAGATGGCCGCAAAGACGGGGCGCGTCATGACGGTGGCGAGCTCGAGCAGCTCGTCGACGCTGGCTGCGCAACCTTGCAGTTCGAGAATGATCTCGTGTGCGCCGGTGGAAAGGGTGGCATCGAGATCCTGGGTGATCTGGTCGGTCGAACCGTGGTACGCGGGCCGATCCTTGCCTAGGGGACGATCGGTCACACTGGCGTTCGCGCGGACGAACAGCTGTACTGCGTCCGGATCACGACCGTGCTCCGCAGCCATGTCTCGAACCACGCCGTACATGGGCGAGATGGCTTCGATCGGCAGTCCGGCAGGAGTCCAACCGTCGGCGCGTCTGGCGACTCGCTCGAGCCCTCTCGGCGTGTATGCGGCCAGCAGGAGTGGTGGCCGCGGTCGTTGGATCGGCTTCGGCAAGATCGATGCCGGTGCGATGTGGAACCGCTCGCCCCGGTGGCTGCTCACACCATCGGCCCAGACCGCTTCGAGCACGTCGAGGAACTCCTCGAGATGTCCGGCGAGATGCCGTTGCGGTACGCCGACCGCATCGAACTCATCGGCTGACCAGCCGAGCCCCAGCCCGACGATCAACCGACCGTTGCAGGCGATGTCGATCGCGGCGAGCGAACGGGCGAGCACGATCGGCGAATAGAAGGGGGCGACGAGCACGTTCGTGCCCAACCTGATCCGCTCGGTTGCCGTGGCAGCGATTGCCAGCGCAATGATCGGATCGAACACGTTGTGCTGCTCGAGCGGCAACACACCGTCAGCCGAGGCCGGGTACGGAGTTCGAGGCGAGACCGGTGCCATCAGGCGGTCCATCGCCCACAACGACGAGAACCCGAGCAGCTCGGCCTTGGTGGCCATCTCCACCACGCTGGCCAGGTTCGCGAACACTCCGCTGTGGGCCAGCCCGAGACCGAGGCGCGGCTCGGTACTCGTGAGGTCGTTCATCTTGAGCGCCGTGTGGGTTGCCTCGTGCTCGGTGCCTACGGGAAGGGTGTGTGTGGATGTCATGGAGATGATGATGAAACAGCTCAAGCGGTCGTGTTGCTGAGTGTTCCGGCAGCAACGGCTCAAAGTTCGCTACTCTCCGCGGCTGGCAGCCTTCGGATGCTCAATACTCGCTAACGACGGTGGATCGCTAGGATCTCGGCGTGCCGAGCACCGCTGCCCACCACATCGACGATGAGCTGCGGGCGTTCTTCTTGGGCCCGGTTTCGAGCATGCTCGGCACCGCCGACCAACTGCACACCCCCGACGCAACCCGGGTCGCAGGGATCGCGCCGCTCACGAGCACCCGGGTCCGGGTCCTGATCGCCGCTGACGCCGCCGCGGCGCAGACCAACGCCGCGCTCGGCGCACGCTGTTCCCTGCTCGTCACAGACATCACGAACTATCGATCGATCCAGTGGAAGGGCACCGTGGCACGGGAGAGCCATGAACGCACCCCCGGTGACCTCGCCGTGATGCACCGTCACATCGACGCGTTCGACGTGGGGGCGAAGCAGGTGCGCTTACTTCCTGGGGTGGTTCACGCACTGTTCCCGGTCGACGTGGTCGCGCTCGAGATCGAGCTCGACTCGCGCTACGACCA
This sequence comes from Ilumatobacter sp., assembly GCA_035512975.1. Classification (GTDB taxonomy): domain Bacteria; phylum Actinomycetota; class Acidimicrobiia; order Acidimicrobiales; family Ilumatobacteraceae; genus Ilumatobacter. Next base: position 3,332 of record DATKCX010000121.1, read on the forward strand.
AACCCCGGGTCCAGGCGCCGGACGCCGGGTGGCCTGACCGTGTCGCTCTCACTCGCCGCCATCTCCCGCTGCCTGCAAGGCGAGATCCCGTCGATCCTCGCCACCTGCTCGGCCAACGGCGAACCCAACGTGATGCACGTGTCACAGGTGCTCGTCGTCGACGAGCACCATGTCGCCACGTCGAACCAGTTCTTCTCGAAGACGGCGGCAAACTTGCTCGAGAACCCGGTCGCGACGCTGCTGTGCCCGGATCCCGACACCGGGCTGAGTTACAAGCTGTTGGTGCAGCACGCGCGCTCGGAAAGCAGCGGGCCGTTTTTCGAAGCCGTTCGCACCGACCTCGATGCGATCGCAACGATGACCGGCATGGCGGACGTGTTCGCCTTGCGTGCCGTCGACATCTTTCGTGTGCTCGACGCGAGTGAGGTGCCATCGAGAGGCACCGTTCAACGCGGATGAGTACTGTTCCGACACGTGCGGGTGACCCGCTCGCCGCGCTCGCTGTGTACGGAGACGGCCTCGCCCGAGCAACCACGCTGGAAGAAGTCGTCGATGCGGCGCTCGCCGGGCTCGCCGATCTGTGTGGCTGCGCCAATGCGCTGCTGCTCGTGCATCAACCAGAGCTCGCGCGTCTGGTCACCGTCGGCAGCCATGGGTACGCGGCCGGGGGTACCGGCTCTGAGGTGGCGCTCGGAGAAGGTGTGATCGGAATGGTCGGGGCGCGTCGCCAGACGATGCGGATCGGAAACCTGCAACGCATGTTGTCCTACGCAAGGTCCGTGCGCCGCTCGGCGGAGGACCACGAGGACGCCGTCGACGAGATCCGACTTCCAGGGCTCGCCGACGCTCGCAGCCAACTGGCCGCTCCCATGCTTGCCCGAGGCGCGCTGGTCGGGGTGCTCGCGATGGAGAGCAGCGACGCGCTCGCGTACGACGAGGTCGACGAGCAGGTGCTGACGATTGCCGCGCATCTCGTCGCTGCCGCATTCGAACGTGAACAACTCGCGGTGTCAGAGCCTGAGGTACCGCCGCCGTCCACCGTCGGGGTGCGCCCCGCAGCGGCGACGCCAGCCGCTGGGCCGGGGGAGGAATCGGTCGTGTTGCGACACTACGCCGTCGATGGCAGCACGTTTCTCGACGACGACTACATGATCAAGGGCGTGGCAGGCCGGTTGCTCTGGAAGCTCGTCGCTGACCACGCGGCGACCGGGCGGACATCGTTCACGAACCGAGAGGCGAAGCTCGACCCCACGTTGGAACTGCCGGAGTACCGCGACAACTTCGAGAGCCGACTGATCCTGCTCAAGCGACGCCTCGATGAACAAGTTGCGCCGGTGCGGATTCACTCCACAGGCCGCGGCCGCTTCGACATCGAGGTGAGAGCCCCGCTCGACCTCCAACACATCGCCGCTACCTAGCATTTGCGTGGCGAGCTGGGCTGGCCGCTGACTCTCGAACTGTCAACCGCCGAGTTCGTCGGCCAGCCGTTGCGCCTCGTGCCAGAACCCGATCACGTGTGCGGTCGTGGTGGATCGTGCCCCCACCGAGACACGCATCACCACCTCGCCGTCCAGCACGGTTCGCGTGACGTTGGCGGTGCCGCCTGCATTGATGGCGCTGATGAGCGCGTCGGTCGAGACAGAGTCGCGGAACTGCACGCACAGCAGGTTGAGGGCGTGCGGAGCGACGATGCTGAATCGGTCGTCGGCGGCCACCAGAGCAGCGAGCGCCTGCGTATCAGCCACGTTGCGGCGGATGAAGCCTTGCAACTCTTCGGCACCGTCGAGGCGCAGCGCGAACCAGAGTTTGAGCGCCCGGAACCGGCGACCCAGGGGAATCTGCCAGTCGCGGTAGTCGATTGCTTGTCCCGACGCGGCCGCTTGTGAGCGTAGGTACTCGGGCAGGATGCTCAACGCGCCGAGGAGCGAGGTGCGATCTGCAGTCCAGAACAGGCTGCAGTCGAAGTTGATACCCATCCACTTGTGGGGATCGGTGACGTAGCTGTCGGCACGGTCGAGGCCGTCGTTGACCCAGCGAAACTCGGGTGCGAGCGCCGCGATGCCGCTCATCGCGGCGTCGACGTGCAGCCAGATGCCGTGCTGTGCACAGGTGTCGGCCAGATCGGCGGTGGGGTCGAACGCGAGCGACGACGTGGTGCCGTGCGTGGCGCACACGAAGAACGGCACCAGACCGTCTGCGATGTCGGCTTCGACGTGCGCGGCGAACGCGTCGGGCCGCATCGCAAAGTTGGAGTCGTGGGCGATCTGGCGGATGTGGGCGGTGCCGATTCCGGCGATTCTCAGGCCCTTTTCGATCGACGAGTGCGCCTGCGCTGAGCTGTAGGCCACGAGACGGCTGGTGTCGCCGTCGGCGTTGACCGCTCCGCCCGTCGCCCGCCAGCGGGCCGCGAGGATTGCAACCAACGTGGCCTCGCTCGCTGAACCCTGAATGACGCCGCCGCCGTGTGTGCTCGTTGATCGGAAGCGTTCTGGCAGGCCGAGCAACTCGTGCATCCAGTCGACCATCAGGGTCTCGACTTCGGTGCACGCGGGCGACGTGACCCAGCTCATTCCCTGTTGCGCCAGACCGGCCGAGAGCAGCTCCCCGAGAATTGATGAGTACGACGTGTTGGCGGGGAAGTACGCGAACCAGTTCGGGTGCTGCCAGCTGGCGATGCCAGGGATGATCACGTCGTGGATGTCGGCGATCACCGCATCCCATGACTCGGGTTGGCTGGGTGGGTGCTCGGGCAGGTTGGCGCGCACGTCGCCCGGCGCGACGTCTGGAAGTACCCGCTGCTTCTCGATGGATTCCTGGTAGTCAGCGATCAGGTCGATCAGCGCGTAGCCGTTGCTGCGGAATTCTTCGGGCGTCACGATTCGGCTCCTGACGATGATTGTGACGCGGCTCGCTTCGAGCGTCGGGCGCTGACCACGATGCGCCACACGATGAATGAGATGCCGGCAACGATGGCGCCGAGCACCGCCGTTTGCGCCCAACCACCGCGTGACTCGCTGCCGCAGCCAGGTTTCGGCAGGGCGCTGATGCACTCGCCGATGCCCCTGTCCTCGGGAAGGAAGTCGTTGATCGTGCCTGGTGGCGGGCTGGTCGGCGGGCTGGTTGGCGGGCTGGTGCTGGGCTGAACGGTCGCGATTGGTGAGGCTGCCGGTACCGCGCCGGCGTCGCCGGCAGCCGGGAGAACGGCGGCAATGGCGACAAGCATCCAGGTGGCGGCGCGGATCAGCACGTTCGTTGTCTACCATCGGAGCCTTGACCGTTGACAACTCCCTCGATCCTTCCCTCGACCCAGCCGCTGGCCGCCAACCGGTTCTCGTCGTCGACTTCGGTGCCCAGTACGCGCAGCTCATCGCCCGCCGCGTGCGTGAACTGAGCGTCTTCTCCGAAATCGTGTCGCACCGGCTCACCGCCGCCGAGATCGCCGCAAAGAACCCGGCCGCGATCATCTTGTCCGGTGGCCCCAAGAGTGTGCATGTGGAGGGTGCCCCGCAACTCGACCCGGCCATGTACGAACTCGGAGTGCCGATCCTCGGCATCTGCTACGGCGCCCAACTGATCGCCCAGCAGCTCGGCGGCACGGTGGGACGCGGGTCGCGCGGCGAGTACGGACGTGCCACGCTGCGCCGCACCGAGGCACCGTCGTCGTTGTTCACCGCCGACATTCCGGCCGAACACGGCGTATGGATGAGTCACTTCGATGCCATCACCGTGCCGCCAGCGGGTTTCGTCGCAACGGCCAGCACGCCCGACGCCCCCGTGGCCGCACTCGAGAACGACGCGCGACGCATCTGGGGTGTGCAATTCCACCCTGAAGTGGTGCATTCGCCGCATGGGATGGAAGTGCTGCGAGCCTTCCTGCACGATCTCGCCGGCATCGCGCCGACCTGGAAGATGGCGTCGGTCATCGATGAACAGGTGGCGTTGATCCGCGAGCGCGTGGGAGACCAGCGGGCGATCTGCGCGCTGTCCGGTGGCGTCGATTCGTCGGTTGCTGCAGCGCTCGTCCATCGTGCGATCGGCCCGCAGCTCACCTGCGTGTACGTCGACACCGGCCTGATGCGCAAGGACGAGAGTGCGCAGATCGTCGAGAGGTACCGGCGCCACATGAATCTCGAGCTCATTCACGTCGACGCCGGCGACCGATACTTTGCGGCTCTCGCTGGCATCACCGAGCCAGAAGCCAAGCGAAAGGCAATCGGCGAACTCTTCATTCGCATCTTCGAGGAGAACACGGGTGGGCTCACCGAGGCTGCGTTCCTCGTGCAAGGCACGCTGTATCCCGACCTCATCGAATCTGGTGGTGCCGACGGCACCGCCGACGTGATCAAGAGTCACCACAACGTGGGTGGTCTGCCAGAGGACATGACGCTCGAGCTCATCGAACCGCTGCGCGACCTGTTCAAGGACGAGGTGCGAACGCTCGGCACCGAGTTGGGTCTGCCCGACGAACTGGTGTGGCGTCAACCGTTCCCCGGTCCGGGGCTCGGTGTGCGGATCATCGGCGAAGTCACGCCCGACAAGGTGGCCACGCTGCAAGAGGCCGACGCGATCGTGCGCGAGGAGATCGCGGGCGCGGGACTGCAGCGTGAGATCTGGCAGGCGTTTGCGGTGTTGCCCGACATTCGATCGGTGGGCGTGATGGGCGACGAGCGCACCTATGGGCACCCCATCATCATCCGCGCTGTCACCAGCGACGACGCCATGACCGCCGACTGGGCGCGGTTGCCGTACGACCTGCTGGAGAAGATGAGCCAGCGCATCATCAACGAGGTGCCGGGCATCAACCGAGTGGCGTACGACATCACGTCGAAGCCCCCCGGCACCATCGAGTGGGAATAGGCGAAAGAGAAGAGCCGAGTGGGATACGGCGTGACGGTTGGGGTCAGACCCCCAACGTCACGTCTGACGGTGTGACGGTTGGGGTCTGACCCCCAACGTCACGTCTTCATGTGTTCGTCGCGATCGCAACCTGTTCGTAATAGTCGATACACTCCGGCAAGTCCTATGCAGTCTCCTGAGTCCTACATACGCGCAACCAATCGCCTGGCCCGACTGGCCGTCTTGGTTGTCACGTTCGTCTTTGTCACGCCGATGGTTTCGCCCCAGGTGGTCCTGGCCACCGTGGAAGATCAGCGGGCCGAGGTAGAGCGCATCGTCGACGAACTCGATCGGCTGCACGAGCAGGCCGACATTCTCGCTGAGGACTACGCAGAGGCTGTCGACCAGCAGAATCAGCTCGGCGTAGAGATCGTCGACGCTGAGGCCCGGGTTGCCGACAAGGAAGCCGAGCTCACGGAGCTGCGCGGCGACCTCACCGCTGTCGCTGTTCAGGCGTTCACCGGTGCGGGCAGCGACGTCCTCGGGCCCCTGTTCTCCAACGCCGAGGCGTACAGCGACGACCTGCGTGGCCAGCAATACAGCAGCGTCGCACTCGACGTGGGGACCGGCACCACCGATGACCTCGATGAGTTGATCTCTGAGCTCGATGCAGCCAAGCGAGATCTCGAAGACAAGCGCAAGCAGGTCGAAGCGCTCACCGTCACCATCGCCGACAAGCAGCAGCAGACCGAAGACCTCACCGCCCAGTACACCGAGCGCCGCGTTGCAGAAGAGGCGCGCCTCGGAGTGCTCATTCAACAAGAAGAGGAGCGTCGTGCGGCAGCGGCGTACGCCGCGCTGCAAGCGCAGTACGCGGCGTCTCAGCAGCAACAGGCCTCGAGTGGTGGTGGCACCTCGTCCTCTGGCGGCAACAGCTCGTCCTCGGGTGGAGGCGGCAACAGCGGCACCAATGCCGTAACGGGCAGCGACACCTCGAACGCAGGGAGCGGCACCGCGGCCGCCCCGGTCAACAACACGCCTGTGTCGAGCGCGCCTTCGCCGTCTGGTCGAGTCGGTGTGGCCATCGCGGCCGGTCAGGGGCAGCTGGGTGTTCCGTACCGCTACGCAACGTCAAACCCTGGTGAGTCGTTCGACTGTTCAGGTCTCACCCACTACGCATGGGCCCAAGCTGGTGTCAGCTTGCCGCGCAACTCGCGAGCGCAAGCTTCCATGTTGCCCAGCGTGCCGCCCTCCGAGGCGCAGCCCGGCGATCTCCTCTTCTATTACTCGCCGATCAGTCACGTGGGCATCTACCTTGGCGGCGGATCGATCCTCCATGCCCCAGCCACGGGTGACGTGGTCAAGATCTCGTCGGTGAGCTGGAACAAGGTCACCTACGTCGGCCGACCCGGCTGACTCGCCTGAGGAAGCTCCCGCGACGGAAGTAGAGCGTTGCTCCAATACCCATACCCCGGTAGGGTACCTGTATGGCTGCAAGTGAAACGCTTTCCACACCTGGTTACCACGACGACAAGGCTGCCGTTCTGGCACGGCTGAAGCGCATCGAGGGTCAGGTGCGAGGGATCGAGCGAATGGTCGCCGACGACACGTATTGCATCGACGTCCTCACCCAAGTCGCTGCTGCTACCAAGGCCTTGCAGTCGGTTGCGGTGCAGTTGGTCGACGAGCACCTGCGTCACTGCGTTACGCATGCCATCCAGTCCAATGATGCCGAAGAGGCCGAGCGCAAACTCGCCGAGGCCACTCGTGCGATCGAACGCCTCGTCAAGTCGTAAGTCGATTCGTCACCCGCTCTCCCACTCCATGAATTGAGGAAACACATGTCTGACATCATCACCCTGACCGTTCCCGGAATGACCTGCGGCCACTGCGAGTCGTCGGTGAAGCAGGAAGTGGGCAACGTCGCTGGCGTCGCGACGGTCGACGTTGATCTCGTCACGAAGATCGTCACAGTGACCGGAACCGGCCTCGACCGGGTCGCGATCGTGGAGGCCATCGATGAAGCCGGCTTCGACACCGACCAGTGACGTCGCGCTGCGTTTCGACGCAGCGCCAGGAATCGTGGAACTCGACGTCACCGGCATGACCTGCGCGGCGTGTGCGTCGCGTATCGAACGCAAGCTCAACAAGATCGAAGGCGTCGAAGCGTCGGTGAACTACGCCACCGAACGGGCGCGGGTGCTGGTCGGGCCGAGTGGTCTCACCGCAGAAGACTTCATTGCGACGATCGAGTCCGTGGGCTACGGCGCACAGATCGCAGGGTCCGAGCCACTCGACGAGGAAGCGCGGGCGCGCGACCTGCTGCGCCGGTTGGTCGTCGCCACCGCGCTCGGCCTACCGGTGTTGTTGATGTCGATGATCTCTGCGCTGCAGTTCGATGGTTGGCAATGGGTCGCTCTGGCCCTGACGACGCCCGTGACCGTGTGGGCGGCGTGGCCGTTCCACCGTGCGATGGTGCTCAACCTCAGGCATCGCCAAGCCACGATGGACACACTGGTGTCGGTCGGGGTGTGGGCTGCGTACCTGTGGTCGTTGTGGGCGCTGGTGTTCACGTCGGCAGGCGACATCGGTGCCGAGATGGACATGAACATGGACATGAGCTCGGTCGACTCCGGCGGTGCGCACATCTATCTCGAGGTCGCATCCACCGTGGTGGCGTTCATTCTCGCTGGCCGCTACTTCGAGGCGCGATCGAAGCGACGCGCCGGGGCGGCGCTGCGTGCGCTGCTCGATTTGGGTGCACATGACGTCGCTGTCGTCGATGAGCACGGTAACGAGAAGCGCATCCCCGTCTCGGAGTTGCGGGTGGGCGACACGTTCGTCGTGCGCCCGGGCGAGAAGGTGGCAACCGACGGCGTGGTCCGCGAAGGCAGCTCGGCGATCGATCGTTCGTTGGTGACCGGCGAGAGTCTGCCGCTTGAAGTCGGCGTGGGCGGGCAAGTGCTCGGCGCCACCGTGAACACCAATGGGCGGCTGTTGGTCGAAGCCACCGGGGTGGGTGCCGACACCGCGCTCGCTCAGATTGCGCGGTTGGTCGACGGTGCCCAATCGGGCAAAGCCCCCGTCCAGCGACTCGCCGACCGGGTCTCGGCGATCTTCGTGCCGATCGTGATTCTGTTGTCGATCGCAACCCTGGTGGTGTGGTGGCTCGTCACGGGTGACGGCACTCGTTCGTTCGAAGCCGCGGTGGCGGTGTTGATCATCGCCTGCCCGTGCGCACTCGGCCTGGCCACGCCGACGGCTCTGTTGGTGGGAACCGGCCGCGGTGCCCAACTCGGTCTCTTGATCAAGGGCCCCGAAGTACTCGAGTCGACCAAGGCCGTCGACACGATCGTGCTCGACAAGACCGGCACGGTCACCACGGGCGTGATGACCCTCGCCGAGGTACGGCCCGCCCCCGGCCACGACCGGGACGAACTCCTCCGGGTGGCTGGGGCCCTCGAGTCGAGCAGTGAGCACCCCATCGCAGCGGCGATTCAACGCGCGGCGGCCGCAGAGTTCGGCAGGTTGCCCAGCGTCAGCGAGTTCTCGAACGAGCCGGGCATCGGTGTGCGCGGTGTGATCGATGGTGTGACCTACACGATCGGCCGACCCAGCGGATTCGTCGAGGTCGGGCCGGGTGAAACGGTCGTCGAGCTTCGGACGGCAAGCAACGATGTCGCAGGAGAATTCGCCGGAGCCGTTGCTGGTCACCTGGCGGTTGCCGACTCGATCAAGTCGAACAGCGCAGAGGCCATCGAGGAGTTCAGGCGTCTCGGTCTCACGCCGGTACTGCTCACGGGCGACAACGAAGCGACGGCCCGTTCGGTGGCTGCCCAGGTGGGCATCGACGAAGTGCTGTTCGAAGTACTGCCGAACGAGAAGGTCGACGCAGTGAAAGCGCTGCAGGCGCGCGGTGCAGTGGTCGCCATGGTCGGTGACGGCGTCAACGACGCCGCGGCGCTGGCCCAGGCCGATTTGGGCATCGCCATGGGCACCGGTACCGACGTGGCCATCGAAGCGAGTGACCTCACCCTCATCCGGGCCGACCTGGTGGCTGCTGGCGACGCGATCCGCCTGGCTCGGCGCACGCTCGGCACCATCAAGGGCAACTTGTTCTGGGCGTTCGCCTACAACGTGCTGGCGATCCCGCTGGCGATGTCGGGGCGTCTGTCACCGGCGATCGCCGGTGCCGCCATGGCATTTTCCAGCGTGTTCGTGGTCAGCAACAGCCTCCGGCTGCGCCGATTCGCCTAGCTCCGACCGACGTGGCTTCCGCCGCCGCTGGCAGGACCCTATTGTGAAACGGTGCTGAACGACGCCCAGACCGACCTGCGCCATCGTGGGGCGGTCGCCGTCGCCTGGCACGACTTCGGGGATCCGCGCCACGTGCTCGACGTGGAAGAACTGAGCGCGATGGTGTCGACCAATCGGGTGTATCGGCTGCACCTCGACGACGGTCACCGGGTGATCACCAAGTCGTCGAACTACGGCTCATTCTTTCTGTTCGCCGAGGACCACGACCGATTGCACCGCGTGACCCAACTGCTCCACGGCGGCCGCTGGGACGGGTTCATGGCCGACGTACTCACTCGCGACGACAAACCGTTCATCTGGTACGACGGCGAAATGTGGGTGGTCTTCTACGAGGAGGTGGAGGTGAAAGATCGCCTCCCGCGCATCCTCACCGACCACCAAGTCGCAACTCTGGGTACCGAACTCGCAACGTTCCACAAGGCGTGCGCCGCCGTGGCGCGACTGGTGCCGGCCCCATCCAAAACCGCGAAGTCCGACGCCGTGAACCTCTACGAAAACCTCGGCTCGCGAACCGCCGCCGACCAGTTCGGCCTCGAGACCAGTCGTATCGACCTCGTTCGACGTCACACTCATCGGTTCCTCATGGCGGTGCACGAGTCGGGCTACGACTATTGGCCGAAGATCCCGGTGCTGATCGACTGGAACTTGGGCAACTTCTCGGTCGAGTTCGACGAATCGGCTGTCGACGAACACTCACGCCGGTTCCGGCTGTTCAGCCGATGGGACTATGACTGGTTTCGGGTGGAGTCGCGCCTGCTCGATTTCTACTTCCTGTCGAGAGTGTCGTCGCGTACCGGTGATCGGTCGACGTTCACCTACAGCGCCCACACGTTGCTGGAACCGCGGTTCGTGGCGTTTCTCAAGGCGTACCACGCGGTGTATCCGCTCTCGGCGGAAGAGGTGTACTTCCTCGCTGAGGCATACCGGTTCTTCCTGCTGAACTACGTCGTGCGCGAGGGCCGTCACTTTTTCCGCCACGACTTCTGGCAGCACTTGCTGCACGACGCGGTGGACGTTCATCTTCCCGCTCTCGACTCCGTCGATCTCACACCGCTCGTTCGAGCGCTCGACCTCTGAGAAGACCAAGATCTCATCCGACTCCACGCTGGTCGCTTCGGTCGACGGCACCGGCGTCGGCCAACGCGACTACGTCATCGCAGCCGACTGACGGCCATCGGCTACTCCGAAATCGCGTGTTCGCGTCGGCTCAGCAGCCGCCGAATGTTGCCGAGATGCCTGGCCATCACGAGCACGCAGATCGCGATCGTCGCGCCCACTTCCCAGACGTCCCGTTGGGCGATGAAGACGCCGAGCGGCAGCAACGAGACGATGACGATCGACGCGACCGACGCCTTCTTGGTCGCCTGCGAAATGATGAACCAGAGTGCCACGAGCACGACGAACACGAGCGGCGACATCACGGCAATCACGCCGCCGCCGGTAGCGACTCCTTTGCCGCCTCGAAACTTCTGCCACAACGGAAACACGTGGCCGACGACGGCGGCCGCGCCGAGTGCGTAGCCGGCGTACCGGTCGGCGACGACGAGGCCCAAGCCAGCAGCGAGGGCCCCTTTGGCAGTGTCGAAGACGAAGACCCAACCGCCGCGTCTCCATCCGAGGACGCGCGTGACGTTCGACGCGCCCGGGTTTCCTGACCCCACGTCTCGAATGTCGATCCCGTTCGCACGCGCGATGATCATCGCGCTCGGAAACGTGCCGAAGAGATAAGCGACCGGCAGGAGGGCCCACCAGAAATCGCTCACGAGTTACCGGCGGGTGAACGTCACGGGCGTCGCCCGCGCCGGAGTGAAACTGGCCGGCTTGGAATGACCTGGCTTGGAATGGTCGCCCATGGGGCGTGGCACCGAGCCCGCGGCAACGCCGGCGAGCGCCAACTCACCGTCACCGCCAACGCACTCCGGGTCAGGCCCATCGAGCGGCAGACCCGTAAAGAATTTGGCTGCCATGCACCCGCCCTGGCAGGCGTCGAATTGCCCGCACGACGAGCAGGCACCCGCCGATTGCGGCTCGCGAAGTTCGGCGAACAGGGCGCTGTGTTTCCAGATCTTCGAGAAGCCACCGTCGTCGCGCAGGTTGCCAGCTTTGAAGTCGTCGTGGATGACGAACGGGCATGCGTAGACGTCGCCGATCGGGTCGATCAGGCACACCACCCGGCCGGCACCGCACAGGTTGAGGCCGGGCAACGGTTCCTCGCCGAGAGCGTTGAGGTGAAAGAACGAATCGCCGGTGAGCACGTTGTCGCCGTGGGCCAGCAGCCACCGGTAGATCTGCATTTGCTGCGTGTTGGTGGGGTGCAGGTCGTGCCACGAATCGACACCGCGGCCCGACGGGCGTAGGCGGGTGACGCGCAACTGTGCGCCGTACGAGTCGGCGAGCGCCTTGAACGCATCGAGCTGGTCGACGTTGTGGCGCGTGACGACGACCGAGATCTTGAACGGCCCGAAACCTGCGTCGCGCAGGTGGTCCATCGCCCGGATGGCAGTGGCATACGACCCGTCTCCACGGACGGCGTCGTTGGTGAGAGCGTCGGTTCCGTCGAGGCTGATCTGAATGTCGAGGTAGTTCATCGCTGCCAGGCGACGCGCTTTGTCGGCGTCGATGAACGCACCGTTCGTGGAGAACTTCACGCCGATGCCTTGCGCGATGGAGTACTCGACGATGTCGAAGAAGTCGCGACGAATCATCGGCTCGCCGCCGCCGAGGTTGACGTAGAACACCTGCAGATCGCGGAGCTGATCGATGACATGTTTCGCTTCGGCTGTGGTGAGTTCGTCTGGGTCGCGGCGACCCGACGACGACAGGCAATGCACACACTCGAGGTTGCACGCGTACGTGAGCTCCCACGTGAGACAGATGGGAGCATCGAGCCCACGCTTGAGTTGATCAACCAGAGCAGTCACGGCGCAGGCACCTCGGAGAGCATGTCGGATGCAACGAGCGAGTTCAGCGCCGCCACGAACGCGGGACGGCGCTGTTCGGCGATACCGCACGCGTCGAGCGTGTCGGCCACCGTGGCGTGTGCTGCAAGTTCGCGAACCACCGCGACTACATCGGGATGCTTCAAGAACACCAACCGTCGCGTGCCGTAATGGTATGCGAGGGCGCCGAATGGTTCGGGCCGAAGGGCCACCTGCGGATGGAGCGCCAGGCGCTGCGCCAGCAGTGCCTCGCCGGCCGCGTCAACTGCAATCATCACTGGGTCGCGTCAGTCGATGCGTCGGTCAGTACACGCCGCACATGCCGTCGATCGAGATTTCCTCGATCAGCAACTCGTCGACGATTCCTGCGGTGTCGCCGGCCTCCGCAGCAGTGACTTCGGCGGCCCCGATGACTTCGATGACTTCGCTGGTGGAGTCGTTGTCCATGCGGCGATCGTAACCCGACTGCCTGGTTTCAACTGCACCGGTGCTCGCCGAGTGGCCCCTCATTCACTGCCGGCGATGGAATCGCCGCCGCCATCGCCGCCGCGCTCGACTGCGGTCTCGATTGCGGGATCGGCTGCGGTCTCGACTGAGTCGCCAGACGTTGGCGCAACCTCATCGAGCGCACGCCGCAGAATCGGGCTCGTGTCGTCGGCGACCCGGAGCCGATCGAGGTTGGCGGCGTCGCTGCTGAGCTGGTCGCGCAGCGTTCGACCCTGACCATCGGTGACACCGTCGAGCGCAGACTCGAGGCCGACCATGGGCGCAGCGGGAGTGACGCGACGGATGCGGTCGGCTTCTGGAATCTCCGGTGCGGCGATCTCCGGTGGATGTGCACGTCGGAGCAGAAATGCTCCGACAGCGAGCACGAGCACCACTGCAACTGCAACCCAAAGCCACATCACCGCGGTCACGGTACACCGCCGACGCCGCAGCTGGTATGCCACGTAAGAAGCTTGAGCGAAGACCTACACCGGGCACAGCCGAAACCCCACCGTCAGCGGGCCGGGGTGACCGCAGCCATGAACTCGGGTTCATGATTCCTGACTCGACCCATGGCGATCTGCTCACCCCCACGCATCACTGCCCAGCCGGCGAGCACCGCTGCGACGCCGCACACGGTGGTGAAGAAGACGCTGCCGGTGAATGTCGCCCACACCAGCAACAGGGCGATGGGAATCGTGACCACAGCCAGGCCGGTCAACACGCACACCAGCAACAGCGCGGCGACGATGCCCTTGCCCGATTCGCCGCCGGCGAACGGGTTGTCGCTCTCGGGAATCGCGATCGGCACCAATGCCGACTGGACGATCGCGGCGCCCGTTCCTGCGAACAAGCCGCCGATCCCGACGCCAACGCCTGCCGCGAAGAACGACCACTCGCCGGTGATCGCGGAGGTGAGGAGCGGGCCGATCAACGCCAGCGGCGCAGCGACGATGAGGACGCCGCGAGCGGCCGCCCGCACGAATGTGTGTGGATCGGCCCCTGCCAGGAACTCGTGCATGATGGGCGGCCCGCTGTTACCGAACGTGTTGCCGGCACCGAAGAGCACAGCGAGTTGGATCGCTCCACCCACCAACACCGCGCCGCCTCCCTCGGCGGTACCGATGAAGCTGGGGATCAGTGCCGCGCCCACACCGAGCGCAGAACCGGTGATGGTCTCCAGCAACGTGCGCGGAGTGCGCAGCCGAACGAGGATGAATCGCCACGCCAGTGCGCCGATCGCTCCGGTGCCGCACAGTCGGCGCACCAAGCGGCCTATGCGATGGCGCTCGGGCGATGACGACTGTCGTCCCGAGTGCGACACCGTCCCGCCGAGGCGTGTGGTGGTGGCGACGAACACGCCTGCCAGCACCGGAAGCCACAGTGAGGCGGTCACCACGTGGAGCAACGCTTCGCCTGGCGCAGTGCCGGCATCGGCGAACGCCGCTGCGATCTGACCCGGCGGTGTGAAGTGCAACGCCTCGGCCACGCGATGCCGGTCGGCCTCGTCGAGGCGGCTGAGCCAAGCGGGGATGATCTGGAACGCTGCGTAGAACCCCAGACCTGTGATTCCAACGATGAGCTGCCCGCCGCGCGGGAAACGCGCGGCAAGGAGCGCTAGCGCATTCGTGACCGAACGCGCTGCCAGCAGTAGCGACGCCAGCCACGATGCGGCCGCCAACGCCACAACCGGCATCGACGAGGCACCCTCGATGGCTCCAGCCGCGAGGCCCGCGCCGACCACGGTGGTGGCCAGCCCGACCGGGCCGAGCGCGACGGTGGCGAGAATCCCGGCCGACCGCTCTCGTTCGGTGATGGGTTCGGCCGCGATCACCCGGGGGTCGACCGATTGCGACACGCCGGCGATCACGCCGAACGCAAGCGTTGCCACCACGAGCCCGACACAGGCGAACACTCGTAGATCGGCGACGTTGCCGTCGAAGCGATCCAAGCTGAGCCCGGCGATGAACCCGGCAAGGCCCGCCACTACGGCGATCGCGACACTCAGCACCGCTCCCAGCTGTTGCACTCCACCCATACGGACGGCCCCGCGAATCAGACGCCATCGGAGCTTGCCGAACGTTGCGATTGTTGCCAGCATCACCCCAGCCAGTCGAGCGTGTCGGCGGTGACGTCGGAGGCACCGATGACGTCGACGAAGGCGTCTTCCAATCGACGACCGGCCCGCAGTTCGTCGATCGGCCCTGCCGCCACGACCCGACCGCGATCGATCACTGCCACGTGGTCACACATTCTCTCCACGAGATCCATCACATGGCTGGAGAACACGACCGTGCCGCCACCCGAGCGGAAACGGTCGAGCATCGCCCGCATGGTGCGGGCCGAGATCGGGTCGACACCTTCGAACGGTTCGTCGAGCAGCAACAGCCGTGGGCGGTGCAACAACGCAGCCGCGAGTGCGGTCTTCTTGCGCATGCCGTGGCTGAACCCGGCGATTTGCCGGTCGGCATCGTCGGTCAGCGCCAACGTTGCGAGCAGCTGCTCGATGCGGCTGGCGGTCGCTTCGGCGTCCAGTCTGCGGATTTCCCCCATCGTGGTGAGGAACTCCCGTGCGGTGAGCCGTTCGAAGAGTTGCAGCGGGTCCAGCACCACGCCGAGTTCCGCCCGCGCGGCTCGCACGTCGGCGGCCACGTCGTGCCCGACGACCACGATCGTTCCCGAGTCGGGACGAACCAGGCCGACGACCGACCGAAGGGTGGTCGACTTGCCACTGCCGTTCGGGCCGACCAGCCCGAAACAACTCCCGGCCGGCACGTCGAGATCGAGCGAGTCGAGCGCAAGCGTCGTGCCGAAACGTTTCGTGAGTCCTCGAACCTGGAGCGGCACGAGCACGGGAGGCGGCAGCGACACGTCGGACAGTCTGCCCGGAGGTCGAGCGGATGGGCGAGGCTCTGCTGACCATGTCCGCTGACTCTCCCTGCTGACTCTCCGGGCTGACTCTCTGGGCTGACTCTCCGGGCCGACCGGTAGTGTGGCTTCCCCCTGTTGACCAACTCAGTGATCACGATGGACTCCCAAGCATTTCCCGAGCTCGAATTCGAACGCGGCCAGCTGGCGTTCGCGCGTGCCTGTCGTGACCGGATGATCAGCCGGCTCGAGCAGGTCGACCCACAGTCGTCGGCCGATGCGATCACTGCCGAATACATCGAGATGGCGGTGTGGGAAGCGCTCGACTCCCTGCGGTCGCCCGGCGCTGGGGAGTTCTTCGGCCGCATCGACGGGCCGGCCCCAGACGGCACGTTGGAACAGTGGTACATCGGGCGTCGCCACATCGAAAATGACGAGCACGACCCGGTCGTGGTCGATTGGCGAGCTCCGATCTCTGCGCCGTTCTACCGGGCGACCGCGGTCGACCCGTTGGGCGTGGACTTCCGGCGGCGATTCACCCTCGTCGACGGCGAGCTCACCGCCTACCTCGACGAGCAACTCGACGACCCCGACGGAGGAGCCGTCGCCTCCGGAATCCCCGATCCGGTGCTGGCCGAAATCGGTGCCGCCCGATCCGGAGCGATGCGCGAGATCGTCGCCACCATCCAAGCCGAGCAAGACATCGTCATTCGCGCCGACATCGACCAGGCGCTGATCGTGCAGGGCGGCCCAGGTACCGGTAAGACCGCTGTGGCACTTCACCGGGCGGCCTACTTGCTGTTCGAACATCGCGGTCGGCTGGCTCGCGACGGGGTGCTCGTGGTGGGGCCGAACCGAGCCTTCCTCGACTACATCGGCAACGTGTTGCCATCGCTCGGCGAGCGCAGCGTTCGCCAGTGCACGGCACTCGATCTGTGCGTTCCGAAAGTGGAGCTCACGGGTTTCGACAGCTCCGAGCATGCACGCTGGAAGGGCTCACCCGAGCGGCTCGTCGAACTCGAGCAGGCTGCGCTCGCGGCGATCGTCGCGCCCACGGATGATGTGGTGGTACCCATCGGTGCTCGCCGGCACGTGTTCACCGCTGAACAGCTTGCCGAGTGGGTGGAGGTGGCCAAGTCGGGCGTGGTTCCCATCAACCAGCGCCGCGAGCGGCTTCGCGTGCTGGTGCAAACCGATCTGCGTCGGCGGTGTGGTGGCGAAGATCGTTGGAGCGAGGCAGGGCCGATCAAGACCGTCATCAACAAGGCCTGGCCCACGCAGAAACCGGTGTCGCTCGTCGACCGCTACCTGGGCGGCCCGAGTGGTAAGCGTCGGCGCTGGACCGCCGCCGACCAATTCCTCGTCGACGAGGCAAACACCCTGCTCAACGGCACCCCGTTCACGTACGGCCACGTCGTGGTCGACGAAGCGCAGGATCATTCCGCGGTCGCACTCCGGGTCATCGGTCGACGCACCCCTGCTGGCTCTTGCACGTTGGTGGGTGACGTGGCGCAGTCCACCACCCCGGCCGGACAAGAGCGTTGGGTGGACGTGTTCGCGCATCTGGGAGCGACGGGGACCGTGGCCGACCTCACCATCGGCTACCGGGTACCCGAGCCGATCCTCACGATCGCCAACCGCTTGCTGCCGCTCACCGGTGTGGATTCCACCGCATCTCGCTCGGTCCGCGTGGAAGGTGCTGCGCCCGCCTGGCACCACGCGAGCGCCGATGCGCTGGCCGGTGACGTCGTCGAAGTCGTGGCCGCCGTGAAGCATCGGCATCGCCTCACCGGAGTCGTTGCACCGGTCGACCTGCACGACGCGATCGCCATGGCGATGACCGCCGCCGGTCTGGTCGCGGTGGACCACGTCCACGAACTCGCCGCTACCGAAGTCCCGTTGTTCACCGCCGAAGCCGTGAAGGGCCTGGAGTTCGACGGGGTCGTCGTGGTGAACCCGCACGACATCCTCGGCAACACCTCGCGCGGTGCCCGCCTGTTGTACGTAGCGATGACCCGCGCGGTGCAAGAGCTCGCCTTCGTCACCAGCGGACCCGAAGTACCCCTACTCACCGCGAAGGGATAGTGCCTGGGGGCTCAGCGGATAGGCGAGGCTCTGCCGAGCCTGTCTGCTGGGCAACCCCAATAGATATAGGGAGAAGTCAGCGGAATGAAAAGGAGCGAAGCGACCTATCCGCTGACTCTCCTGGCACTA
>DATKCX010000122.1:0-4463 GCA_035512975.1 Ilumatobacter sp.
GCGATTCTCAGCGATGTTCGAAGTCGTTGAGTCGCAAGGAGCCCCTGAACCTTGGAAACGGATCCTACGCGCATGTGCGCGCTGCTGGTTGGCCTGCCCGACGTCACGGTCACCGGTGTCGGTGAGTGGCCGAGGTGGTTGCGGGTTGAGGTCATCACGAACCTCGAGCGGCCGTCGTGTTGCGGCTGCACGGCGTGGCATCACGACACCCGCGAGGTGGTGCTGGTCGACTTGCCGGTGTTCGGCCGCCCGGCCCGCTTGGCGTGGCGCAAGCACCGCTGGCGTTGCCCGGTCTGTCGTCGCACGTGGACCGAACAGCATCCCGAGGTCGCCTCGGCTCGGTGTGCGCTCACGACGCGGGCGGCACGGTGGGCGACGTTGCAGGTCGGTCGTCACGGCCGCTCGGTCGCTGAGGTCGCTGTCGATCTGGGCTGTGACTGGCACACCGTGATGGACGCCGTTGTGCTCTACGGAACCTTGCTGATCGACGACCCGGACCGGTTCGGCACCGTCAACGGACTCGGGCTCGATGAGACCCTGTTCTGCCGTCAGGGCCGGTTCCGCAAGCAGTGCTGGTCGACGCAGATCGTCGACGTCCGACGAGGCCAGCTCCTCGACGTCGTGCCCGGCCGCGACAGCAGCGAACCATGCCGCTGGCTCGCCGCACGCTCCGACGAGTGGCGGGCCGGGGTCGAGTGGGCGACGCTGGATCTGTCGGCCAGCTACCGGGCGGTGTTCGACACGATGCTGCCCGACGCCGTCCAGGTCGCCGATCCGTTCCACGTCGTCAAGGTGCGCCACGAGGCGCCATGTATCCGGGGGTGGGTGAGAGGCCCACCCCGCCGGACTGTCGCAGCAGTCCGGTGAAGCTGAGGGCAGCCTGACCCCAGAGGTGTGGGGAAGGGCGGGAAGCAGCCCTGACAACGACGGGACGTGCCAGCACTGCCAGATGGTGCGGGTCCGGCAAGCGAGACAGACAGGCGTAACGAGAGTGAACCAGTATTTGATCCCCCTCAAGCGTGGAACCGGCTCCAACCTGGTGGATGTGGGCCGGGCAGCAGTGCGCGGGAGCTCTATTCACGAGCGACCGACTCCGAAGCCGACTAGTGAGGTCGGTGGGGAGGCCACGGTGAATGCCTGCGGCGTAGCCGTTGGCGAGGCTGCAGGGGCTGAGCTGGGCGCCGATCCTGTCGACCGGTACATGGTGAACGTGGGAACCGTTCCGGTGTTGCCCCACCCGGCCAGCAGCCAGCTGGTCGGCGGGCAGGTCCATCGTCGGCTGATGATGCCGGGACGGGACGGAGGGTCCGTAGTAGTCCGAGCACGGGAAAGCCGTGTACATGGCGAAGGGGCCCAGCGAGTTCGCAGTGGAGTTGCTGGAATGCCAGGAGGTCGACGGTGAATACCGACGCACCGTGGCCGAGCCTCGACGAGGCCCGTCTGCGGGTACTGAAGATCCAGACGAAGCTGCACCAATGGGCTGTCGACGATGCTGGTCGACGGTTCGATGACCTGTTCAACCTCGTCACCGATCCCGCCTTCCTCACGGTGGCGTGGGATCGGGTGCGGGGCAATCGAGGGGCACGATCCGCCGGTGTCGACGGGGTGCGTCCGCGCTCCATCGTCACCGGAGAGGTGGCGTTCCTCGCCGAGCTGAGGCAACTGCTGAAGTCCGGTGAGTTCGCGCCGCTCCCGGTGCGGCAACGGATGATCCCGAAAGCGAACGGCAAGCTTCGTTCGCTGGGGATTCCGACCGCTCGGGATCGAGTCGTGCAAGCCAGCGTGAAGCTGGTCCTCGAGCCGATCTTCGAGGCCGGGTTCCACCCATGTTCGTATGGGTTCCGGCCGAGACGACGGGCACACGACGCGATCGCGGAGATCCACATGCTGGCGTCCAACGAGTACTCGGTGGTGCTGGAAGGTGACATCACCGCCTGCTTCGACGAGATCGACCATGCGGCCCTGCTGGGTCGGGTGCGCGATCGGATCGGAGACCGTCGCGTCGTGCGACTCATCAGGGCGTTCCTCAAAGCCGGCGTCCTCACTGAGGACGGGCACACGAGGGACACCAAGATGGGCACCCCGCAAGGCGGCATCTTGTCGCCACTGCTGGCCAACATCGCGTTGTCGGTGCTCGACGATCACTTCGCCGAGGTCTGGGAACGTGACATGGCCACCCGTGTCGATCGGGCCCGTCGCCGCCGCCAAGGAGCAGCTACGTATCGCCTCGTGCGCTACGCAGACGACTTCGTGGTGATGGTCGCGGGCACCAAGGCTCACGCCAAGGAACTGAAAGACACGGTTGAAGCAGTGCTCTCCACCGTCGGGCTTCGCCTATCGGAGGAGAAGACGATGATCGTCACGATCGACGAGGGGTTCGACTTCCTCGGGTTCCGCATCCAGCGGCAAACCAAGCGTGGGTCGAACCGGCGATACGTCTACACCTGGCCGACGAAGAAGGCGTTCGCCTCGATCAAGGCCAAGGTGAAGACGATCACTCGACAGGGAACGAACCAACCGCTCTCTGCCGTGCTGCGCCAACTCAACGGGGTGCTGCGCGGCTGGACCAACTATTTCCGGCACGCTGTGTCGAAAGCGACGTTCGCCTACCTCCACCACTACACGTGGTGGAGGGTCGTGGGCTGGCTTCGCCGCAAACACCGGCGCGCCAACTGGAAGTGGTTGCGACGGCGCTACCTGGCCAACAGGTCGCGACCCGAGCACGATGGCGTGGCACTGTTCGAATGCGCAGCAGTGCCGGTGACCCGCTACCGCTACCGCGGAACACGGATCCCCACGCCATGGAGCGAGATCAGCACCGCCGACTGAACTGCGGCACGAGCTCGTGGAGAGCCGGATGCGGTGGAAGCCGCACGTCCGGTTCGGGGGACGGGCCGGAGAAACCCACCCGCCGCAAGACGGGCAGGGCGCTCCGGTCCGATCCCACCTCGCCAACACCGCCCTCGACGAGTGCCGACGACGCGTCCAGAACGAGACGCTCGGCCACCGGGGCCGCAAACACGATCCGCTCTACCGGGCCAGGCGGCGCCTGGCGATGGCACGCGAGCGGCTCTCCGACGAGCAGCAGGAACGGCTGATGGGTCTGCTCCGCACGGGTGACCCACGACGCGAGGTGTGGTTCGCATGGAACGCCAAAGAAGTCGTCCGCCAGATCTACGAACACACCGACCACCAGCTCGCCAACGACTGGGTCAACGAGATCGTGCGCGACTTCGCCGACCGAGAGATGCCACCCGAAGTCCGCCGGCTCGGCCGTACCATCGCCCGCTGGCGCGACCAGATCGTCGCCTGGCACCGCTCCCACGTCACCAACGGCCCCACCGAAGCCGTCAACAACTTGGTGAAACGCGTCAAGCGCGCCGCGTTCGGCATGCGGAACTTCACCCACTACCGCATCCGCTCACTGCTCTACGCCGGCAAGCCCAACTGGGCCCTCCTCGACCACCTCACTCCACCGTGAAATCCGAAGAGCCACTTATGGTTCGGACATCTTCAGCTTGCCGCCGACCCGGCAGTCGTGGTCGCACCGCACCCGCCCCTTGAACGCAACAGTGCCCGCGTGAGTCGACCGGAGTCGGTTCGAACCGGATCAGAGACCGGGCATCTGCACTGACACAGGAGTTCCAGACGACCGCTGGCTCACTCGCACAAGGAGCTCGAACCAGTCGACGAAGTTCGAGTCGCTAGCGCGCGTCGCTGCCGCCGTACGCTCGTGCAGTTCGATTGCAGCGGAGCGCCAGCGTTCAAACGTGGGTCGAAAGGAACCGTCGCGCAGCGCGTCGATTGTTCCGAGGTCGTGCCCGCGTAGATTGTACGAGTAGGGACGAAGCGATCCATGCTCGTCGATCACCAGCGGTGACAGTAGCTGAGCCATTTCGCCAATCTGAAACTCCTCGACCAAGCTCGTGATGCCTCGAAGAAGACGTTGGGTTCCGATCAGATCGCATTGGACTCTGGGACCGTCCCCGATGCTTCCGAGAGCTGCTGCGACCACTGCCAATCGATCGAGGAGGGGCAACCTCAGGCTGTCATTTTCGGC
Organism: Ilumatobacter sp.; assembly: GCA_035512975.1. Lineage (GTDB taxonomy): Bacteria > Actinomycetota > Acidimicrobiia > Acidimicrobiales > Ilumatobacteraceae > Ilumatobacter. The sequence continues at coordinate 4,061 of DATKCX010000122.1, forward strand.
CGCGCGTCCGACAGGCGCAATCGGACGAAACTGCAGTAGCGCCGCGCCCAACGACGCTGCAAGTTCCCAGAGTTCAGGAATGAAATCCATCGTCGACTCGGTCACGCAAGACACGATGCCGACGCTTTGATCACGCGCCGCCAGCTCGGCCACGGTTCGCAACGCTGCGTCAAACGAGCCCTGCCGCTGTCGAAGGTGATCGTGAACGGTCCTGGGGCCATCGATACTCACCGCAACTGTGTGGCAACGGCTCAGCCGATCGATGGTCGCTAGCGACGAGCGCCACCCGTTCGTGATCACCGATACCCGCATACCGAGATCAATCGCAGTCGAGACGATCTTATCGAAACCGGCGTGGAGCGTAGGCTCACCCCCCGAAAGGTTCAGTTGGGAATAGCCGTAC
>DATKCX010000123.1:0-3453 GCA_035512975.1 Ilumatobacter sp.
CGACGCGTTGACCGGATTGCCAAATCGCCGATCTGCGCTTCGCTACCTCAAGCAGCAGATCGACTCGTCTGCCGCCACGCAGTCACCGGTGTCGGTGCTGTTCCTCGATCTCGACGGTTTCAAGGCGGTGAACGACGAAAACGGCCATCACGTCGGAGACGAGCTGTTGGTCAAGGTCGCTGTGCGGCTCCGCCGGGTGGTGCGAGAGCATGACCGTGTGTGCCGTCTGGGTGGCGACGAGTTCGTCTTGATCTGCCCCGGCCTCGATCAGAGGGCGGCGACGCTCGTTGCGCATCGTGTGCGCACGGTGATGTCCACTCCTTTCCAGATCGGAGATCTCGAGGTCGTCGTGGGTGCGTCGGTCGGAGTCGCGGCGAGCGCCGCCGACTCGTCGGTCTCCGGACTGATGGCAACCGCCGACGCTGCGATGTCTCTCGACAAGCTGGGGGCAGCGCGTCGTCGTGATCTGGGAAGAGCAGTGGTCAAGCCGTCGGCGTCGATACCGTGGCCAGCCGAGCCGCTGCCAACGGTCGCGGCCTCAATTGCGAGCGCGAACGACGGGTCCAAACTGGCTGCTGCTCTCACAGGATTGCAGGCCCGCGCGGAGGCTGCGTTCGCGCACTCGGGCGATCTCGTGATGTTTTTCGCGTTGGACGGGACCGTGCTGTCGGTGAGCCCGGCAACTCGTGCCATGTTCGGTATCGAACCCGACGAGCTGATCGGGCTGAACAGCTTGAACTTGGTTCATCCCGACGATCAAGAGCGGGTCTTTCTCGAGGTGGCGTCGATTCCGAACCTCGGCGACAGCTTCCGCACCGAGTTCCGGGTCGTCGACCGAGCCGGCAACACTCGGTGGCTCGAAGAGATCGCCACGAATCTGATCGATGACCCGAACGTCGGCTGTTTCGTCGGCAACATGCGCGATGTGACCGAACGTGTGGAGTTGCTCGAACGCATCGATGCTGATCGACAACGCCTCGCCGACGCCCAGGCCTCGGCGAAACTCGGAAGCTTCGAGATGGACACCGAGACCGGGTTGATTCGACGCTCAGACGAGCTCTGGCGAATGTGCGGTCTGCCGCCCGGCTCACAGGAGCGCGATGCACGCGCCTTCAGCCATCCTGAGGACCTGCCGGAGATCTCAGCCGTGTTCGCAGCCGTGTCGGCGGGAGAAGGGCCAGGCGAATGTGTGCATCGCATCATCCGCGTTGACGGCGAAGTGCGTTGGGTTCGTACCGAGATGTCGAGGTCGGGCTCATCCAACAGCAACGTCGTGACCGGCACCGTGCTCGACATCACGGAGCGGCACCAAGCTGAAGAGGCTCTCGCGCATCAGGCGACCCACGACTGGCTCACGCAGCTCCCGAACGTCGCCAGCCTGCACGCCACCCTGCAGGCAGACCTCAGCGGAGCAGCGATCGATCAGCACGTCGCGTTGGCCCTGATCGACATCGACGACTTCAAACTGGTCAATGAGCGAAATGGCCACGCCCTGGGCGATGCGGCACTGCAGGGGTTCGCCGATCGGCTCGTCACCGGGTTGCCCCCCGGTGATCTGGTAGCCCGGTTCGATGGCGACGGATTCGCAGTCGTGCGCACGAGTGTTTCCTCCCATGACGACGCCAAGCAGTTGGGCGACGCCATCGTGTCGGTGCTGCGCGAGCCGCTGACTGTTGGTGAGCATGGAGTCCAAGTCGCGGTGACCGCCAGCGTGGGAGTCGCACTGAGTACCGCCTCCGACTCGTCAGCATCGCTCCTGCGAGACGCCGATGATGCCCTGCATCACGCCAAGGCGAGCGGAAAGAACCGTGTCACGGTCTTCGACGGTGCGGCACGTTCACGCGCTCATCGGCGCCGCACGCTCGCGGCATCGCTGCCCCTCGCCCTGGAGCGTGACGAACTGCATGTGGAATACCAGCCCATCATCGACCTGGTGACGCTGACCACCGTTGGATTCGAGGCATTGCTCCGGTGGCAGCATCCCGACCTCGGAGTGATCGCCCCGCTCGAGTTCATTCCCCTCGCCGAAGCCAGCGGCGAGATCCTGCCCATCGGCGACTGGGTGGTCGAGCAGGCGGCACGGCAACTCGCGGTCTGGCGGGCGGATTCGCGGATACCGGACAATCTGTGGATGGCCATCAATGTCTCTGCAACGCAGCTCGCGCAGCCGCTGTTCGCAGACCGCGTCGTTGCAGCCGTTCGACGCGTTGATGTGCCCCTTGCAGCGATCCAGCTCGAAATCACGGAAAGCGTGTTGGTCGACCGAATCGACAACGCGCTGCGAACGATCGAAGAACTCCGCACCGCCGGATTCAACGTGAGCATCGACGACTTCGGAACGGGCTACTCGTCGCTGAGCTACCTCAGCCGAATGCCGGTCGACACCCTCAAGATCGATCGCTCCTTCGTCGCTGGGCTGATGGCTCCGGGCCCTGCCGCATCGATCATCCGCACCATCACCGCTCTCGCAGACACCCTCGACCTCGACACCGTGGCCGAAGGCATCGAGTTGCCGCTGCAACTGGAACGACTCAAGCAGCTCGGCTGTCGTTACGGCCAGGGTTTTCTCTGGAGTCCGGGCCTTCGCGCCGACGACGCATTCGCGTGGATGATCGAACAAACCACCTGCGAGAACCTCCGCACCACCATCTGAGTTCAGGAGACAAGCGGCATCGCCGAGCAGCGCGTAGGCCACGAACGCGAATCGCAGCGCGGGGACGTCTCCCGTCGCAACGCGCCTCGGCGAGCGAAGCGGCCTGCCGAGTACTGTCAGGTGATGAGTCGTTCTGGGGGCAGTGGAACGTTGACGGTTGCCGCGGTACAGGCGACACCGGTATTTCTCGATCGAGCGGGCACGGTCGAAGTGGCAGCAGGTCACGTCGCGTCGGCCGACGCCGAGATCGTCGTGTTCCCGGAGTCGTTCGTGCCGGGCTATCCCGACTGGGTGTGGCGGCGGTCCCCGATGAGCGATGGTGACTGGTACGCCCGGTTGGTCGCCAACGCGGTGCGCGTCGACAGCGCCGATCTCGACCCGGTACGCGACGCGGCACGCGACGCCGGGGCGTGCGTCGCGGTCGGCGTCACCGAGCGATCGCCGTCGGACACGCTGTACAACACCGTCGTCTACGTCGGTGCGAGTGGGGACATCGTCGGCCGTCACCGCAAGCTGGTACCCACCGGTGCTGAGCGCCTGGTGTGGGCCAACGGCAACGACCACCTCCTGACCGTCATCGACGTCGGCGGTGCCACGGTCGGTTCGCTGATCTGCTGGGAGAACTACATGCCACTGGCTCGAACGGCAATGTACGAACGCGGGATCGACGTGCTGCTGGCACCGACGTGGGACAACAGCGACGAGTGGGTGCCGACCCGTCGCCACATTGCCACAGAGGGCCAGATCTTCGTCGTGGGCGTCACCGCGTTCCTGCGCGGCAGCGACGTGCCGCGCGATCT
>DATKCX010000124.1:0-7954 GCA_035512975.1 Ilumatobacter sp.
CCAGATACCCACAGGTGTCAAGGCGTGGATCGAAGACGTTGTCATCGACGGTGCCGCGCGGGGTCGTGGCGTCGGCGAGTCACTGAATCGGGCGGCGATCGAGGCTGCACGCGCACGCGGTGCCAAGAACGTCAGCCTCACCAGCAGGTCGTCTCGCGAAGCAGCCAATCGGCTGTATCAGCGGCTGGGGTTCGAGCCGTACGAGACGAACCTGTACCGGTTCGGCATCGACCGCTGACGTTCTGCCAATTTGGCGCTCAGTCGGGATCGACTCCGTCGGGATCGATTCCGTCGGCATCGTCGACGGTGAGTTCGCCTGTGGCGCGCCGAAGGTCTTCGGCCGCTTGGCGGACCTGCCAGTCGCGATCGGTGAGCGCCCGTTCGATCGCAGCCTCGACATCGTCGCCATCGAATGGCGCGAGGGCCAGCACCGCGCGCCGCCTGATCTGCGGCTTGTCGGAGCAGCCAGCCAGGATCGCCGGCAGCCCGCGGTCGTCGCCGACCGCTCCGAGCGCGGCGACGGCAGCCTCTCGAACGAGCGGCGCTTCAGCCCCTGTCGCCAACTCGATCAGTCGGGTCAACACGTCGTCGGGGGGTGGTTCGATCTCGCCCTGTTCACCCACGGCCCAAGCCGCAACTTCCACCACGGTCGGGTCGTCGTCGTGCAGCAACGCGCGCAGCGAGATCGTCGGTCGGTGTACCGATAGTTCGGCGGCCCGGCGTCGCACGACCGCATCGGGGTCGGCGATGGCAGCGGTCAGCTCATCGTGGGTGAGTGAGGCACACCGATCGAGTGCTCCGATCGCAGCTGCGCGCACGTCTGCCACTGAATCGGTGAGGCGCGCCCGCGGGACCTCCGTGTCACCAGAGTGGCCAGCCACGATGACGGCACGTCGTCGTTCCGCTGCGGCGGGGTCGTCGAGCATCCACAGGACCCTATTCCCGGAGCAGGCTGGTGAGTTGCACGATCGCCAACGCGATACCGAACGACAACACGATCGCCGTCACGACACCGATCAGCAGAGCGATACCACCCGACGCGACGAGTGCCAGCAACCGACGAATCGGGCCTGGTCGCCGGTACTCCGGGGTGTCGAAGTGGTCGACAGGAACAACCGAAGATCGAGCTTCGCGTGGAGAACGGGGCTCAGCTCTGGCAGGCTTACGCCAGCCGGTGAGGAGCAAGGCACCGATCGCCAACCCGGCGACAACTCCCGCCTTGATCGTGAGTCCGGAAACGGAGAGCGCAAGAGTGACCGACACGGCAACCACGACCTTACCCGAGCCGAACGAGGCTCCGCCGTTCCCGGTACGGCATCTGGAGACCACCGATCAAGCGCTCCAGCGTGCCGGCTTGCGCCGGTCCGGCAAGTGGGCGCGAGTGACGGGAGGCGTGGCGATCACCGTCGCCGTCGTGGGGCTTGCGGGTGTGGCTGTCGCGTCGTTGCTGCCGTCGGAACTCGTGGCCGAGACCACGAATCGTCGCCTCGGAGTGGAGCAGCCGGCTCCCTTCGCGCGAACACCTGCTGCCGCGCAACCGGTCGACGATCGCATCGTGTTCGGCGATCTGGGCGACTTGGCGCAGCAGTACCCGCCCGCCGGCGACATCTTCTTCGTCACGGTCACCGAACCGGAACAGTCAGTGCTGTCCTGGGTGCTCGGTCGCGACGATCCCGCCATCACCTTTCTCACCAAGGAAGACAAGTACGGGGTGCAAACCCCGCAGCAGCGGCGAGTGTTCTCACTCGAATCCATGCGCAGCAGCGAGCAGGTGGCGCAGTACGTCGCACTGCTGCGAGTCGGTTTCGACGTCACCCTCGTACCCGGCGATGTGCTCATTCAAGACATCGTGTGCCTGGTGCCGAATGACGAGGGCACCGAGTGCGTCACGTGGAGCCCATCAGACGAAGTACTCGACCCCGGTGATCGCATTCTGTCGGTGGAGGGTGAGGAGCTGAACGGCGTGGAGGATCTCATGCGCATCCTCGTCGATCGATCTGCCGGAGACCTGGTATCGATGAAGATCGAGCGTCCCGAGGTTGGTCAGCTCGACGTCGAGGTGGAGCTGACCGCTTCGCCCGAAGAACCCGATCGCACCATCGTCGGCTTCTACCCATTCGACACCCGACGCGTCGAGCTGCCGTTCGAACTCAACATCAACACCGGTTCCATCGGCGGCCCGTCCGCCGGGTTGGCCTTCACGCTGACGCTCATCGACGAACTCACAGAGGGCGAACTCACCGGCGGCGGCGATGTGGCCGTCACGGGAACGATCGAGTTGAACGGCGAGGTCGGGGCCATCGGTGGCCTGCGACAGAAGGCATCTGCGGTGGCGCAGTCCGGAGTCAAGCTCTTCCTGGTTCCCACGTCGCAGGGTGAAGACGACATCGCTGCGGCACGGTTGGCCGGCGGGCCAGATCTGGAAATCGTGCCGGTCGCCACGTTGGAGGAGGCGATTGCTGCCCTGGTCGCCTACGGCGGAGACCCCATTCCGCCCGCGCCGCCCGTTCCCACCGAGCCGTAGCGTCCGGCCAAGCTACGCATTGCCACTTCTGGCCGTGACCAGGGGTTTACGCTGGCAGGATGGCAGCCTCGTTTCCGCGTCCCGACCCATCGTCGCCGGCGTCTATCGCCGAGGCGAGTTTCGGCACCTCGCGCCGCGGCTACTCCACCGACGAAGTGCGCTCGTTCTTGCAAGCGGTGTCGGCTGAGCTCATTCGGTTGCAAGAGCGCGAGCGGCAGCTCCAAGGTGAGCTTGCGCTCGCCAAGTCGCAGCCACCGCAGGCCGCCGATCTCGACGACGAGGCGATGACGCGCATCGTTGGCGACGAGACGGTCCGAGTATTGCAAACGGCACGTGAATCGGCGTCGCTGATTCGTGCGCGGGCCGAGGAGAACGCCAGCCGTTTGGTGAGCGAAGCGAACGACGAAGCGAACCGGATGCGTCAAGAGATCGAAGTGGAGGTGTCGCGCAAACGAAAGGACGCGATGTCCGACGCGGAGGCCGAGGTTGCGATGGCCAAGCAACAAGGTCGGGAGATGGTGAACGAGGCGCGGGCGTACCGTGAGCGGGTGTTGTCGGATCTCGATCGGCGGACCAAGTTGGCTCGCCATCAGATCGAGGAACTGGCGCACGGACGTGACCGGCTGTTGCAGGTGTTCGAGCGGGCGCGTTTGGTCGCCGTCGACGTCACCACCGAACTGCAGGCCCTCGATGGGCCGACTGAACTCGTGAACCTCGCACCCACCACCGGTCCGGTGCCGTTGATGGTGCCGCGGCAGCGGTTGACGGCATCTGATGCTGCGACCGACGCATCGCTCGTCGATGCCGCGCCGAGCGGCCACGACGTTGCCGTTGACCTCGTCGACGTCGATGTCGACCTCGACCTCGACGATGATAGTGACGGTGATGGTGGCGATCGCGATGAAGCCGACAGCGTCGTCACCGAGTTTCCCGACACCGTGAACGTGGTGCTCGCAGCCGACGACGACGAAGACGCGCCGACCGACAGCGAGACCACAGACCCTGATCTCGAGGGTGAGTTCGTCCCGCTCGATGCAGAATCCGACGAGGTCGACGAGGTCGAGGAGGTCGACTTCGAAGTCGACGGCGAGGAGGCGGCCGCGGTGCCACGCAACGACGGCAACGTCGTGAACTTGTTCCGTGGGCGCGAGCCCGAAGTGATCGACGTCACCGGCACCGACGCAGATGCCGAGACCGACGCCCAGGCCGACGACGTCGACAGCGAACCCGGGCTCGAGCTTGGCGTCATGGTCGAGGCGACCGATGAGACCGTCGCTGCCGATCGGCCTGACGTCGGTGGGATCTTCGAGCGGCTGCGTCATGCGCAAGAGACCGTCGGTTCGGAAGCGGTCAGCGCCGACCTCGATGAGCAAGAACTCGTTCCGTCTACCCCGTTCACGCGGCGCGACGAGGCGATCGTGCCGCTCATCGTCGGCGCAGCCCGGAAACTGAAGCGGGTGCTCGCCGATGAGCAGAATGGTGTACTCGACGCACTTCGCAGCAACGAACCCGTCACGTCGATCGACACGCTGCTCCCTTCGTCCGATGCCCACGCGGCTGCGTACCTTGCGGTGCTCAGCGACGACATGATCATTGCTGCGGTAGCGGGCGCTGGCGACGTGGGCGTCGCAGACACCGCGGCGCTCCACAAGACCCTGCGTCGATCCGGGGCGACGAACCGAGCGCAGGAGCTGGTGCAGACCGGCATGGTCGAGTCGCTGCGGCATCGGATCGCTCGTTGCGTGTCTGATGGGGGCGGCGACAACACCGATGTCACGCGCCGCGTGCGGTCGGTGTACCGCGAGTGGAAGACCCAACACATCGACGATCAACTCGACGATGTGTTCCGATTTGCCTATGCAGGCGGGCTCACCGCGATGATCGAACCGGGCACGTCGGTCGTCTGGTCGCTCGACCCGGGCAAGGTTGGTTGTGCCGACTGCGAAGACAACTCACTGTCAGGAGCGGTCGCCGTGGGGACCGAGTTCCCCACCGGGCATGTGGCCGCCCCAGCTCACCCCGGTTGCCGCTGTCTCACCCTGCCAGCGCCGCAGTAGTCTGACCGCCGTCATGCGGCGTCCTACAGACCTTTCCAGTCAGCGGCGTGTTCCGCGTATTTCCGGGCGTGGGGTGCTCATTGCAGCCGGCGTGATCTTCTTCATGGTCGCGGTGTTCGGACGCGCCATCGCGGCGTTCTATGTCGACGCTCTTTGGCACGACGCGCTCGGCCGAGACGATGTGTTCTGGGGCCAGATCAGCGCCAAGGTCACCTTGTTCCTGATGTTCTTCGCGGCGTTCGCCCTGCTTGCGGGCATCAACCTGTACATCGCTGATCGCACGGCTCCTCTCGCGTTCCCAGCCAACGTGCACCCATACGTCGAGAAGTTTCACGAGGTCTTCGGCCACCGTTTGCGCCTGGTGCGATACGGCACCGGAATGGTGCTGGCGTTCATTCTTGCGCTGCCGGCGATCTCGATGTGGCAGCAGTGGCTGTTGTTCCGCAACAGCAAGTCGTTCGGTTTCACCGACCCGCAGTTCAACGTCGATGTGGGCTTTTACGTTTTTCGCCTGCCGTTCATCTCGTTTGCAGTCGACTGGTTGTTCGCGGCCCTGTTCATCGTGTTGCTCCTCACCCTGGCCGCACACCTGCTGAACGGTGGGGTGCTGTTCACGTCATCGATTCCCACGGTGCGGTCGGCCACCAAGATCCATTTGGCCGTGCTCATTGCCATCCTCGCGGCGGTGAAGTCGGGCGACTACTGGCTCACCCGGTACGAGCTCACCAGCGGTCGCCGCGGCTTCGTACAAGGTGCCACCTACACCGTGGTGAATGCCCAGCTGCCGGCGATGATGCTGCTCACCCTCATCGCGATCTTGACCGGATTGCTGTATCTCAGCACCGTTCGCACGAATCGGTGGCGCTACCCGGTGGTGGCATCGGCACTGTGGCTCGTGGTGTCGATCGTTGGCGGCGTGATCTACCCGTCGATCGTCGAGTCGCTGATCGTTCGCCCGAACCAGGAAGAGCGCGAGGCACCGTACATCGCCCGCAATGTCGCCGCCACTCGAGTGGCGATGGGCATCGATGACGTGATCACCGAAGAGGTTTCCTTCAAGCCGATCACCGCTGAAGACGTGGCGACCGATCCTGAGCCGCTGGCCAACGTCCGTTTGCTCAACCCCACGCAGATGCTGACGCGTTTTACGATCGACCGTGGCGAGACCGCCGGGCTTCGCATCACCGACCTCGACGTCGATCGGTACTCGCTGGTCGACGGCATCACCGAGCAGGTGCTGGTGGCCGCCCGCGAACTCGACCTGGGCAACATCGCGAACACGAGTTGGCAAGGTGAGCACTTGGTCAGCACGCGCGGTTGCGGGTTGGTCATGGCTCCTGTTGGTCGTCTCACTCCGGCCGACCGTCCCGAATATGTCACGGTCGATCTCGAGCGCCCCGAGCTGTACTTCGGCGACGCGATCAGCGGCTACGCCATCACCGGCACGAATGTGCAAGAGAGCCGATGCGGCGACGACGGTGCATACGACGGTCAGTCGGGCGTCCAGATGAATGGTTTCCTGCGCAAGGCCGCGTTTGCGCTGGCGTTCCTCGATTACAACGTGGTTGGGTCGGGTGCCATCCAGAGCGACTCGCAGATGTTGTGGGTGCGGTCGGTCGAGGAGCGAGTGAACAAGCTGGCGCCGTTCCTCGATTACGACACCGATCCCTACCCGGTCGTGGTCGACGGTGGAGTGCAGTGGGTGCTCGACGCGTACACCTCCACCGATCGGTTCCCGTATGCCCAACGAATCGGCAACGTGCAGCTCAGCAGCTCCACCGGCCTGTCGCGTGACTCCAACTACATCCGGAACTCTGTCAAAGCCGTGGTCGACGCGTACACCGGTGCCGTGACGTTCTACGTCGTCGACGGCGAGGATCCCGTCCTCGCGGCGTGGCGGAGCGCATTCCCCGACTTGTTCACATCGTTCGACGACATGCCTCCCGAGCTGCGTGATCACCTGCGCTACCCGGAGGATCTGTTCCGAGTGCAAACCGAGCTGTACTCGAAGTATCAGATCCCAGCCGAAGACTTCTTCCAACGCGAGGGTGCGTGGTCGGTTGCTCAGGCACCGGGGATCGACCGCCAAGACACCACCGTCGCGGCAACCAATGAATCCGATCCCGACAGCGTGGCCGCCGACCGAACGTTCACCACCGAGTCCACCGCCGAGCGGTTCACGCCGTATTACACCATCTTCCGCAACGGCCGCACCGGCGAAGATGAGTTCGTCATCTTGCGACCGTTCGTTCCGTTCAGCACCGACGACCGCCGAACCGAGTTGCAGGCGTACATGACGGCGTCCAGCGATGCCGAAACCTACGGAGAGCTCATCAGCTACGTGGTCACCGACCCGTTGCCGTCAGGGCCGGCGCGTGTCGCCGATCAAGCCGAAACCGAGCAAGAGATCAGCCCAGAGCTGTCGTTGCAGGCCAACGCCGAAACCCGCACGAGAGTTCGGTTCGGTGACTTGCAGCTGTTTCCGGTTGCCGGCGGCCTCATCTATATCCGACCGGTCTACGTGGCCACCGATGCGGTCACCGAATATCGATTCGTCATCGCGTCGCACAACGACTCTGCTGTGCTCGCAGAAGATCTCGACACCGCATTGGCCGACCTGTTCCCCGGTTTCGACGGTGACGTCGTACCTGGTGATTCGGCCGATGATCCAGAGACACCCGACAGCTCGGGCGACGACCTGCTCACCGACGACGTCACGTCATTGCTCCTCGAGGCTGACCGCGTGTTCGCCGAAGCGCAGCAGGCGCTCGACGATGGCGATCTCGGTGCGTACCAGGAAGCGATCGACCGGGTCGGTGAGTTGCTCGATCAGGCCGCGGCAACCATCGACCAAGAGACCGGCCAAGACCCCGATGCGGAAACCGGTGGCTCCGCGACGACTGCTCCGATAGACACGACCGACTCCTGATACTCGCTCGTCACGCCGGTCTGGGCGCGCGTGGACGACTCGCCAGTCCGCTGACGATCTCTTCATCGAGCCGTAACAACATGGGAATCAACCCGACCGCTTCCTGAACGACACTGCGTCGGTGTCGTCGCCCGATCAACCAAGCGCGTCCGCCGAGCTCCTGACGATCGAGCGAGTGGCGGTGCTGCAGCGGACCGCCCTCTTCTCGGCCGTCCCCGGACAGGACTTGGTGTCTCTGGCGCGATCGTTGGAGGAGGTGTGGGTGCCACCAGACTCGACGTTTCTCGAGCGCGGTGCTATCGAAGATTGGTTCTTCGTCATCGCCGAGGGCACGGTCGTCGTGCACATCGAAGGCCGACCGCTGCGACGGCTCGGCCCAGGTGATGTGGTCGGCGACCTCGCCGTGTTGGCACCGGCACCGCGGTCGGCTTCGGCGGTGGCGCA
>DATKCX010000125.1:0-7092 GCA_035512975.1 Ilumatobacter sp.
TTGCCGAGTCGGCCCGATGGATGATTGAACGCGAATCCCTCGGGGGTCAGGCTGCGCCCCTGCATCAGGGTCATGGCCAAGACGTCACCCATCGCAAGCGCCACTGACGTGCTGGCCGTCGGAGCCAAGTTGAGCGGGCACGCCTCTCGAGCCGCGAATGCATCGAGCACTGCGTCGGATCGGTTCGCCAACGTCGAGTTCACGTTTCCCACGATGGCGACGATGGGGACGTTGCGCCGTTCGAGGTACGGCAAGATGACGAGGATCTCGTCGGTTTCGCCACTGTTGCTCAAGATGATGGCGACGTCGTCGGACGTCACGATGCCGAGCGCGCCGTGCAGCGCGTCGGAGGGATGTAGGAACACGGCTGCGGTGCCGGTACTGGTCAGGGTGGCGGCGATCTTGCGGGCGATGATGCCCGACGTGCCCGTGCCGATGACGATCGCTTTGCCCGCCGCACCGTCGATCAGCTTGACCGCTCGAGCGAAGGATTGGGGGTCGAGGCGCTCGGCTGCTTCGATGACCGCTTCGCCTTGCAGCCTGAGCATGTCGATAGCCCCATTCGCGAGCGCGGCGTCGTTCATGCTGCTACCTCCGTCCCTGTGGCATCGTTTCCGCCACCCACGATCATAGTTCTCGACTCGCGAGGGTCACACAGGGCAGGTGGTGACGCCGACGAAGTTGGTGGCGGCCGCCGCTGCGACGTTGATGGCGGTGGGGTTCTGGGCGATCAGGTAGTTCTTGGTACCGGTCGGGCTCTGGTTGCCCGCATTGAGGCCCTCGACGCGGAATTGTGATGTGTTCGACTGCCGCGCGAGGAGCCCGAAGTGGGAGCCGCCGCCGCCGCCGTCGGTCGTGGTGTTGCTCTGGATGCGGGCGCACACGATGTTGACGTTGCGCGACTCGACGTGGACCGCGTCGCCGCCGCCAGCAAGGACGGCCGCGTTGTTGCTCACCAAGGCCAGGTTGAGCAGCCCTTTGCCGGCCGGTGGAGCCGAAGCCCCGGTCGCTTCGACAAAGATGGCCGAGTACCCCGCGTTGCGCGACACATTGTCGGTCACGCTCAACGTCGCGGACGAGTTCCCGCTCTGCAAGACGCGGATACCGATCGAGCCCGACCCGGCACCCGCGCCATGGACCGTGTTGGCGGTGACCTGGCCGGACAGCGTCGCCGTTGTTCCAACCAGTAGTTCGATGCCGGTGCCGCTCAAGGCACTGTTCACGGTGCCGTCGGTGCCGACCTTGTTCGTCGTCACGGCCAAGACCACGATCGAGGAGTCCTGCGCCAGCACAAACACACCCTTGTCGCCGCGCGGCGCCGCGCCCGCGCCGGCCACGATGGTGTTGCCCGACACGTCCAAGCTGAGCTGCGCCGAGTTGAATGCGTTGACCGACACCGCCCTGGTGCGATTCCCGCTGAACGTGCACGACGACACCGTCACCGACACCACCGCAGAGTTCCGCGCTTCGACGAGCAACCCCGCGCCACCGGTGCTGGCGTTGTTGTCCAACACCGCGCACGCCGTCATCGTCAACGAACCCGACCCGCCCGTCACCACCACCCGCACGTTGTCGCCCGCCGAGCCGGCCAACTCCACATCCGACAACACCACCCCGCCGGTGAGATCAGAGATCACCACCCCACCATTGACCCGAGGCCGAACCCCGCCCGGGGCCACCAACTGCGCGCCACCCATGCTCAGGCCGTGCGGCTGCCCGAACAAGCTCTGCCCCGCCTCGAGCACCAACCCACCGCCATAGGGTCCCGAACCGGAGAACACGAACAACACGTCACCGGCGCTGTCGACGTCGCCGGCACCGCCCGCGCCGCTCAACGGCGACAACGTCGTGAACGGCGACGACGAGCGGCCATCACCACCACTGGCCGCCGCGCTGTCCACATACCAGACCCGCCCGACCACCTCGATCGTGACCGTGCCGACATCGGTGCCACCCTGACCATCGGACACCGTGTAGACGAACGTGTCGGTCCCCACGAAACCGACCGGCGGCAAATACGTGAACGTCCCGTCGACGTTCATCGACACCGTGCCACCGGCGGTCGACACAATCGACGCCGGACCAGCCGTCAAGACGTCACCCACATCAGGATCACTGTCCCCATCGAGCACCGAACCCGACACCGACTTCACCGGAGCCGCAGCCGACACCCCCACCGCCAACAACGTGTTCCCCACCGCACCGTTCACACCAACAAACACATCATCATCCGCCACCGGCGCCTGATTCGACCCCGTCGCATCAACGGTGATCGTCAACACCTTCTCGAAGAACAACCCACCGGCATCGGTCACCCGCACCCGAATCGACCGCGACCCCGCACTGCCGACATTCGCCGCCACCCGCAACTCCGCGCCCACCACCGTGAACAACCCGTTATCGATATCACCATCACCAGCCACCAACGAATAGGAATGGGTATCCCCACTGTCGGGATCGGTCGCCGAGAACAACCCCACCACCGTCGGCGCGTCCGAACCCGCCGGCACCGACGACGGCGCCACCACCACATCCGTCGGCGCCTGATTGGACGGTGTAGTACCAGGCAAGAAGCCGTTCGCAACGAGGGCCTGGTACCAACCTGACGCGATGAATTGCTGGCCGGTTTCGGAGGGGTGTACTCGGTCGGGGTTCCATGACGGGAGATAGCCCGTATGGTGGTCCACGGCCACCACCGGCGAAGTCGCCGTGGTCTTTGACGCCGCGAGACCAGGCACGAGCGCGTTGAAACCGAGAGTGATGTCGTGGTCATCCACCGTTGCCGTAAAGGGGATGATCTGCGCCAGAAGAACCTTGATGTTGGGGTTCGCTGCGCGAAGCGTATCGATGACCGAGGCAAGGTCATCGATTGTCGTCTGGTCGCTCTGGCCCTGGGCCAGGTCGTTCGTGCCCAAATGAATCAGCACCACGTCGGGCTGGCCGCTCGCCATCCAGTCCGCAAGGTTGCCTATTTGCGGTTGGGCTGAGTTGCCATTCGCGATCTCGTCGGCCCGCCATCCGGCGTGACCTTCTTGATCTTTGTCCCAGACGCCTCCGGGATCGCAGGTGAGCAGCCCGTCGGTCGGACTGCGCAGACCCGTGCGCGTACCGACAAAGTCAACGGTGGTGAACCCGTTGGCCTGCAGGGTGTCCCAAAGGTAGTTGCGATAGCTCGGCGCTTCGGAACTCTCGCATTTGCCTTCGGTAATGGAGTCGCCGAGCGCCATGAGGCGAAATGGCACAGTGAGGTCGTCGTCCATGATCGTTGCCATGCCAGCCGAGTCGGCGACGACAGCGTTGGACGATGGCAAGGACAAGATGAGAAGGTAGGTCTCGTTGTCCTCGTACGCGATGTCGCCGACGACCGACGTGGCGACAGTTCGCGTCGGGTTGGCCGCGTCGAAGGTGAGCTGCGTGGACGCGAGCGGCGTGTAGTCGGCTGTGGTCGTGGCGGGGTTCGCGCCGCCCGCGCTCGTCGCGACCGATACCGTCACTGTCTGGCCAGTCGGAGGTGGGGACACCGCCACCGTGAAGTTCATAGTGGCGGGACCCACATCGCCTTCGACGACCCACGCGTCGGACACCGTGATCGAGAAGGGGTCGACGGTCTCGTCGTCGATTATCACTACCGTCCCCTGGGAGTCCCCCATCGTGGCGTTGACCGCGTTGCTCAGATCGATACGGAACTCCTCATCGCCTTCGGCGCCTACATCGTCTTTCGTCTGGACTTGGATGACTTTGCTCTGCTCGCCGGCAGTGAAAGTAAGCACCGTGGGGGAGACCGGGAAGTAGTCAGCCGACGTAGCGTCTATGTCGACTGTTTGGTAGGTGACGCTGACGGTCTGGCCGGCACCGACCGCCTGGGACAGCGACACCGTTACTTCGGCGGCTGCGCCCTCGAGCACGCGCGCGTCCGTGATGAAGATTGCCGGCAGCGGTCCAGTAGGTGCTGAGCCGTCGTCATTCACGATCGTAGCCAAACCCTCACTGTCAGCGATCACGGCGTTTGCGGACGGAGCCGAAAGATTCAACAGAAAGGTTTCATTCTGCTCGACTTCAGTGTCGCCATTGACGGTTGTGCTGACCGTCTGCGATGACGACGCGGCGGTGAACGTAAGGGTGGTGAGTGGTATTTCCGCGTAATCTGAAGGGGTTGATGCAGGATTCGAGCCTCCGTTGGCAGACGCGACCTTCACCGACACTGTCTGGCTGCCGACCAAGGGGGGCGACACCGAGACGGTGAACGCCATGACCGCCTGACCCGAGTTGCCTTCGGTGACCCAAGCATCAGACACGTAGATCCTGAACGGCTTCGACGTTTCGTCGTCTTCGATGAAGCCGGTGCCTTGGGCGTCGCCGAGCGTGGCGCCGACCGGACTCGACAGGTTCAGGGTGAAGCTTTCTGTGGCTTCTACCGCTGAGTCGTCGGTCGTGGGGACCTGGACCTGCTTGGTCAGCTCCCCTTCAGTGAAAGTCAGCGTGTCGGATGCCGCGGTGAAATCAGCGGCGTCTGCGCTGCCGGGCGCAGTGGCGTAGGCGACGGACACCGACTCGCCGGGGCCGGGCGCCTGCGACAACGAGACTTCGAAAACGAGCGGCGCGCCCTCGAAGTCGCGGGCGTCGGAGACGAACACCGCCGGCGGCGGGGGGAACGGCTTGGCGGGCGGATCTGCCGAAGCCGAGTGTTGGATGACAGCGAGCACCGGGACGCTGGCGGCAACCGCGAGCAGCACCATGATGGGTAGCCACGTAACGATGTGTCGGCCGGGGCGTCGTGAGCGGGATCGGGTATCGCGACGTCGGCCGGCAGGCCCCCGCTCGGATCGCACGCTACCGTTCCTCCGACCCATTAGGCCCGTTTGGGTGCTCATCATGCTTCCGCACGCTTCGGCTTGCGTCAAGCCTCTTCAGGCGTCACCGCTGGCTCGCCGATTGGTCGCGTCTCACCCAGTTTCTGGGATCATCCAGCGATCATGTTGAGAAGGGGCCGCACACGCGACGACCGTGACCAGGCGGACATCGTCTTCGTTGTGTCGTCCGGCAACAAGGGCTGGATCCTCGAAGCGATCTGCAACGAAATCGCCAAGGTTTTCGACGGTTCAGTGGTGTTCCACGATGGAAAGGGCCCACTGCCTGCGGCCCGCGCGTACTTCTTCAGCCACTTCTCGCTCTTCATCGGCTGCCGCAAGGATCCGGCGCTGCGGCGACGTACATCGGTTGTCTTGTTCACCCATCCGAACTACCCGCCCGAAGGAGCACCGTTCGTAGCGAAGTGCCTGCGCCGGGCGACGAAGGTCATCTCGATTTCGAGCACCCACGTGCCGGCCCTGATCGAGGCCGGCTTGCCGGCTGACAACATCGATGTCGTGCTGCCTGGTGCTGACCCCGAAAAGTTTCGGCCACACAATCGATCCGGTCGCGCCGTGGGCTTTTGCAGCGCCTACTACGACCGTAAATCTCCCTCGATCATCGTCGACCTCGTCCGCTCGATGCCGCACCGCAACTTCTCGCTACTCGGTCGAAATTGGCGCGAGGCGCCACAGTTCGGACTGCTCGAGCGCTTGGACAACTTCACGTATCTCGAGTCGAACTACGACGCATACCCGGCCTTCTACGATTCGGTGGATGTGTTCGTCTCGCCTTCGCGTATCGAAGGCGGCCCTATTCCGCTGCTCGAGGCGATGATGGCCAATGTCGTGCCGGTCGCAACGCGCACTGGATTCGCGCCGGATCTCATCGACCACGGCGTGAATGGATTTCTCTGCGAGGTCGACGCGCCCGTCGACAACTACTGTCAGCTCGTCGAGCAGGCATTCGCGCTCGAAGCCGACGTACATGGCACGGTTGCGCATCTCACGTGGGGCCGGTTCGCGCGCACCGTGCTTGTAGTACTAGCGCCAACGAACGCCACTCCACATGCGCGTGGACGCGGCCGCGTGCAATAGCTCGCGGATCGCCGGTCGCCTTGACGCGTCCCAACCTATCGGGGACCATGACGTTCCATCAAAGGGCCCGTAGGCCCGCAGACGGCTGGTCGCAGACTTGAGGCCGATAGTCTGCGCCCGCTTCGAGGTGACCTCGTGAATCTCCCCACTAGTCACAATGGTCGGCACGACACTCGCACTCGCGTGAAGTCGGTGACCGAGCTGTACGGGAGGCACCCCGGTAGCGACATCTACGTGATCGGGACCGGCCCGAGCCTGAGGGTGCTGCCTCCGAGCTTCCTCGATGGACGCATCACCATCGGCCTCAACATGGCCTGGAAGACCGTGCCCGTGATGTACGGCATCACCATCCATCCCAGTCTCAACATCCCCGAACTCATGGACGCGGCCGAACCCCACCCGAACATCACGTGGGTCACCAAAGAGAAGTTCAGTGATCTCGATGCCGATCAAGTTCGGTATGCGCACCAGACGTTCTACTTCTTCCGCAGCGATGGCAAACCGAACACGCGGACCGACGGTCTGAGCGATCACGGACGGGTTCCTGAGTGGCTCCGTGAACCAACCGACGGATTCCTGTACCTGTGGACCTCGATCGCGCAAGCGGGCGTCAACCTCGCCGCCAACATGGGTGCGAAGAACATCATCGTCGTCGCCTGCGACAACGCCGCCCTTGGTGGAAATCACCACGCCACTTCACAGCACACGCGCTGGTTGGGAGGCCAACCCGAGAATCGATATCGCGAGTACTACGAGGGTTTGGCAGAGGCACGCCTCGTGTTGCGCGAGCGGGGCATCAACGTCGTCAGCATGAACCCGTTCGTAACGCTCAGCGAGCCAGACGACGACTTCCGGCGATTGTGTTCAGAGCTCGGTGTCCCTGCGTCCGTCAAGCCGGGCCGCGACGTCTCGCCGAAACGGCCGACGCGGTGGCGCAAGGCGCGCCGGCGTGCAGGACGGCTCGCACGCAGAGTTTTCCAGTAGTGGGGGTGATCGTATGACACTGCGTGTCTCCATCGTGATCCCATTTTCGAACGCATCCGTCGGGTAGATGTCAAGGCCCTCTACGAGACACGACGGAAGGCGAAGGATGTGCGGGCTAGCAGGGTGCTGAAAAACCTCTGATTGGTGCTCGCGTTTTTGTGCT
>DATKCX010000126.1:0-4326 GCA_035512975.1 Ilumatobacter sp.
CGTCCGGCCCCGACCGCTTGCGCCTCAAGGTGTGGGATCGCGCCTCCGGCCTGATCGTCTACGACAACCAGGCCGGGGCGGCCGACGACACCCCAGCCGCGATGGCCATCACCGGCGGGGCGATCACGGTGAATGTCCCAAAGAATCGCTGACTGGAGCAACCGGTCCACCTCTGTCTGGGCCGACCGGTGGATAGCACCTCGGCACGCGCGTTCAGTTGCGTTGATCCGTACCGATCCATCCCGGCACCTCCGAAGCGGTGGGTGGATCGGCACCAGCTCGTTGACAGGCGATCGCTGAGACCCCGACGGCGTCGCGAACGACGTCAGCGAGCTGATCGAGCGACAGTGCTCCGGAGTTGAGTGTCGAGCCGCGAGCTTGAGCTGATGCCATGAACCCGCCGCAGAATGCGTCACCGGCACCCACTGTGTCGACGACCTCGATTTCGGGAACGGGCACCGATCGCTCACCCGCAGCCGTCAGGATCGTGACGTCCGCGCCTCCGTCGGTGAGCAGCACCACCCCGGTTCCGCCCTGCGCAAGAGTGCGGGCAGCCTGGCGCGGCTCGAGGTCCGGGTAGAAGTATCGCAGATCGTCGGTGCTGACCTTGATGACGTGAGCTCGTGACAGCACCTGCTCGACGGAACGCCGATAGCCCTCGCGATCGTCGACGATGCGCGGACGACAGTTCACGTCGACCATCAGCGCCACGCCGTCACCGAGCGACGTCACCAGCCGCTCCACCTCATCGGCAACCGGCTGCAGCACGAGCGCGAGCCCTCCGGTGAAGATGATGTCGACGGCTGTGAGGTCGACTGCATCAGCGTCGAACAGCTGGGCCGATGTTCCGGCCGTGTAGAAACGGTAGGTCGCCGCGCCGTCATCGTCGAGCTCAGCAGCAGCCAGGGTGGAGGGTTGTTCGACGCGCATGGCGTGCGAGACGTCGACACCATCGACAGTGAGCTGGTCGGCAAGAGCACGCCCGAACCGATCGCGCGAGAGGGTGCCGTAGAAACTCACGTCGGCACCCAGCCGCCCAGCGGCGCGCGCGGTGTTGTACGGCCCGCCGCCCAGGTGCGCAACGACGGACCCATCTGGAGCGATGACCAAGTCGACGAGTGCTTCACCGATCACCCCGATCACGTTGCGCCGCCGCGATCACAGTACGCCACGTCTCGAATCGCCCGCACAGACTCGAGCGATCGGGTATCGCTGGCGGGTTTGACCCGTTGAGCAACTATCACGTCGGCAGACGCTACGCGACTGACCGGTATCTTCGGCGGCATGTCGGTGCGTCAGTTCTCGTTCGCCGCTGAAGTGCGATCGGGCTCGACACGGCTCTGAGGGTGTCTGCCACCCCCGAAGGAGGGCAGCTACGGTGCCGCGGATGGATTCCGGCATGCCCGACGAGCACGACCAACCAACGGGCGCTGGATCGCAGCAGCGCGGTCACAGCCACGGTCACAGTCACGGGCACAGTCACGGGCACAGTCACGGTCCGACGCCGCGACTGCATGACGCGGCGCAACGCGCGTTGTGGCCTGTCGTCATCGTGCTCGCCGTCGCCACGGTGATCGCAACGCTGTTGATGTGGCCAAATGGTTCCAACGGCTTCGAAGACCCGATGCTGCTCGACGCCGACCCGGCGTCGGCAACCATCGTCGTGGTCGACCCTGTCCCATGCGGCTACGAACCCACCCAACCGTGCACGCTGATCGGCTTCGAGCTGAACGACGGCGCACACGCGGGCGAGTTCGGGGCGTTCGAACATGGTGCCAACAGCCCGCTCGATCCGGGCGACAAGATCACCGTCACGTCATTCGAGTCGGTGGACGGGGATGTGGTCTACAGCTTCTTCGACTACCAACGCGGCTGGCCGATGCTCTGGCTGTTCGGGCTGTTCGCGGTGTCCGTCATTGCGCTCGGCCGGTGGCGCGGCGTCGGCGCAATCGCAGGCTTGGCCTTCTCGCTGCTGGTGATCGTGATGTTCACACTCCCCGCCATCCTGGCCGGCTCGAACGCAATCATCGTCGCAGTGGTGAGCGCCTCGCTGATTGCGTACTCCGCCCTGTTCCTCGCCCACGGGTTCAACGCCGCCACGGCCGTAGCCCTCCTGTCGACCTTGGCCAGCTTGGTCCTCACCGCGATTCTGGCAACGGCGTTCGTTGGCATGACGAATCTCACCGGCCTCACCGACGACTCGTCGCTGTTGCTCGCCGGCCTCGCGAGCGGGATCGACCCGAGGGGAATTCTGCTCGCGGGAATTCTGATTGGTTCGCTCGGGGTGCTCGATGACGTGACCGTCACTCAGGTCTCGGCGGTGTGGCAGTTGAAGAACGTGCAACCCGATCTCACGACGGCGGGGTTGATGAAGCCAGCGCTGCGGATTGGGCGCGACCACATCTCGTCCACGGTGAACACACTGTTCCTGGCGTACGCGGGCGCGGCTTTGCCGCTGATACTGCTGTTCACCGAGGCAGGGCAGTCGATTGGCAACGTGCTGTCGCGGGAAATCGTTGCGACCGAATTCGTGCGCACCTTGGTGGGATCGATCGGGCTCGTGGCATCGGTGCCGCTGTCAACCTGGCTGGCCGCCGTGGTGCTCGCTCACCGTCCAGCCGCTGCAGCAGCGAAGGTACGAACATCCAAGTGAGCCACAACTCACCGCGAGGATCCGGCATGCCGGCAACCTCGCCCGGCGAAGTTGTAGGAGCTCGACCGGACTATGGTGAGAACGGATCGACAAGGCGGCTGATCGATCTGACCGGGGGCAACGGTCACGCTCCGCGGTGACCACTGTTGCGTGTGAAACGTGCTGGGAGGCGAAGCACTCTTGGTTGCGGACAACTCATGATCATCGATCGATCGATTCTCCACATGAAGCGCTGCGTTGCGCTCGTTGCAGTCGCGGTGGCATTGCTGCTACCTGCGCTGCCTGGGACCGATCACCCCGGCGTGTCTGCCGAGCAGCCCATCACCTCACAGTTCGTTCCGCTCGATACACCCTGCCGCCTTGCCGACAGTCGGATCGGCGACAACACCGCACCGGTTGCCGCGGACACCTACCGGTTGTCCACCGCCGGGAGGTGCGCGCTCCCAGCAGACGTGACCGCCCTGGCCGTGTCGGTGGTCGGCATTGCGAACGGTGCCGCCGGATTCGTCGTGCTGTACGAGGCGGGCATTGCACGACCCGACGTCTCCCATGTCAACGTCTCTCCGGGAGAGACCCGCGCCAATGGTGCGATCGTCCCGATCAACCAAGCAGTCGCTGCGATCGACGCATACGCGCTCAACGCTGCCGACCTCGTCGTCGATGTGACCGGGTACTTCACCAGGGCGGCCGCCGCGAGCAGTGGCCGGTTCGTCGCGATGCCACAGCGCAGGCTGCTGGACACACGTGCAGCGAACGAGATCATCGCCGCCGGCACGCAACGGAACATCGAACGTCCAGCCGACGTGCCGGACGACGCGACCGCACTGGTCGTCAACTTGACTGCCACGGCAACCGCAGCTCCCGGGTTCTTGGCTGTCACCCCCGCAGGTGAGGTCGCATCGAACTCGTCCACGTTGAACTGGGACGGGGCGGGGCAGACCCGAGCCGTGTCGAGCATTGTGCCGATCAGTTCGTCTGGTTTCGACGTACAGATCTCGCTGGCAGACACCCACCTCGTCGTCGACATCGCCGGCTACATGACCGGCAACACCGCCCCCGTGAAGAGCGACGGGTTGCTCGTCGCGGAGCCACCGAGACGCTTGGTCGATACCCGCAGCACGTCACCGCTCGGTCACGGAGTGCCGCTCTATCCCCACGGTGCGATCGAACTCGCATCGGGTGCCGCGGACGCGTCGGCTTACATCGTGAACCTGACGATGATCGCCGCCGAACCGGGCTACCTCACCGCGTCACCGGCTGGCGTTCCGAACGCTGGGTCGGTGTCATCGGTGAACACCGTAGGAGGCGGTCACCCAGTCGCGAACATGACGATCGCACCGGTCAGCAGCCGTGGTGTGGAAGTGCAGACGCTGTGGACCTCACACGTGATCGTCGACTACTTCGGCCGGTTCACGGGCACCTCGACCCCAGCCACACACTCACCGACAGGCAATACCCCGCCCGTGGGTCAAGCGTTGTATCCCCAGGGGCTCTGCGACGTCATCGCCCCAGGCGCACCAGGGTTGAACGACGTGTCACGCGTGCCCGCCGAATATCGACGGATCGGCACCTCAGCTCAGGGCAGACCGATCTGGGCCGAGTATTGGGGGCCGACCGACGCCACGAACAGGGTCATCGTCATCGGGCACACCCACGGCGACGAGTGCTCGGCG
>DATKCX010000127.1:0-3928 GCA_035512975.1 Ilumatobacter sp.
CGGGAGCCGTGCCAGCGTCTCTTCGACGTACCGCTGGCTGAACGGAAAGTTCGTCTGCTGCGCGTACTTGGCGTACGACCGCAGCACGATGATCTGTTCGGTGGTGAGCCCACCCGCGAGCACGAGTTGGTTGAAGCCGTCAGCTTCCACCTCGCCGGCCAAGAGTTGATCGAGCGCCTCCAGCAGTTCGCTGCGGCGCGACTCGTCGATCTCGATCCCCTCCGGCACCCGCACCCCGATGTCGAGCACATAGAAGTGCTCGCTACCGATGAGGAAGTCGTACGGGTGCTCTTCCAGGGCCTCCATGCCCAGGTGGCCAAGCAACGGCAACAGGCGTGACAACGACACCGGGCTCGCCCGTCGGTACAGGCGCACTCGCCACTCTTGCGGAGGTGACTCGAGCGAGCGAGTGAGCGCTGTGTGCACATCGTCGCCGCTTGCCGCGAGTCGCGCCAACCGGTCAAGATCGCCCACCGCGGCTTCGATCTCCACGCCCGACCTGAACTCCGCCGGTGCCGCCGCCGCTGCGGCGGCAACCGAGGCCGGCGAAGACTTCAGGCGCTGACGGCGGCGGGTCGCCTCGCCCACGCGATCGATCCACGATGTGGTGACTCGGTCGATGAGGTCAGACAGGTCGTCGAGATCCGGCGCAGCCAGTTCCGCATCGACGACCGTCATGGCGATGCGGGCCAGGCTGCTCGTCTCGATGAGCGAGACAACGTCGCGAACCTCGGATCCGAACGCCTCAGCGATCTGAGCAGCCACCATCTCGGGGACCTGAGCCGTGAAGCGGCTCTTCGGCAGGTACACCAACACCGTCGCCGCCGTGCCGGCGGGTTCGGGAACAGCAAACACCCGTACGATCTGGCGTTCCTGGAGACCGACCACATCGATGACCAGTTCCGCAAGGTCATGCGAGTCGAGTTCGAACACCAACTCGCGCGGTAGCCCCTCGAGTACGTTGCGCATCGACCTGCCCGCGTGTGTGTCGGTCCCCGTCCGCGCCAAGCCCAGCACTTCGCGGGCGCGATCGCCGACCGACGGAATCGTCAGCACGCTCTGACGGTAGGTGGAGGTGGAGAGCAGACCCACGAACCGTTGGACGATCTCTGTGCCTCCGTCACCGCTGGTGCGAACGGTGACAGCGGTCATTCGATCTGATCGGTGCACCGTGGCAACGTGGCGTGAGCGCGCGATCGTGAGCGCTGCGGTCGCTTCCGGCGAAATGCCCGGGTCGATCGGACTGGTGTCGCTGAGCAAACCGGACGCTGAGCCGGCAACGTAGGCAACGCGCCCCTCGTTGACCAAGTAGGTCGCAGCACCGAGGAACACGAAGTGTCCATCGGCGAGCCAAGGAAGCAACGGGTCGACCGATGCGAGCCCGGCCATCCGAGACCGCATCGTTTCGAAGTCGGTGACCACGCGGTGCACGGTGTCGACGGCAGCGCGAAGGTCCGAGGCGAGTGCTTGTGCCCGTCGCTCGTCGCACCGATCGATCTCGATCTGGGTCCACGCCTCGACCAACGAACCATGTGCATCGTCAGAACTGTCTGTGTGTAGGAGACGCTCGATCACGCCGTTGGGGTCGCGGACCACACGCAGCATCGGGTGCACCAGCAGATGTGTGTTCACTGCGTGTCGTTCCAACACGATTCGCACGGTGTCGACGAGGAATGGCCGGTCGTCGGTGACGATCAGCACCACCGAACGGTCCGACTCCCACCCGTCGCGATCGGCGTCGGGCGAACGAACCGCGACCAGCGTTTCGCCTTGCGCTCGCTCGCGTCCGAGCGTGAAGTGCGCGAGCGCTGCCGAGTACAGATCTTCGGTGCGCCGATCGTCGAGATCGAACTCCGGGAGATCCGCGAGATATGCGCCGACGAAGTCAGCGAACGCCTGATCGGTGGGTCGACGCTCGCGCGCCAACGCAGTGACGCGACCAATCAGGGTCGCGGCATCCACCGACGTCGGTTCTTGCTCTCGCAACTTCACCCTCCGTGATTTCGCTGACTCGCGCACAGTACATTGCCGCGACCAACCGGGCGAGGTTGCTCGACGATCAGCCGCACTCACCGGCGGCGCTGCGATACTTCTCACGGTGGATGAGGTGATCGAGCGAGCGAGGGCGGGCGACCGCGATGCGCTCGCCCAACTGTGGCGCGCGTACAACCACCTCGTACTTCGCTACTTTCGAGGTCGGCGAATGAGCGACGCCGACGACCTGGCGTCTGCGGTCTGGGTCGACGTCGCCCGAGGGCTCTCGCGATTCAGCGGTGACGAGAACGACTTTCGCCGGTGGTTGTTCACGATCGCAGCGCGGCGCCGAATCGATGCGATTCGTTCGGATCAACGACGCAATGACCACACCTGGCAGCGACCAGATGTGGAGGTTGCCCCAGATGCCGCAGCCGTTGCGGACGAAGCGGTGGGCCTTGAACGGGCGCTCGCTCTCGTTCGGCAATTGCCCGACGATCAGGCGGAAGCGGTGTTGCTGCGGGTCGTCGCTGACCTCAGCGTCAGTGACGTCGCAACGATCATGGGGCGTCGGGAGGGACACGTTCGTGTGCTGGTTCACCGTGGCCTCGAAAAATTGTCCGCCCAATCTGTAACAAAACCACCAGGCGAAACGATGTACCAACTGTGACCGGCAATGACCACACTGACGCCCCTCGCGGCGACGTGGTTACCGGTGCCCTTCGTGAGCCTGCTCATCCGTTCGAGTTGGCTCATGAAGATGCGGTAATCGCGGCAATGGCAGATGCGTTGACAACGGCACCCGAACCGTTGCCTGTGCGTCGCCCCCGTCGCGTTGCGGCATTTGCGGCGGTCACGATTGCCAGTCTCGGGGTCGGTGGCATCATTGCCGCCGGCCCCGGCAGGCTGGACCCTTTCTCGAACAACGATTCACCCGCCACCACGCTCCTCGATCAACCGGCACCCACCGACGACGAAGAGGACGAAGACGGCGACGGCGACGGCGGAACCGACCGCATCACCGACGACCCCAACGTGGTGTGTGCCGAAGGCAACCACGGCAAAACGGTGTCGTCGGTCACCGAAGCCGGCGGAGACACGAACGCAGCCGCCCACTCCGACTGCGGCAAGCCGGTCGGTTCTGGCTCGGGCACTGGTGACGACCCCGATGCCAACACCACACTCGGCGGGGTCGACCGCATCACCACCGACCCCAACGTGGAGTGTGCCGAGGGCAATCACGGCAAGACGGTGTCGTCGGTCGCCGAAGCCGGCGGAGACACGAATGCAGCCGCCCAGTCCGACTGCGGAATGCCCGTCACGAGCAAGGGCAGGAACGGCAACGGCAACGCCGGCACCAACAACGGCAACCCCGATCCCGGACCTCCCGCTGGCACACCAGGCAACCCCGATCCGGGTCAGCCGGAGAGCACACCGAACGATCCCGACCCCGGCCCTCCCGCCAGCACACCAGGCGACCCGGAACCCGGACCTCCCGCTGGCACACCGAACAACGGCAACAGTGGCGGAAACAACGCCGACAACTCGACTGCGACCACTCAGCTGGCTGGCTGAGTATCACGCCGACGAATCGGCCGCCAGCGATCGACGCGCAGCGAGCGCACGCTCCGCCGCCGCAGTCACGTCGTCATCCCACACGGTGAGGTGTCCCATCTTGCGGCCTGGTCGGGCAGAAGACTTTCCGTAGAGGTGCAATGCCAGCCGTGAGTCAGCCAGAGCTTGCTCCCAGCGCGGTTCCCCGTTCGCCCACAGATCCCCGAGTAGGTTCACCATGGCAGTGGCCGGAGCAGTGAGCGACGGGTCGCCCAGCGCCGAGCCGGTCACGGCTCGAACCTGCTGCTCGAACTGGCTGGTGTGAGCGACATCGATCGTCCAGTGGCCGCTGTTGTGGGGACGCGGGGCCAACTCGTTCACGAGCAACTCGCCGTCGACG
>DATKCX010000128.1:0-6648 GCA_035512975.1 Ilumatobacter sp.
TCCGACCTCGGCGAATTCCTCGCCCCCATCGTCACCGCGATCGACGCCAACCTCGTGGTGGTCGGCGGCGGTGGTCTGGCCTCGTTCGAACACTTCGCTCCGGCCATGCGCAACCAACTCGACGTGCCCGTCGTGCCAGCCAAACTCGACCGGTGGGCACCTCTGATCGGCGCAGTCGCCCTGGCCGGCTGAAGCCCCGCGAGCAATGCGACAGAAGTGTGCGCCCCCAGGGGCTCGAACCCTGAACCAATGGGTTAAAAGCCCACTGCTCTACCATTGAGCTAGAGGCGCGTGCGGATCAGGCTAGAGGCCCGCCGCGCCAATCCGCGACTCGGATCGGGCGAGGTGTACACGCAATACCGTCCAGCGGGAATCGCGCCCCCGCGACCTTGCTAAGTTCGCGCGAGCACTAGGGGGCTGCGAGGAGACGGCTGCGGTGGACCCACCGATCGACCAACCGGGCTACGACATCGTCGGCGACATTCACGGCTCGGCCGCGGCCCTCGAACACCTGCTCCACCAGTTGGGATACCGCGCGTCAGATCGTTCGTTACGACACAAGACTCGCCAAGCCGTGTTCGTCGGCGATCTGATCGATCGCGGCCCCGACCAAATCCGAGTGCTGTCGATCGTTCGCGACATGATCGCCACCGGGGCCGCTTACGCGGTAATGGGCAATCACGAGTTCAACGCGATGGCCTACTTCACACCGCACCCGTCGCGACCGCACGAACACCTCAGGCAACACACCCCGAAACACATCGCCCAGCACAACGAGTTCCTCAAGCAGATCGGCAACGGGAGTGCCGACCATGCTGACGTCGTCGCGTGGTTCGCTACCTTGCCGCTCTGGCTCGACCTCGTGGACCTTCGCGTCGTCCATGCTTGTTGGGACGGATCAGCCATGGCAGGGCTGGCGAGCGCAGTCGTCTCCCCCGACGTGCTCGTGGCCGCCAGCACACGCGGGAGCGACGCGTACCGCTGGGTGGAGCATCTGTGCAAGGGTCCGGAGGTACGCCTTCCGGATGGTTTCGATTTTCTCGACAAGGACGGCAACCGCCGAGTCGAGGCGCGATTTCGGTGGTGGGAATCTCGTCCAGCCAACTTCATGTATTCCTGTGAGACGCCTGGCGACGTCGACCTTCCCGATCTTGCGATCGAGGCCGTGCCCGTGATGCCATACGCCGACGCCTTGCCGGTGTTCTTCGGGCACTACTGGCGCACCTGGCCGAACATCGACGCCACGTCGCATACGGCCTGCGTCGACTACTCAGCCGTGCGCGGTGGTCCGTTGGTGGCGTACCGGTGGAGCGGCGAGCGGACCATCGACCCGTCGCACTTCGTCGCCGCCCACGCGGCGTCGCACGTTGTCGGGCCATACGTTGCCGAGCCGGTGTAGCCGGCCTCCCTTCGCGTCAGACGGCCATGACAGCTCTGACCTCGTCGAGCGAGTCTTCTCCGCCTGCGCCGGTGCCTGTGATGCGACCCGACTCCAGTACGTAGTAGTTGTCCGTCGACCGAAGCGCGAAGCCGACATGCTGTTCCACCAGCAGGACGGTGAAGTCGCCTCGTGCGGTGAGTTGGACGATGACCTCCTCGATCTCTGCGACCACGTTGGGCTGGATCCCTTCGGTCGGTTCGTCGAGGATCAACAGCCGCGGCTTTCCGAGCAGCGTTCGTGCTATAGCGAGTTGTTGTCGTTGCCCTCCCGACAAGAGGCCCGCCGGCCGGCTCAGGAGGCTAGTCAGAGCAGGGAATGAATCGAGCGCATCGTCGATCTCGGACCGCACGTTCGACACCAACTGCAGGTTCTCCAACGTGGTCAGCTGCGGGAAGCAGAGTTGGCCTTGCGGGACGTACCCAAGGCCCTTGCGCACCCTTCGGTTGGGACGCATCTTGGTGACGTCCTCACCGTCGAGCAGGACCTTCCCCGACTTCACCGGGATCAGCCCGACCGCGACCCGCAGCAGCGTCGTCTTCCCGGCACCGTTGTGACCCATGATCGCCGCCGCGCCGCCTTTGGCGACCGACAGATCCACGTCGAAGAGCACCATCGACCGCCCGTAGCCCGCAGTCACACCGACCAGCTCGAGCATCGGCGGCACCGTCGTGAGTGGTTCAGGCATGGGTCGATACCTCCGTCGCAGTTCCCAGATACACCGCTTGCACCCGTTGGTCGGCCTGGACCTCTGCGACCGTTCCCTCGGCGAGCACGGTGCCGCTGTGCATCACGGTCACGAAGTCGGCGTACCGTCGCATGAACTCCATGTCGTGCTCGATGATGACGATGGTGCGGTCGGCGACGATTCGTTTCAGGAGTTCACCGGTCTCCTCGCGCTCGCCGCCACTCATGCCTGCGACCGTCTCGTCGAGGAACATCAACTTCGCGTCTTGCACCAGCAGCATGCCGATCTCGAGCCACTGCTTCTGCCCGTGCGCGAGGATCCCGGCCTGGCGATGCGCCAACGCCGCCAGACCGATCGTCTCCAACGCTTGCTCGACTCGCTCGGGAACCTTGCCGCGGGCGAACACGGACTGGCGTGCCTTGCGGTGCACACCAGCGGCGATGTCCAAATTTTGAAGCACGCTGAGCTGTTCGAACACCGACGCGGTCTGGAACGTTCGACCAACTCCCAGGCGAACGATCATGTGCGACTTCATGGTGAGGAGGTCGTGGTTCCGGAACATCGCCTCTCCACTGCCGCCGACGAGTCCGGTCAGTGCATCGACGAGGGTGGTCTTCCCGGCGCCGTTCGGGCCGATCAGGAAGTGCAGACGCCCCTGCAACAGAGTGAGGTCGACGCCATCGACAGCCTTGAAGCCGTCGAAGTCGACGGTCAGGTTGCGAATCTCGAGATAGTCCTCCTCGAGGAACGAGGCGGTCATGCCGACGCCGTCCGCTGGGCCGGTTCGAGCCCATGATCGAGCCCGTGATCGAGCCCGTCCCGAGTGGGCTCGCCGGCGCTGACCGTCGCTCGTCTCTCCGTGACAGACGACGACCACCATGATCTCAGCTTCGTCCACAGGGAGGCGACGCCACCCGGAAGGAACAGGACCACCACGATGAAGAGTGCTCCGAGGAAGTAGGTCCACTTCGTCGGGTAACGCTCCGAGAGCGTCGACCGCCCGTAGCCGACCGCGATCGCGCCGAGCGCGGGACCAAAGAGCGAGGCACGCCCACCAAGGGCGACACCGGCGAGCAGCATGATCGAGGCAGCCGCATCCACGTTGGACGGTGAGATGATCCCGGCGATCGGCACGAACACGGCACCGCCGATGCTCGCCATGACCGCGGCCGCCATGAAGGCGACCAGCTTGATGTTGGCCGGGTCGTAGCCGAGGAATCGGATGCGCTCCTCGGCGTCTCGCGTGGCGACCAGCAACTCGCCGTACCGGCTTCGGTAGAGCTGCCAGAGGATCACGAGGAACAGAATCACCAGCCCGGCGGCGAGCCGGTACAGGTTCTTCTGGACCTCAGGGTTGTAGAGGTTGTGGCCGAAAACGGTCGAGAAGGTGTTCAACCCGTTGAAGCCGCCGGTCTGTTTGATCGTGGCGATCAGCAACGTTGCGAACGCAACCGCCATCGCCTGGGTGAGGATCGCAAAATAGGCCCCTTTCACCCGGCGCTTCAGGATCGCGTAGCCGAGCAGGAACGACACCGCTGCCGGTAGGGCCACGATCGCGAACAACGTGAACGGCCCACTGCGAAATGGTTCCCACCAGAACGGCATCGTGCCATCGCCGTACAGCGTCATGAAATCGGGAACCTCCCCGGGGCCCGCCGCCTCGAGCTTCATGTGCATGGCCATTGCGTAAGCGCCGAGGCCGAAGAACACCCCCTGCCCCATGACGAGCATGCCACCACGACCCCACGCCAACCCGACGCCCATGGAAGCGAGGGCGAGCGCGCAGTATTTGCCCAAGTTGCCGAGCCGGAACGTGCTCATCGAGCCGGGGGCCCACACCAACAACAGGAACGCCAGGACCGCAATGCCGATCAATGCGCCGTGCGAGTTGAGCAGCTTGACCAATAGCGCTCCTCGTCGCCCGGCTTTCCCAACGCCCGGGCCGCCAGACGGATTGGTGCCGGACGAATCGGTGCCAGGGGTGGTCCCAGTCGTGGTTCCGGTCGTGCTCATGCCAGCGACCTCGTTCGAACGGTGAACAAGCCCTGCGGACGCACCGTGAGGAAGATCACCACTACAGCGAACGTGATGACCTGCGCCATGCTTCCGCTGATCCAGTCGGTCAGGAACGCCGTGACCACGCCGACGCCCCACGCGGCGAGCACGGTTCCCTTGAGTTGCCCGACACCTCCCACGACGACGACGAGAAATGCCGGGATGATGTAGGCGGTACCGAGCGTCGGGTTCGTTCCTGAGATCAGCGAAATGGCCACCCCACCGACGCCGGCGAGGCCAGATCCGAGAAAGAACGTGATGCGGTCGACATTCCGGGTCGACACGCCCAGGGTCTCAGCAAGTTGACGATTCTGCACCGTCGCCCTGATCTGTCGGCCGAACACGCTGTACTTCAATACAGCGCTGAGGGCACCGAGCGCTCCGAGGGCCAACACGATGGTGAAGAGCTGGCGGTGGGGCCACTCGTAGCCGAACACCGAGATGCGGCCACCCAGCCAGCTCGGCGCAGTGACCGGGTCGCCTTGCGCGCCGAAGATGTCTTGCGCGAGCTGCTGGAGCACCAGAGCCACACCGACAGTCACGAGAAGTGTGTCGAGGGGCCGTTTGTACATCCATTGGATGACGGCGACCTCGAGGAGTAACCCCAGCAGCCCCGCAACGACGAAGGCGACCGGAAGCGCGACCAGGATGGACAGGCCTGCGGCACCGATCACCTGCTGGGTGAGGTATGCGACGTAGGCCCCCACCATGAGGAACTCACCGTTCGCCATGTTGATCACGCCCATTTGGCCGAAGGTGAGCGTGAGCCCCAGCGCGGCCAGCAACAGGATCGCGCCAGTGGCGGTACCGGTCAGCAGGGGTGTTGTGAGTGCATCCATCGTTGTGCTTTCGAATCGTCTTAGAGCGAGCGCCGATCGGGGGTGCCGCGCTGTGGCACGGCACCCCCGACGAGCAGACTTTCTGAGTAGCCGGGCCTCAGCCGGCGGCCGGGTCCCACCACGAGTAGCCCTCGAGGAACGGATCGGGCTCGATCGGTCCCTCGGAACTCCACACGATG
This sequence comes from Ilumatobacter sp., assembly GCA_035512975.1. Lineage (GTDB taxonomy): Bacteria > Actinomycetota > Acidimicrobiia > Acidimicrobiales > Ilumatobacteraceae > Ilumatobacter. The sequence continues at coordinate 5,200 of DATKCX010000128.1, forward strand.
TCGAACTGGTTGTCGGCGTTGATCTGGCCGATCAGTCCGGTCTTTGCGATGTGGTGGTTCTCACCGTTGATCGTGACCGTGCCCTCCGGGGACTCGAACGTCACGCCATCAGAGGCGGCATTGACAGCATCGACGCAGAACGACTCCGCCTTCTCGACCATGCCCTTGTAGAGGTACAGCGATGTGTACGCCGCTTCCATCGGGTCCGATGTCGGACGGCCCGGATACTTGGCCTGGAAGGCCTCGATGAACGTCGCGTTGACTGGCGAGTCGACGCTCTGGAAGTAGTTCCAGGCGGCGTACTGACCCGTCAGATCGACACCCATCGCCGGAGCTTCTTCTTCGGCGATCGAGACCGAGATGATCGGTGAGTTGTCTGCGCCCAGACCGGCCTCGTCGTACGCCTTGATGAAGCCCACGTTGGACGAGCCGTTGATGGTGTTGAACACGAAGTCGGGCTGTGCAGCAGCGATCTTGGCGACCTGCGTCGTCCAGTCGTCGCTGTCGAGCGGGACGTACTCCTCGCCGACGATCTCGATACCGAGCTCCGCTGCGTACTGCTTGATGATCTTGTTCGCGGTTCGGGGGAACACGTAATCGGATCCTGCGAGGAACAGGGTCTCGACGCCTTCCGACGCCAAGAAGTCCATCGCCGGAATGATCTGCTGGTTCGTGGTCGCACCCGTGTAGTAGATGTTCGGTGAGGCCTCGAGACCTTCGTACTGCACCGGGTAGAACAGCAGGCCGTTCGCTCCCTCGACCACCGGCAGCATCGCCTTGCGAGACGCCGACGTCCAACCACCGAACACGGCGGCGACGCTGTCCTCGGTGAGCAGCTTGTTGATCTTCTCGGCGAAGATGGTCGGCTCGCTTTGGCCGTCCTCCTCGATGATCTCGATCTGCTTGCCGAGGATGCCGCCGTCGGCGTTGATCTCCTCGGTGGCAAGCAGCAGGGAGTCGCGCACCGTCTGCTCACTGATGGCCATCGGGCCTGAGGTCGAGTTCAAGAAGCCGAGTTGGACGGTGTCACCGTCGACGCAGATGTCGCCGGTGGACGCCTCGGTACCGACTGGAGCGTCGGTACCTTCCGGCGCTTCGGATCCCGCAGTGCTTGTCTCGGTTGATTCGGCCTCGGTCTCAGCCGTCGTGGCTTCTGTTTCTGCTTCGTCGTCGTCGCCGCACGCGGCTGCGATCAGGGAAAGTGCGGTGACGCCGATCAAGAGTGATCGACGCTTGGAATGCTTACGCATGTGGCCTCTGGATTCTGGGATTGATGTGGTGGTGATATACGCGGCGCACAGTACGGAGGCGTGGTTTCCCACGATGTTCAATCAGATGAACGGGAGGTTACGAGCGGGTGCTGAGGGCATTGCGCCCCCGTTGTGCTAAGGCATCGTTTGCAGGTGCCCGATTCGACGGACGTTGGGCACGAGAATCCATCGAGACCAC
>DATKCX010000129.1:0-6048 GCA_035512975.1 Ilumatobacter sp.
TGTCGCTGATCTTCGGCGTGACCGATCTCGTCAACTTCGCCCACGGCGAGTTCATCACGGTAGGGGCCGCCGTTGCCTACCTGCTGCACGCAACGGGGTCTGGGCCGGGATGGCCGCTCCTCGTCGCGGCGATACCGGCCATCGCTCTCGCGGCTGCGTTGGGTGCGGCGCAGGAGCGCATCATCTGGCGTCCGCTGCGCAAGCGGCGCGTCGGCACGGTGGCCACGCTCGTCACCTCGATCGGCCTGGCGTTTGCGGTCCGCAACCTGGTGCTCGTCTGGATGGGCGGTCAACCGCGCACCTACCTCGACTTCTCGGTGCAGAGCACACGCCGGTTCCTGGTGGTCGACACCGTGCCGAAGAACGTGGTGATGATCGTCTCGAGTCTCGTCATCCTGGGCGCGGTCGGGTTGTTCCTGCAGCGCACCCGGGCGGGCGTCGCGGTGCGCGCCGTCGCCGACAACAAAGACCTCGCCGAGTCGTCCGGCATCGACGTCGACCGAGTGATCATGATCACTTGGGTGCTCGGAGGCGCGCTCGCCGGGCTGGCCGGGGTGTTTCTCGGGGTCTCGGAGTCGGTGCAGTGGGACATGGGATTCAAGATGCTGCTGCTGATCTTTGCGGCAGTCGTGTTGGGTGGGCTGGGCACTGCGTTCGGGGCGATGCTCGGCGGGTTCGTCGTGGGCATCGCCGTCGAGGTGTCGACGCTCTGGATACCGACCGAATTGAAGAACGCGGTGGCGTTGGCGGCGCTGATCGGCATGCTGCTGTGGCGACCGCAAGGCCTCCTCGGTTCGAAGGAGCGCATCGGATGACCGAGATCTTCTGGGATGCAATGGTCGCCTCGGTCGGCCCGGTGGCGGCCGCCTACGCGCTGGCGGCGATCGGCCTCAACCTGCAGTTCGGCTACGCGGGTCTCCTCAACTTCGGCCATGTCGGCTTCATGCTGGCAGGCGCGTACGGCCTGGCCATCACGGTTGAATCGGGCGGCAGCTTCTGGCTCGGCATCCCCATCGGCGTTCTCGCGGCGGTCACGCTCGGTGCGCTGCTCGGCGGCCCCACGCTGCGGCTGCGGGCCGATTACCTTGCCATCGTCACCATCTCGGCCGGTGAGATCTTGCGGCTCGTCGTTCGTTCAGGCTGGGCCGAGCCGGTGACCAATGGCGTGTTCGGCATCCGCCAGTTCGCCAATCCGTTCTTCGACCTCAATCCGTTCGAGGCCAATGAGCGGTACGGGGTGGGGCGGTTCGTGTTCCAAGGCCGCCAGCTCTGGGTCGTGGTCGTCGGCTGGATACTGGTGCTGCTGGCGACGGCGCTCATCTGGCGCCTCGTGCACAGCCCGTGGGGGAGGGCGTTGCGCGGCGTTCGTGACGACGAGGACGCCGTTCGCTCGCTCGGCAAGAACGTGTTCCTCCTGAAGTTGCAGTCGCTCATGCTCGGTGGCGCGCTGGCCGGCGTGGCCGGGATGTTGCTGGTGATCGAACAGCAGAACGCCACGACTGATTCGTTCCTGCCCCAGGTGACGTTCTTCTTGTTCGTCATGGTCATCCTCGGTGGTGCCGGCACGCTGTGGGGGCCAGTCGTGGGCGCAGCGGCGTTCCAGTTCATCTTGTTCTTCTTCGACGGCCTCATGAGCGATGCGCAACAGCGCGGTTGGCTGGGCAGCTCGATCAATTCCACCGACGCACAACAGATCAAGTTGGTCATGGTGGGGGTCGGCCTCATGTTGATCATGACGTTGCGGCCGCAGGGCGTGTTCGGCAAACGCGACGAGCAACGGGTGGGTGACACGTGAGCGAGTACCGCCCCGACCACGACACCGGCGGGCACACCGGCCGGCACCACGACGCGCTCGACGACGTCGCGGCGCTGCCCGGCGTTGCCAAGCCAGACCCGATCGTCGTGGTCGACGGGGTTCGTCGACGCTTCGGAGGTGTCGATGCAGTCGACGTCGCCCACCTCGAGGTGCAGCGCAACACGATCACGTCGCTCATCGGCCCGAACGGTGCCGGCAAGACGACGTTCTTCAATCTGCTCACCGCATTCGATCAGCCCGATGCGGGTGCCTGGCACCTCGACGGCGGCAGCCTGGCCGGCATTCCGGCCTACCGGGTGGCTCGCAAGGGCATGGTGCGTACGTTCCAACTCACCAAGACCCTCAATCGCCTCACCGTGCTCGAGAACGTCATGCTGGCGGCCACCGATCATCCGGGTGAGACGGTGCGCGGTGCGCTGTTCTCGCGGTGGCGCGGTCGTGAACGCCACGTGGAAGCCGAAGCGCGTGAGCTGCTCGGGCGGTTCGGATTGTCCGACAAGGTCGACGACTATGCCGGGTCGATGTCGGGCGGGCAGCGCAAGCTGCTCGAACTGACGCGCGCCATGATGATGCATCCCGAGGTGATCATGCTGGACGAACCGATGGCCGGCGTGAATCCGGCGCTGACGCAGTCGATCCTCGAACACATCAAGGCGCTGCGCGATCGCGACGGCAAGACGGTGATCTTCATCGAGCACGACATGGACGTGGTGCAGGAGATCAGCGACTGGATCGTGGTGCTCGCCGAGGGTCGCGTCATCGCCGAGGGCCGTCCGGCCGACATCGCCGCCAACGAAGCCGTCGTGGCGGCATACCTCGGCGGTCATGCCGCCAACCTCGCGGGTGGCGATCGATGAGCCTGCTCACTGCCACGGGTGTGCACGCCGGCTATCTCCCCGGGGTCAACATCTTGAACGGTGTCAACCTCGAGGTGGACGAACGCGAGTTGGTCGGCATCATCGGCCCCAACGGGGCGGGCAAGTCAACGTTCCTCAAAGCCATGTTCGGCTTGGTCGAGGTCCGCGCCGGGACGATCGAACTGCGGGGCGAGCCGATCACCAAGCTGCCGGCACACTCGTTGGTGAAGCGTGGCATCGGGTACGTTCCCCAGCGCGACAACGTGTTCACGACGCTGTCGGTGGAAGAGAACCTGCGCATGGGCCTCTACCTGCGGCCTGCGGCCTGGGACGACCGGTTCGCGTTCGTCACCCAGATGTTCCCGTTGCTCGCCGACCGGCGTCAGCAACGGGCCGGTCAACTGTCGGGTGGCGAACGCCAGATGTTGGCGATGGGACGCGCCCTGATGATGGATCCGTCGGTGCTTCTGCTCGACGAACCCTCGGCCGGGCTGTCACCGGCCAACCAGGATCTGGTGTTCGAACGCGTCCGCGACATAGCCGACGCCGGTGTGTCGATCGTCATGGTCGAGCAGAACGCCAGCCGGTGCCTCCAGATCTGCGATCGGGGATACGTGCTCGATCAGGGAACCAACGCCTACACCGACACCGGTGAGGCGTTGCTGCACGACCCCAATGTGATCGCGCTCTATCTCGGCACCCTCGGCCGAGCCGAGTAGCTCGCCGGGGACGCGACGAGGGGCCGCCGCCCGAAGGCGACGACCCCTCACCGAGTCGTATCGCGATCACGTTTGGTGCCTGGCACCACACGTGATCCCGCGTCGTGATCGCGGGTGGGTCAGCTGTTGCTGATGGGGACGACCTCGTCGGTCTGGGGGCTGCTCTCGGCGTCGTAGGTGTAGACGTCGTACGCACCTGCGGTGGGCTCCCCGTTCTCGTCGAGATCGACGACGCCGGAGGCACCCTGGTAGTTGATGTCTTCACCCTCGGCCAGCAGCGCGGCGCACGCGGCCCATGTGGCGCACTCGGTGCCGTCGTTGGTGACGGTCTGCATCTCGGTGACGAACACGGCCGGGTCGCTGCTGCCGGCGGCCTGAGCGGCCAGGGCGATGACGTTGGTGCAGTCGTAGAAGTGACCGGAGAAGATGGTCGGCGCGTCGGGTGCGTACTCGGCGAACCGGTCTTGGAACGACGGGTCACCGTCGGGCGGTGCGACCGACGGGGCGGTGCCGCGGATGCCCTCGAACAGCGCCGGGTTGGAGGCGTCGACTTCGTCGAACGAGACCTCGTCCTTGAAGCCGTCGGTGACGTAGGTGGTGATGGAATCGGGGCCGAGACCGGCTTCGATCATGCCCTGCATCAGGGCCGCACCTTCACCGAACGTGATGAGCACCACCGCGTCGGCACCGGAACCGGCAACCTGGGCGATTTCGGCATCGAACGACGTGGCGTCGGGGTCGTAGGCCACTTCGGCAGCGACGGTGACACCGTTCGCCTCCAGCGCAGCTGCGAGCGACGCATCAAGACCGACACCGTAGGCGTCGTTGCGGTAGATGATGGCGGCGCTGGTGACGCCGTCATCGGTCATGACGTCGGCCAGGACCATTCCCTGGAGGGAGTCGGGTGGTGCTGTGCGGAAGAAGAATCCGCCGTCGTTGTAGGTGCTGAACACCGAGCCCGTTGTGGAGCCGGAACACTCGACGATGCCAGAGCTCGTGATCTTGTCGATCACCGACAGGGTGACGCCGCTTGCGGCCGGGCCGATGATGGCGCTGACGCCGTCGTTGATCAGACCGTCGACCGCGACCGAGGCGACGGCTGGGTCGGTGCCCGAGTCGCTCGCGATCAGGGTGATGTTGCCACCTGCGGCGTTGATCTCCTCGACGGCCATCTCGACCGGGAGCGCCAACGCGTCGATGATCGACGACAGGGCCCCGGTTTGCGGCAGCACGTACCCGATGGTCATCTCGACGCCAACGACTTCGGCGGCTTCGCCCTCGTCGCCGGCCTCGGTGGGATCGGCGATGTCGTCGTAGGTGATGGTGAAGGAGTCACCGAAGTACTTCGACGAGATCTCCTGCAGGGAACCGTCTTCCTTCATGACGCCCAACGCGTAGTTGAACGCCGCGACGAGCTCGCTGCCCTTCGGGAAGATGAAGCCGAGCTGATCGCTCGACAGGCTGTCGCCCACGAGCTTGACTGCGTCGGCATTGGCACCGACGTAGCCCTGACCGGCAGTTTCGTCGATGATGGCGGCGCAGTTGTCGCCGGCGATGACCGACTGGACGACGAAGCCGAACTCCTCGAGCGCGATGACGCGGTCTTCACCGAACACCTCTTGTGCGGTGGCCAGGTTCGTCGTGCCGGTTTGGCTGGTGACGGTGCAGTCGCTGTCGAGCACGTCGTCGACCGACTCGAACCCACTGTCGACGGCGACGAGCAGACGCTGGTCGATGTTGATGTAGCCGTCGGAGAAGTCGACGACTTCGGCGCGCTCTTCGGTGATGGTGATGCCGTCGGCAGCCATGTCGAACTGACCGTCGGCAACGGCCTGGATCATGGGCTCCCAGGCAAAGGTCTGGTACTCGGGGACGCAGTTGAGGATGACGCAGATGGCGTCGATCGTCTCGTAGTCCCAACCGGCGGGTTCGCCGGTTGCGGCGTCGATGTAGTTGAACGGCAGATAGGCGTTCTCGACGGCGACCGTGACGGTTGCGCCGCCCAGGTCGAACTCGCCGGAAGCAGCAGGAGCCGTGGTGTCGGCAGCTGCCTCTGTGGTGTCGGTGGCAGCCGCGGTAGTGGTGTCAGTGGTCTCGTCGTCGTCGCCGCATGCAGCAGCAACGATGCCGAGAACAGCGACGACCGCAACAGCGCGGGCGAAGCGAGATGTACGTGCTCTCATTCGAAAAAGTCCTCCCCAGGATCATGTATGGCGCGATGACGTTGTTCACACCGCATCAGTACCGGTGGTTGACCGGTATTGATCAGGCTACCGCGCTGCCGTGGAGGTCGGGTGGCGTCAGCCGGAGTCAGCTGGCGTCAGGGGGGTGTTGGCTGCCTGGAGGAACCTTCGGAGCTGTCCGACCTGCAGCTGCTCGAAGGAGGCGTACGCGGTGCGCAGCTCATCCACCGGCCAGTGCGGTGGCGTGAGTGATTGGGGTAGCCGCGGTTCGCGGCGCAAGAACCGGATCACGTCGGCGGCCGCGATGAACGACATGGGGATGGTGTCATGGCTCGCCCAGTCGAGGGTGCGCTCGAGCGTGACGATGCGCTCCAGCAAGCGGTTGGCGGTCCCGGCGAGTTCGTCGAGATCCCAGAGCTGAGCGACCACGTCGTGCGGATCACGGCCCGCCAGATCACCGCTGACCACGATCC
>DATKCX010000130.1:0-9201 GCA_035512975.1 Ilumatobacter sp.
CTCAGCCGTCATCCGACGAGGGGTTCACCAACTCGTCGACTCTGTTCGGCGAGCCCAGGTCGGCGAAACGATTGCCGCGTCCTATCGGGAACTGCCCCAGACCAATGACGACAACGAACTTGCCATGGCGAACGCCATCGCGATGACCGAAGCAGAGCCGTGGTAGCGCAAGCGGAAATCTGGCTGATGGAGACACCGAACCAGAAGCGTCGTCCAGTTCTCGTTGTTTCACGGGACGAGGTGATTCCGGTGCTCAACAACGTTGTCGTCGCGCCGGTGACGAGCGTCGTGCGCAACATTCCGACCTGCATCCACGTCGGACGTGCCGAAGGGCTCGATCACGACAGCGTGGCAACCTTCGACAACCTTGCTGCGGTTCCGAAGTCGGTGCTCACCGCGAGGCTCGGAGGTCTCGGTGTCGGTGGACGGCAGCGAATCTGCGACGCACTGACCGCTCTTGCCAACTGCTGATCTGTTCGACGTGACGTCGCGATCGCAGCCTTCAGGTTCGCGTGAGCGTCTGGTGCCGCAACATCCGTGCAACAAGCAAAGGACAACACGCATCGCGCCGGTCGAGATTGCGTAGCGGTCGGGCTGTGACCTGGACAATTCCGGTTTCCCGCACGCGCAAGTGGCACCACGGCGCATCGAAACCCTCGGGGGATTCACTGGTGAACGGTGGGAGTCACCAGCCGCGTTGATCGAGGAACTTCGTTCTGTGGCTTTCGCACATCCGTTTGTCGAATGTCCGTACCCGGTGGTCAGCAGTCACCAACGCCACCTCGGACAGCGTGTCGAAGATCGACCCGGCGACCAACACCGTCACCGCGACGGCTCCATCAGAACATCACCGGAGTGCCTGCTTGGCCATGATCGAGAACGCGGCCCGCTCGGCGGTCCGGGACATCGGTGTCGACGCGTTCGGCAACTTGTGGTCGGGTCAGGCGCTTCGTGAAGGGAACTACTCTGACCCCGGTGACGCTGCGCCCGATTCACATCGATCGCGATGTGCTCGCCGACGCCCTCGTCCGCAACCAAAGCGCTTCTGCGGTCATCGCGTTGCGACTCGCTGTCTGCCAGGGCTTGTTTCAGATGATCTCGAGTCGAATCGTGACTCGAATTGCGTCGCTCAGGCGGTTCAGGTCTCGTGGGTCGCTGCTCACGATGATGTCGCCGCGGGCCGCCGCTCCGACGACAACGGCGGCATCGACCACATCGGACGTTCCCGCAGTTCCACACGCAGCGCCAGCCGATCGAGCACGCGGCTCGTCGAATGGCTCGATGCGGCAACCAGACAACAAACGCGACAACTGAGTTTGAGGTCCACCCCGCCAGCCTTGGGCCAGGACTCCCGCTGGAACCGTCGGAACGATCCCGCGCTCGAGCGAACGACGGTGCAGGGCCCAGATTCGTCGGTTGTTTCGCTCAGCTGCGATGAGCGCTCCGGTGTCGTAGGTCAGGCCGCCGGCCATGGTTCACGATGCCACTCGATCGGCTGTGCGATCGAGAACGGTGTCGGCCCAGGCCAGCTCCTCGTTGGTCAAGTCGCCGTGTTCGTCCTCCCACGCCTGAACCGCGGCAAGGCCGTCTTCGACGACGAGAGCGCGCCCGGCAGCGGCGTTGAGCCAGGCGGACAGGCTCTGGCCGTGGCGCTCAGCAGCACTTGCGGCTCGTTCAGCGACCGATTCGTCCAGAGCGACAGACAACTTTCGTACAGCCATGCAACGGATGGTAGCACCCGATTCCTACCGCGACGACTGAAGCAACCTTGACGTGCATCGGGCTTCCGGTGGAGGAGCGTGCGACTCCGACCTGCTGGCGCAGTGCGGCGACGAGGCCGAGTTCGTCCAGCGCCGCCGGACGCATGCCGTAGACCAGCCGGCGGATCTCTCCGACGGCTGCGGCGCTCGCGGACCCGTCCTCAACTGCGCGCTCTTCGCTGCGAGTTCGGGCTCTGAACCGAGAGCATCGCCGGCGTGGGCTTCGGTGGTTGGTGTGTCCATACATGTCTCAGCGCCCGCCGGGTTCTCGGCGCGTTACGAGGTCTGCGCGCTCCACCAGTCGGCGGCGACGAGTTCGGACACCAGTGGATCCACCAGCATGGCGACCAGCGGATCGTCATCGCCGGGGTAGCGCACCGAAACCTCGGCTGCGGGGAACTCGCCACCAACCGCAACGGCGCGTGCGCCGCGCTGGCGCATCCAGTCGGCCGCTGGCTTGTCGTAACGGGAACCGGGGAAGACGATCGCCCTGTAGTCCAACGTCTTCGTCAGGTATACATCCACATGCGACCAGTCTCCGGTTTCGCAGCCATCGGCCCGTCGGCGCGGGCCTTCACGCACCATCAGCGCTCCTTGTAGGGCCGACGACAACCGTTCCGCCGGTGCCAACAACCAAGTGCCGTCGTCGGTGTCGAGCACGTCGAGCACCGGTGCCAACCACGACGACGATGATGTCACCGACTCGAGCAGGTATTGCGATGCCTCGGCCGCGCGTCGTAACACCTCGACCGGCGGTCGGGCCTGCGCCAGACTCGACTCGAGTGCGAGCAGCGTCCCAATCGTGTTGCGAAACGATCGGCAGGCGACACCGCCGGCCTCGATACCGGCGAGCATGTCGACCGTGTGATCCGCCCGCTCGGTGATCGGTGACTTGGCTCGATTCGTCAGCGCCACGATCCGACTGATGCCCACGTGCGGCTCAACGGCGTTCAGCGTCTCGATCGTCGCCCCGGACGCCGAGATGGCGACCATGGTCAGGTCAGCCGACGGCGGCCAACCAGCCACCGCCGAGGCCAGTTCCGCAACGGCGTTGTGCCCGGCGTGACGGAGCCGTCTTGCGGTGACGTCAGCAGCGAAGTATGACGAACCCATGCCAGTCAGCACAATGCGGCGAGGCGTGCCAATCGGCCACAACTCGGCGCCCTCCGGGCTCTCGATCGCATCGGCGAGGTTCTCGAGGGCCGTGGGAATCCCGTCGAGGTCTGTTCGGAACAATCGTGCGTCCATGTCAGATCCCCCGCTCGTCACGCATCAGCCCACGAAGTGCGCCGATTGGCGCATAGGTCCAGTGCGGCAAATACTCGGCGGCGTAGACGAACTCATGGAGTTCCTGTGCGACGCGGAGACCAGGGAGCATCGAGTCATCGAGGAGATGCCGAATGTCGACCGACGCAAGGCTGCAGCGGTATACGTCCAGCGCCGCGTCTGTCGCCGCCTCGATCAACCGATCGTGAGACCCATCTGGACGGCGTCGCGCGGCAACCCGCCCGGCGTGGTCAATTGACTGGATGAGCGACGCCACGTCGACTGCGATCGGGCGTGGTCGATCCCGCTCGTCTCCGGTACGCAGCGGGTTGCCATCGAAATCGACGACGATCAGGTGTTCCCCCACCTGCAGAATCTGCCCGATGTGCAGGTCGCCGTGAATGGGAGCGACCGGGGTCGGGCCCGATGGCATTGCGTCGATGATCTGGATGATTCGCGCGCGGTGCTCGGCGAGCGACCGACGCGCCGCCGAGTCGGTCGACGTGCTCAGAGTGTCGAGCGCTCGGTCGAGTAGCTCGCGACTTCGTTGTTGTTCCACGTCGGCGGCTTCGATGGTCACGGGTTCAGGGACAAACGTCGACGGTGTCGTCAACGCGTGGTGCAGTCGGGCACCGAGCGCCCCGACCGCCCTGGCATGCTCGATCACCTCCTCCGTGGTCACAATGCCGTCCGCGCAGTCAGTGAACAAGTGGACGAGCCAGTCCCATCCGTCGCGAGCACCGGGGAGGAACTCCGTGACCGTCGCGAGGACCTTGCCTTGGTCGGTTCGGTACCCGAGCAGGCGCGGCGTCTCTGCGAACCCGACCTCGGCGAGGTGTCGGGCGAGAGTGATCGAACGATGCGGTGCCGGTGCGGGCGGGACGTACCACTTGACGATGGCGCGCTCATCGACGACGACGCTGTGGTTCGTCTGGTCCACCTCGATTGGTCGCTCGATGCCCGCGGACGCGAAATCCGGTGCGCACTCTCGGACCAAGTCGGCAGACGCGCCGGCCGCGGTCTCCATCCGGATGGCGGGCCGACGCTCGCCCGTTGGGTTGAGATCGCTCACGCCGGTCGGAAGCCGGTGCGCTCGACCGGCTCGGCGTGCTTGACCATCACGTGGTGGGCGTGAGTGAAGTCGAGCACCGCGTCGTGTCCCATGTCTTTGCCGAAGCCAGACGCCCCTCGTCCGCCATGGGGCATCTCGCTTGCGATCGGCAGGTGATCGTTCACCCAGGTGACGCCGGCCCGGATCTGGTGCGCGACTCGTAAACCCCGATCGACCTGCGAGGTCCACACCGACGACGCAAGGCCGTAGTTCGAGTCGTTGGCCAGCCGGATCGCCTCGGCTTCGCCGTCGAACGGCACCACGGCCAACACTGGCCCGAACACTTCGTTCTGCACGAGGTCGGAATCCTGGGTACTGTCGAGCACGAGTGTCGGCGCGTAGTAGGAGCCCTCGCGGTCGAGGGCATGCCCGCCCGCTACGACGCGGGCCCCACCGGCCCTCGCCCGCTGCACGAAACCATCAACGCGCTCACGATGCCTGACGGTGCTGAGCGGCCCGATGTCGGTGTCGGGATCGAATGGGTCGCCGACCCGGATCGCCGTCATCGATGCCATGATTGCCTCGACCAAATCGTCGTGGGCGCTGGCCTCGACGTAGACCCGAGTGGCGGCCGTGCAGTCCTGGCCCGAGTTGTACGTGGCGGCGAGGGACGCCCCAGCGGCTGCGCTTTGGAGATCGGCGTCGGCGAATACGACGAGTGGAGCTTTGCCGCCGAGTTCCAGGTGCACTCGCTTTGGTCCGTCCGCCGCGAGCTTCATCACATGTCGACCGGTTGCCGAGGACCCGGTGAGCGTGATCATGTCGACCAGCTGGTGCGTCACGAGCGCCTCACCCACTGCCGCGTCGCCGAGTACGACGGAGAACGCGCCATTCGGGAGTCCTGCATCGATCGCGAGTTCGGCCAGCCGCATCGTCGACCGAGGTGTCGTCGGCGCCGGCTTCACCACGACCGAGCAACCGGCTGCCAGGGCGGCGCCGACCTTCCACACTGCCATCACGAACGGGAAGTTCCATGGCGTGATCGCCGCAACTGTTCCTGCTGGCCGACGGATGAGCATCGAGGTGTACCCGGTGGAGAACTCGCCCGCTGCTGTGCCGTGGAGCGACCTGGCAGACGCGCTGAAGAAGCGTAGATTGTCGATGGCGAACGGAAGTTCACCGTCGCGCATGACGGTCCACGGCTTGCCGGTCTCTTCAACATCGAGTCGCGAGAGTTCGTCGGCATTTGCCTCGACGAGATCCGCCAACCGCTGCAGCACCAGCGCGCGCTCACTTGCCAACGCTCGACCCCATTCGTTCCCGGCGTCGGCTGCAAGCCGAACTGCCGTGTCGACGTCGGCGGCGGAGCTGTCGACCATCTCGACGAGCGGTTGACCCGTCGCCGGATTGATCAGCGTGCGGATCTCGGTTTGCGTTCTCGGCGGGGTCATCGTTCTATCTCCACTTCGCTTTCCGGGTGCCACGTGATCGTGGTCTGATGCCCCGGTCGGATTCGGGTCGACCCGATCGTCGCCACCACGATCGTCGCCGGTGAGCCCAGGTCGGTGGCGGCTCCGTCGTCGGCGTCGTGATCCACGTCGATGGTCGCGTGTGACACGCCGCCGAAGAACTGCACGTCACGCACCGTGCCGGTCAACAAGCGGCCACCGGATGAAGCCTCCTTGTCGAGGAGCATTCGTTCCGGCCGAACCGACAACAGCCGCCCGTTGGCCCGCGGTTCGAAGATATTCGTGCGCCCGATGAACTCGGCCACGAAGCGAGTTGCGGGCCGGTCGAAGAGATCCTCGGGTGACGCGATCTGCTCGACGTGACCGTCACGTAGCACGGCGATCCGATCGGCCATCGACATGGCCTCCTCCTGATCGTGGGTGACGACAATGAAGGTGATGCCCACCTCGTTCTGCAGGCGCTTCAGCTCGATCTGCATCTGGCTACGGATCTGCTTGTCGAGCGCACCGAGCGGCTCATCGAGCAGCAGTAGCCGCGGCCGCTTGACCATCGCACGGGCGAGTGCGACGCGTTGGCGCTGCCCACCTGATAGCTCGGTGACACGGCGGCGACCGAGCCCGTTGAGGCCCACCGTTTGGAGCGCCTCTGCAACTCGTTCGCGAATCTCGTCTTTCGGTCGCTTCTCACGTTGGAGTCCGTACGCCACGTTCTTCTCGACGTTGAGGTGTGGAAAGAGCGCGAACGACTGGAACATCAAGTTGATCGGCCGCCGGTGGACCGGCATCGCGATCAGATCGTCACCTGCGAGCGTGACGGTGCCCGCATCCGGATCTTCGAGCCCCGCCAGAATCCGCAAGAGCGTCGTCTTGCCACACCCGCTCGGGCCCAACAGAGCAAAGAACTCGTTCTCGACAACGTCGATACTGACGCCGTCAAGCGCCGTTACGTCTCCGAACGAACGCGAGACACCGGCGATTTGCAGCAGCGGTGCGTCGGTCATTGGCGTTCGATCGTGTCGGTGAAGCGAGCGAATCGCTGAGCGGTCAAGACGGCCACGGTCGACACCAGCAGCAGAACCGAGGCGAGGGCGTTGATGTCGGGCTTCACCCCGAACCGAACGTTGGAGTAGATCACTTGCGGCAACGTCGGTGTTGTTGGACCGTTGGTGAAGAACGCGATCACGAACTCGTCGAGCGACAACGTGAACGACAAGAGCGCGGCCGCAACGATGCCGGGAGCGAGGCCTGGAAGAGTGATTCTCACGAACACACCGACGGCGGTGTCTCCGAGGTCGCGGGCCGCCTCCTCCAACGACGAGTCGACGTGTTGCAGCCGAGTCCGAACGACAGCCGTCACGAACGCCATGCAGAACAGTGTGTGCGACAGCAGCACACTCGTGAGACCGAGGGTGAAATCGACGAGGGTGTACAGGAGGAGCAGCCCTACGGCGAGGACGATGTCAGGCATCACGGCCGGAGCGACGAACACGGCCTCGATGACTGGGTTGCGCACGTGGCGCTGGATGCCGACCGCGAGCAACGTGCCCAGGATCGTGGCGAGAACGGTGGTGCCAACCGCGACGATCAGCGTGTTCCTCAGACCCTCTCGGATGTCAGCATTGTGCCGCAACTCGCCGTACCACTTTGTTGAGAATCCACCCCATGTGGTCGCAAGACCCGATCGGTTGAACGACAGCCCGACGAGCACCAGGATCGGCAGGTAGAGGAACGCGTAGGTGAGCGCCAAGTGGACACGGCCCCAGGCGCCAACCGGCCCCCTCATGCGTTGGCTCCGTATCGACGTGCGAACCTACTCTGCGCGGCGACGATCAGGCCGACGATCACGAGCACGACCAGTGTCACCGACGAGCCGAAGGGCCAGTTGCGCGTTTCCAGGTACTGATCGCGAGCAAGCGTGCCGATCGTGGCGGTCTTGCCGCCGCCGAGGAGTTCGGGGACGATGAAATTCGCCAGGCTCGGCACGAACACGAACAACGCGCCGGTCAGCGCCCCTTGCGTCGTCAGCGGCAACGTGATGGTTCGAAAGCGCGTGACCGCCGATGCGCCGAGGTTCGTCGCTGCCTCGCCGAGTTGTGGATCGAGCCGTTCGATCGCGGAGTAGAGCGGCAGGATCATCAACGGCAGGTACGCGTACACCAGGCCCAACACGATGGCGGGCCGGTTGTTCATCAACGCAATCGGCTCGTCGGTGACCGACAGTCCGCGCAGGATTCGATTGATCAGGCCTTCGTTGTTGAGCAGCACGATCCAGGCGTACATTCGGATCAAGAAGTTGGTCCAGAACGGCAAGACGACAGCAACAAGCGCTATGGTCCGCCAGCGACGCGGCAGACGGGCGATGGCGAGCGCCGCCGGGTAGCCGATGAGCAGCGCAAAGACCGTGGCCGCGAGGGCCAGTACGACCGACGTCGCGATGACCCTGCGGTACACCGGCTCGGCCAGCCGGCTGATGCTGTCGAATGACACCGGTGCCGTTGCGCCACCGAATCTCGACGGCGTCAGGAACGCGTAGCCGACGACGAGGACGAGCGGGACGACGAAGAACGCTGCAAGATAGAGCCCGCCGGGGCCGAGGAGTACCAGCCGTTCGCCGAGGTTTGCTCGGCGTGTCCGACCTCCTCGGCTGTGGCCGTGCGACGACTTCATGATGCGGCGAGCACGAGCAGCAGTTCGTTCCGACGTCAGCTCGAGGTGACCTCGGTGACGATCTCGGTGTACTTGGACTGGCCTTCTCCAAGATCCTTGAGCTGTTCGCCTTCGAGTAGTTCGGCCGCGGTCATGCCGAGGTTCGGGAACTGTTCGAGGACGGCAGGATCGAGCAGCGCCATCGCCTCGGGGTTCGGCACCTTGTAGAGGACGAGTTCGGCAACCTGCTTGTGATTCTCCGGCTCGAGCACCCAGTTGATGAACGCGTGTGCCGCCTCCTTGTTCTCCGACGCCTGCAGGATGACCATCGTGTCGGAGAACAGATCGCTGCCTTCGGACGGGATGACGAACTTGACGTTCGGGTCTTCGGCAATTGCGTAGTTGCACCAACCATCCCACGCTTGAACGAGCGAGGCTTCGCCACTGACGAGACGGCTGTAGAACGTCGTGTCGTCAAAGGCGAGCAGCGTCGGCTTCGCGTCCTTGAGCAGCGCTGCGACTTGTTCGAGCTCGGCGTCGTCGACGGTGTTCGCAGAGAAGCCGAGCGCCTTCTGCGCCGGTAGCAGCAGCCATCGGTCGGTGGCGAGCATCGTCGTCCTGCCGGTGACATCGTCGGCCGGGCGTAACAGGTCAAACCAGCTGGTCGGCGCTGTTTCGACGAGGTCGTCCCGATAACACAGCCCGGTGGTCCCCCAGGTGTACGGGATCGAGAAGTCGAGCCCGACGAGGTCTTTGGTCTCGGGTGCCAGCTTCGACATGTTCGGCACGAGGGTGGGGTCGATCTGGGCCAACAGGCCTGCCTCGTCGAGTTGCTGCGCAAACTGTCCGGTCACGAACGCGATGTCGTACCCCTCGCCCTTGCTCTGTAGGAGCTTCCCGACGATCTCCTCGTTGGTCGCGTGGATGGCGAGGTCGACTGAGGTGCCGAACTCCTCGGTGAAGCCCGGGATCAAACCCTCGGGTGTGTACGCGTCCCAGTTGGAGATGA